>CAZPDW010000039.1:0-15698 GCA_964585535.1 uncultured Pirellulales bacterium
ACCAATTCCGCTAACGGACCGAGCGCGTTAATGGCAAAGCCAAAGGCGGCAACACCCGGCAAGACCAGCCCTGTGGCAGACCGGAGCTTATCAGGATCGGCGGTCAGCTCCGAAGCGGTATTGATATAGCGAAATGCGTTGCAAACGCTTTCGACGTTACCCACGTTGTAGTCAATTACACAAATCATAAGCCGATAATTAAACAAAAATATCGTCATCGCGTCAATTCAGAACATACAATAATAGCCCGAATAAGCACTTATAAAAGCATTCTACCCCGGATTTCCCCATCGTGGTATTGCGGCTTTACATCGTGGCGTTGTGAGGTTACAATAGGCAATTGTAAGTGCCATAAGGCATCTTGGCGAGTTACATCGTGATGTTGTTGGCTTACATCAGGCAATTGTAAGGTTACATCGTGGCATTGTAAACGGGCAAAAAGGCGGGTAAGTCGTTTATTTTAAGGCAGTTAGGCGGAAAAATCGTAAAAAAGGCAATTCGAGAAAGATTTTGGAATCGAAAGGCTTGGTTGCGTAGCCAGGCGTTTAATAGGGAGAAATAGGTATGGTGCCCGATTTCAGATTTACCGAGATGAGACACATGCCGCCTAACCAAGTCGCTGAGTTTGGGCGTTAGGGCGCACGATACCATGAAGAAAGTTCTAATCATATTTGGAATTGCTGCCGTTGTTGGCTGTTCGTTGTTGATTTAAGTTGTGTTCAAGGCTGGCGGCGTAGTTCTCAAGGCGCAAGGCCAGTCGCTTTATTCGGGAGCAGGAGCTTGGTCGAGGATACAGGAATTTGCCCGAGCACAAGGGAAGGCCAACTACATTGCTGAAGCCGACAGTAAATTGAAGTTTTTGGAGGACGGCATCAAGCAATGGCGTGAGAGTGCGCAAGCAGTAGGTTTGGACATTACCAGTTTTGAGAAGATGCGCGCCACAGCCTACGAAACGACAGATCGAAATATAAAAAATGGTCAGAATCCATTGGCATATCTTGATGCGCTATAACCAGAGCGCTTCAGCGAACCGCCGTTATGCTGGGAAAATCTGAGGACACCATACTGGGGAAAAAGGAATGTAACTTTTTTTGGTTCGACAGGCTCACCATCCTGAGCGAAGTCGAAGGATTGAAAGGATTTTTAAAATAGCAAGATTTCCAAGAACAGAACCAGAAGTTGTTGCACTCGCGTAGGCAATGGTTGTTTTATAAGCAGCGTGGAACAGCAGAGCAATGGAGCAAGGGGGGTGAATACGCGCTGAACTGGACTTGATTTTTCTGCCTTGATTTCGTTGATAATCAGGTTCGGCTTCAATTATTTGCATTGGCCTGTAATCCTGGTAATTTCCCGAGACGTTTGGCCCTGCCGGAGAGGGTCATGGGCTGGTTGGGTAATTGCATAAAAGCTGCTTTATTTCGGCGGCGTTTTTAGTATAATGACGGGCTGTAATATTGCCGAATCAATATGGATTGCTGTTCGTTTAGAGGATTTTTAGATGTGCGGCATAGTTGCTTACCTGGGCAAGAAGAGTGCTCAGCCGATTCTTGTAGAGGGGCTGAAACGACTTGAGTACCGCGGCTACGATTCGGCGGGGGTTGCGCTGCTCGAGAGCGGGGCGATAAGAATCAAAAAAACAGCCGGCAGAATCGCTGCCCTGGAGGCAATCCTTGACGAGCCGAAGGGCGAGGATACACTCGGGCTCGGCCACACCCGATGGGCCACGCACGGTAAGCCCAACCGGGTGAATGCCCATCCCCATATCGACTATACGGGCAAAATTTCCCTTGTGCACAACGGTATCATCGAAAACTACGCAACGCTGAAAACCTGGCTTCAGGGCGAGGGTGTCGAGTTTGTCAGCGATACCGACACCGAGGTCATTGTAAATCTCATCGGCTACTTCTATGCCAAAGGCGACGGCGGCGAAGAGAACAAACAAGGCGACGGGCAGAGCAAATTTGAATGGGCCGTCCAGCGGGCGCTGCGTGAGCTGCACGGCACATACGGCTTAGGGATTCTCTGCGCGGACTGCGGCGATACGCTCATCGGCGCCAAAAAGGGCAGCCCTCTCATTCTCGGCGTCGGTGAGGGCGAGTATGTTCTCGCCTCGGACGCAGCGGCAATCGTCGAGCACACGACTCAAGCAGTATATCTGGCCGACAATGAGATGGTTACGCTTGACTCGAAAGGGTTTCGGACGAAGACAATCGACAACGTTCCGGTAACCAAACGGCTGAGCGAAATAGAATTTTCACTTGAGCAGATTGAATTAGGCCGATTCGAGCATCACATGCTCAAGGAGATATTCGAGCAGCCCAGGGCGCTGGAAACGTGTATGGGCGGTCGAATCGACATATCCAGCGGCAGAATCAAGCTCGGCGGCATTGCGGCATTTTCCCGCCAGCTCACGCGCGCCAGACGCATCATCCTGACGGCCTGCGGGACGGCCTGGCACGCGGCCCTGGTGGGCGAGTTTCTCTTCGAGCAGCTTGCACGAATACCAACCGAGACCGAGTACGCCAGCGAGTTCAGGTATCGCAATCCAATCATCGAGGACGGCACGACGGTGATATGTATAAGTCAATCCGGCGAGACCGCCGACACCCTTGCCGCCGTGGAACAGGCCAAGGAACGCGGTGCAACGGTTCTGGGCATTGTCAATGCCGTCGGCTCATCCATCGCCCGGGCGACAGATGCAGGCGTTTATCTGCACGCAGGCCCTGAAATCGGCGTTGCCAGCACGAAGGCGTTCACTGCACAGGTGGCGGTTCTGGCTATGCTGGCAATCGAATTAGGCAGAAGAAGACACATCAGCAGCGACCAGGCCGCCGGGTACATAGAAGAGCTTTCAAAAATACCGGACAAGATAGGCAGGATACTTGAGCAGTCCGGGCACATCAAGGAAATCGCCGCGGCAAACATACAAAACAACAACTGGCTGTTTCTCGGGCGCGGTTTCAACTATCCGGTCGCCCTCGAAGGGGCGTTGAAGCTCAAGGAGATTAGCTACATTCACGCCGAGGGTTTACCGGCCGCTGAAATGAAGCATGGCCCGATAGCGCTGATTGTTGACGGTATGCCGGCGGTCTTCATCGCAACAGCCGGCCCACAGTACGACAAAATAATGGGCAATATCGCCGAGGTGCGTGCTCGCGGCGGCAAAACAATCATCGTCGCCACCGAAGGCGACGATAACATCAAGCAGCACGCCGACCACCTGATTACCATCCCCGAAGCACCGGAGCTGCTCCAGCCGATGCTTACCGTGGTGCCATTGCAGCTTTTGGCTTATCACGCCGCTGTGCTTCGGGGCCACGACGTTGACAAACCGCGCAACCTTGCAAAGAGCGTTACGGTCGAGTAACGACAATGCCGGTGACAGTTACGATGGGACGATTCGACTCCAGTGTTTTACGGAAAGAGGCACGGTTGATGCCGGTTTTGCAGGGCTTTACGCTCGTCGAGCTGTTAGTGGTGCTCGCAACCGTCTCAGTAGTTCTTGCAATACTTATGCCGGTGCTCGGCAGGGCTCGGTCGGCCGCAAAGAGAGCGGCGTGCGGCAGCAATCTCAGGCAAATCGACCTTGCGATTCGGCTGTACGCAGAGACAAACGACCAGAGGTATCCGTGCGCCGACGACCCGGTCTCGACGTCGCCGTACTGCTGGCTGTGGATGGGCCGCGGCTGGCGAAGCTTTGTCGAGCCGTACTTGGGCGGTCATATCGATGCCAACAATCCGTCGGTTCTGTTGTGCCCGGCCGACCGGAGCGACCCGCAGAAGTGGCAGTCCACGAGCTATTCGTACTCGATGGCGTTCTACCACAGTCCCCGGCAAATCGACGACATCAACGATTTTCGCCGGACGTACAGCAGCCCGAAGCCCGGCATCTGCCAGAAACCCGTCAACGTTGCAAAGCCGAGCCAGAAGATAATTGCAGGCGAGTGGCTCAGCAACCACTATGTAATCAAAGAAGGTGCCGACCCCGGCTGGTGGGGCTGGGCGGGTCGGCGAAACTACCTTTTTGCCGACGGGCACGTGTGTTTTTTGAAGGCGGAGGATATTCTTCCCGCAAACGACGGCAACCCGAACCCCAACCTGACTGCCGGCGGTATCACCGGCATCGATTGGCAGCCCTGAGCGTGAATCGCCTGCCGGGTTTCAGTCACAGTCCCGACGTAAAATGGCCGATATTAGCATCTGAGAAAAACCTTGAAATATGTCAACCTGCTAAAAACAGCGGAAAATGACAGTAAAAAAGCAAATAACGTTCGCAGTGCTTTTACTGACATTCGCTGCACTCTTTCTGCCCGGCTGCAGGGACAAAGACAAAAAGGAGGCAAGCGCCGAGGCCAACAAGGCAAGGGCCGAGCTGGTAAAACTCAAAGCCGAGATGCTGAATCTCAAGGCACAAAAGGCCCTTTTGAATGAAAAGCTCCGGACGGCAACACTCGCCCGGGACCAGCTTGTCAGGCAGCTCAACGAGCTTATGCAGCAGCATGACGAGCTTGCCGACGAAGCCGAAAACTCACAGCAGTCAAACGAACAACTGATAGTTCTGCTGGAAGAGCAGGTCAAAAAAGCAACTGTTCTGCAAAAACAAAACGAGCAGTTGAAAGCGGTGGTCGAGCAGCTCCGGACAACAATCAAGCAGCAGCAGGCAAAGATAGCCGAGCAGCTTGCGACCATCAAGTCGCTTCAGGAGCGTTCGGCGCCGGAGCCGGTCGTTGAGCCGCCGGAGCCGAACGAAAGTGGCGGGCAGTTCTAAGAAGGCAAAACTCATCCGGTGCGTACAACCGTCCTGTCAAGACAGCACAAAGGATTACGCCGGGGTCATATCAGTTCGGCGGCGTTGGCCGTTATCCAGCCGTCGGTGCCGTCGCTGAGCCGGATGTGCAGCCAGCCCGGCCGCTGTTCGAGCATGTCGAACTCGGTGCCGGCGTGCAGCGGTTCTTTGAAGCTCGGCTCATAGTTTTGACCGTCGCCCTGGCGGGCAATGACCTGTCGTGCAACAATCACGCCGCAAACATTGTGCGCCTGCTGTTCGGCTTCGACGACAACCGATGCAAGCATAGATAGAAAAACGACGCCTGCAATCACACTTATCACAGCGCACGGCGCATTTCGTCCGAGCCAGACTATGACCGTCAAAGCGATACACAGAACGGCAAAGCAGATGCAGCCGACAAGGAACCTGGTCTTCAGGGGAAAATCATAGTGCCAGAAAAACATTGTCTGCATAACGCGTTTTTCCGTTTTTACGGCAACTCTGTCAATCCTTTTGCTCCTCGCGAACGCCAGGTTTTTGTGGATATTGGCGTCGGCTTTGTCAAGTTTTTCGGCCCTCCGATAATTCAGTATTGTCCTGCCGATGTCGTTTTTAAGTAAGTATGCGTTGGCGAGGTTGTAGTAAAGTTTTGGGTTACTCAGGCGTCCGTCGGCGATAATCTTTTCATAATTCAGTATCGCCTTTTCGTAAAGTTCATCGGCCTGAGCTGCATTTTTTGTCGAGTTCGCCTTCCGGAATGTCTCGCCGGCCTGCTGAAAAAGCGACTGTATCCGGCCCTTCGGCAGTTCGGCCTGTGCCGTACCGACGGGGACGGCCAGTAACACTGCAAACAGGATGAACAAATGCCTTGCCGTACTCATTTCTTCGGTTTCTTTTCAATAATGCGCACCAGCTCGATAACCTCACTTACTCGTTCGGCGTCGAGATTCGTCTGAGCCGATGTGTACCGGGCCGCCTCACACTGTGCCATAATGTCTGCGAACCTGTCCGCTGTCGCGGTATCGCCGGTGGCGGATATGACAACCGCCCGGCAGTCATCGGCGGTAAGCGAGCCGGCCACCCTGTCGAACCGCTCGCCGATATACTGTCTCATCAGGCCGGCGAGCTGCTGCGCATCGACTGAGCCGGCCTTTTTAAGCCGGCCGATGGCTTTGGAAGCCGCCTTTCGCCTTCGCCTGCGCTGGGCCCTTTCTACGGTTCTGTATGTGAACAACCTGTACAATACGCTCAGAACAAGCGCTGCCAAAGGCCCGCCCCAGAGAACCGCATAGCCACCGCTCACCATAGCCGTGAGCGGAGAAAACCCCCTGTTCTCCAGAACGTCGGGGCCTTCATAGTTGGCGCTCAAACCCTTCCTTATTGCCTCGACCTCCTTGCTGACCGTGTCGAACTGTCTGCCCTGCAAATCCGCCGACGTCAGTATCTTCGTCGCAGCAACATCGAGCTTTATCGGCTGTGTTTTCGCAACCACGTATTCGCCCTTGTCGGCGTCGAAAAAGGCCAGCGGAATTGAAGGTATCTCGCTGACCTGGTCGTTGTTCGCCCGGATGGTCTGTGTGAAAATCTTGCAGCCGTTTTCAATTGTCGGCGAAGACCTCTGCGAGGGTATCTTGAAATTTTTAGCCAGCTGCGGAATATCTTCAAGCGTGGGCCACTGAACCGGTTTTAGATACTTGCCGCCCCCGACCTTGATAGTAAGCGTGATGGGGTCGCCGACGCTGACCTCTGTCGGCTCGGCGGTCGCCTCGATGGTGTACCGGCCCACCAGCCCGTAAAACTGTGCAGGCCTGCCCTGCCCGGGCAGCGGCTTTACAAGCAGTTTCAGCGGTTCGGAGCCGACCATATACCGTTTGTATTGTGTCCGGCCGAAAAAGTCGTCGAAGAAACCGTTGCTCGTTCGCGACCTGCCCTCAGCAACATTCGCTGAAACCGTTGCAGGCACCAATTCAATCTCGCCGGCATGCTTGGGTATAAGGACCTTGCTGACAGTGAGCAAAATCACATCCCTGCCCTTTCGAGTCAGCCGATACTCCTTTAGCTTGCCGCTTTCATCATCCGGCTCTTCTACATAAAACGCATCGCTGTTCAGCGCCGGCACATTGAAGTGATAGTCCCCGATGTTCACGTACCTGTAGAACCTGAGCGTCATTAGCACCGGCTGGCCCACATAGCACTGCCGTTCAGACAGCATCACCTCAAGCTCCAATTGGTCGGTCGTGCCCGGCCTGAGAATGCGCACCTGCACCGGGTTCGTCCGGTACGTCCTGCCGTCGAGTGTTACCGTGACAGAGGGCAGGTTTATCAGTCCGGCCTTCTCGGCGGTGAGCATATAACTCATTACGTATCGCTTCACAACGGTCCTGCTCGTTTTGCCGTTTATTATACTTATCGAGGTCTGAGAGACGTCCCTGTTGCCGGAGCTTTTGGGATTGTATTTCTGCAGAGGCGACAAATCCACGTCGCCGGGCTTGCTCTGGCCGTCGATGATTATCTGGTATGTAAAACTTTCACCGGTGTAGATGTCTTTTGACGTATCCACGGCGGCGTACACCTGCACCGCCGCCGGCGCTGCGCCCGAGGTCATACTCAACGCCAATAAGGCCGTCACTATATGTTTTGCAAAGCCGTTCATCCTACCAATCCTTATCGACTTTTTGGTAACCGGCGTTTTGCAGCATTTGCCTTTGTTTGTGCTGACGCTGTTCCTTATCTAAAATCTCCTGTGCGGTCTCATCCGGCGCGGCTGCCTGCTGTTGCTGCTGCGGCTGATTCGGCTCTTGGGGCCGGTTCGGTTCGGCGGGCTGATTCGGTTCCTGCTGCTGCCGGCCCTGCTGTTGCTGCTTCTGCTGCTGGTTTTGCCCCTGCCGGCCGGACAGCGATTTTATTGCATTTTCGATATGCTCAGCCGCCTTGTCCTGCGACTGTTTCGCCTGGCCCGACGACGGTTCTTTCAACTGCTTTTCGGCGTCGCTCTGTTTTTGCGCTGCGCTGCCAAGCTCCTTAGCCGCCTGCTGTGCCTGGGGCTGCTGAGCGAGATTGGGGTCCTGCTGAATCCGGTCGAGCGTTTGTTCGGTTTTGTCCCTCAACTGCGATTGCTGCTCTGCAATATCGTTATAGTCCCATGACGCCTGCTGTCGTGAAATATCGTTGGCGTCCACCTGCTGTTTTGTCCGCCCGGTCTTGTCGGCTAACTGTTTTTGCTGCTCGTAGAGCTGTTTGAGCTTATCGGCAAGTTTCTTCTGTTTTTGGGCCTGTTGTTTCTGTTTCTGCTGCTGTTTGTGAATACGGTCCATAATATCTTTTATAGTCAGTTGTGCAACCTCGATATTTTTTGCCGCCTTTTCGTTGTCCGGCTCAATTTCCAGCACCGCCCGCCAGTTTTCGATGCCGGTGCGCATATCGTCCAGGGCCTTTTGCAAATCCGAGTCTTTCTGTTTTGTCCCCTCGACGAAATAACAGTTACCGAGGTTGTACTTCGCCTTAGCGACTAATGACATATTCCTGCTCTCGGCGGCGGCCTGCTTGTAAAGCTCTATCGCCGGGGCTGTGTCGTCGAGACGAAAGTAGCTTGCGGCCTTGTCGAACTTCGGCTCAAGTGCCTGCGGCGATTCAACCAGCGCCTCGTCATATTTCTTAATTGCCTCGTTATATCGACCGTCGGCGTAAAGCTTGTTGCCCTGCCGCACCGCGACGGCAGCCGGGCTTCCGGAGGCCGTCTGCAAAGCCAGCGAAAGAAACGCCGGTATTAAAATTATATTAAGTCTTCCTGCGTTCACTTATCAATGCCTCAACAACGATAAGAGCAATGGCCAGTGCCAGAAATATCTGGAAATTTTCATCGTATCGCATCATAGTAGCCGATTCAAGCTCTCGCTTCTGAGCCGATGCGATTAGCGCCTCGTAAATCTGTCCCAAATCGAGCGTCGTACCCGGCTCGACGCCGATGTACTTGCCGCCCTTAGTGGCATAGACAACCTTTCGCAGGGTATCGGCGTCGAGCCGGGACCAGACCTGCCGGCCCCTGTACTTCAGGAACGTTTTCTCGCCGTCGGGGGCGGTAACCGGAATTCGAGAGCCCTCGTTTTCGTCGCCCAGGCCGACGGTAATTATCCTCGCACCGCTTTCAGCCGCCTTTTCAGCCGCCTGAACCGGGAAGCTGTCGTGGTCCTCGCCGTCCGTAATGAGGATGATATCCTTGTATTTGCGGCTTTGCCTGTCGAAGACATCCTCGGTCGCCTTTCGTACGGCATCTCCTATCATCGTGCCGCCCCTGCTGTTGCTCTCGGTTGAAATATCCGCCAGGACCATTCGCACAAAGGCGTAGTCCTGCGTAAGGGGACATTTAACCGTACTGTTTCCGGCAAAGGTTACTATCGCAATTCTGTCGCCGGCCAACCGTTCCAGAAGGTCTGCAATGGCAATTTTCGCCCGCTCTAATCGGCTGGGCTTTATGTCCTCTGCCAGCATCGACCGGGACGTATCGAGCAGTATCACAATGTCCCTGCCGGCGCGTTTTATCTGCAGCGGCTTCGGGTTCCACTTCGGCTCGGTCAATGCAATCACTATACTCACGAACGCACATACCAGCAAAACCGCCTTGAAAACCTGCTTTTTCACACTCACCGAGGCGTTTATTTCCTTCAGCATCTCGGCGGCGGCCAGCGCCCTAAGCACCTTTGACTTGCGCCAGAAAGACCAGACGTACGCCGGCACAAGAACAAGCGGTACTACAAACAGCAATCGCAATGCCTCGTTATGTCCAAGCATAGACGTTCCCATTACCTCGTTACGGCACTTTCCTGAATATCGTACAGCCCGCCACTATCTCGGCGGTAAGCAAAAGCAGCGCTGCGAACGTCCACGGGCCGAACCGCTCGGCATACTGTGTGTACTGTATCGATTTCACCTTGCTTTTCTCCAGCTTGTCGATTTTCTCGACTATTTTCTCAAGGCCCTTCGCGTCGTCCGCCCTGCCGTAGAAGCCCCCGGTTTCCTGAGCAATCGATTTCAAAAGCCCTTCGTCAAGCTCGTTCTGCGCCGGGATTTTCATCGTCCCCATCAACGTCTGGATCGTAACAAACGACTGGCCCGAACCGATGCCGATGGTGTAAATTTTTATGCCCCATTTTTTGGCCAGCTCAGCGGCCTGCATCGGGTTGTAGCGACCGGTATTGTTCTGGCCGTCGGTAAGCAGAATTATTACCTTGCTCTTTATCCTGAAATCATCCTGCCCGTGTAGTTTTTCAATGCCCTTACTCAACGAACCTAACCGGGCTTTTCTTTGCTGAATCTCTTCTTCGGCTTTTTTGAGCCGGGCTGTCGCCAGCGCAACCGCATCGCCGATAGCCGTGCCATCTTCGCTGCGAAGCCGAACTATATGGGTATTTTTCAAAAACTCGACAAGCACATTGTGGCTCAGCACCATCGGGCACACCGTATCGGCATACCGCGCGAACGTAATCAAGCCCATAAGGTCGCCGCTCCTGCCGGCGAACTTTTTATCGCCTCCCGCTATAAAATCTGCAAAGACCCTCTTAACCACCTCCAGCCGATTCATCTTTTGGCCGTTATAATCCATTTCTGCCTGCATACTTCCCGAGCGGTCAACGACGACTTCCACGGCGACGCCCTCGGTCGAGAACTCCGAGAGCACCGTTCCCTTTCTCGGCCTGGCCAGTGCGATTATCAGCAGGGCGAGACAGAGAATCCGGGCGACAACCAGAACCGGCCGAAAACGAAGCCGCCACGACACAGGGCAATTGCGCATATTATTCAGTGAAGAAAACTTCACCGCCGCCGTCCGCTTTTTGCGCACCATCAGGTACCCCAAAACGGGCAGCGTCAAAAGCAACAATAGTGCCCACGGCGAATACACCTGCATTTATGAACTCCCACGGATTAGTGGTGCATAAGTGCAAAAGTCGTAAGTGCATAAGTCATAAGTCATACTATGTCGGCCCTCTAAAGTGATTTGTAGAATTTCCATAACAGGCGTCCTGTCTCCTGTGCCAAACTTTCCAGCTTTTCTGAGTTCGCGACGGTTAAGTACTTTAGACGCATTGAGAAGTCTATTAGATATTTGACCTCAGCCAGAGAACCTAACGCTATACCAACAAATCGGTGCAATTCCTTCTTCCCCTGCCTGGCGTATCCCTCCACGATGTTCGTAGGAACTGACAAAGCTGCTCGTCTTATTTGTGACCTCATACCAAACATCTCTTCTTTTGGAAAAACCTTTGTCTGCAAGTACGTCTGATAAGCCAGCTCGTCGGCCTTTTTCCAAACCGTAAGTTTTCTGTAGCCGAATTCAGCCATTTTTCTCCTTTCTTTTGCTCTTATGCACTTATGCTCTTTTGCTCTAACCTATCCGTCACGTCAATCTTCCGTTCGTCGCTTTTCGTCTTTTCGATAAAGTCCCTGGTCAAATCGAACGTTCGTTGAATTTGCCCGGCTGTCGGGCTGTATCTGGCGAATTTGACCAAATCACAATGCTCCAAAAACTCGGCCAGAAGCTGCTTGTCGGCAGTCGGCAGCACGTTGGTATCTCTCAGCTCAGCCAGGAATTCTTCGGTAGTGTGCCGCGGCGCACGCAAATCGAACCGGTGCTCGATATAATGTCTGAGAATATCGCTTATCCGCTCGTAAAACTTTTTTACTTTGCCCGCCTCGACAAGGTTTTCTTTAACCAGTGCCCGCAGGCGAGCGTAAGCGACCTCGTGTGCCGGCCTGAAAATCCTGACAAGTTTTCTCACACGTCTTCTACCAAAATAAAACCACAATCCCCCGGCTGTCGCTGTGCCGCCAAAAACCAGCGCCCAGACCCACCACAGTGACTTTCCTCTCGGCATCTCCACCACCCCCTCGATATCCGCTATCTTCAGTTGTGCGCGGTCACTGCCCAGCAAAGAGGTTACCTCGATATCTATCGGCTCGGTCGAAAGTTCGTATTTTTTGCCGTCGGCGGCATTGACATCATGGAACTCAAACGTGAAGGAAGGTATCGCGTACGTTCCCGACAAAAACGGCGCCAGCCGGTACTGACGAGTGCTCACTACATTATTTTTTTCGTCCAGCTTATCCGGCAAGCTCTGCCAGTCGAGAAGCTGAAAATTCTCCAAGACCTTATCAACCTTCGGCATATTGACGTCATATCCCGGTGCAACCGCCGCCTCTAACTGAAGATTTAACGTCTGGGCGATTGTTATCTTGCCTTTGTCCAGCCGAACGTGCACACTCAAAGGCCCTTTTTCATAAGGTTTATCTATCTCGAATTCGCTTTTGCCGGCCCCGGCTTTTTCTGTCCTGCCGCAGCCGGCGCACAGCAGCACAAGCGCACACGCTAAAAGTGCGTAAGCCGCAAACGTTCCTAAACTGCTGCGCCTTTTTGCTTTGGTGCTCATTCTTTGCCTTGCTTGTCTGCCGGCAGCGCAGATGTATGTATCACCACGTTATACTTATCCATCATTTCCTTCATATATGCCTGCTGGACATCCTGCCGTTTTTCGTTTGCCAGCGAGCTCATCAACTCCTGCCTGGCCTCGTCAAAGCTTTTTTGCCGTTTCCGAGCCGGTGCATTCGGGTCGTTCGGGTCTTTGATTTCTTCGGTGTACTTGTCCTTGTTCGCCTCGTAATACGTTCGCAGGTCCGTCTCGGTGATATGAATCTTTTCGGCGAGCTGCCGGTTCATTATCTGTCGGCTCAGGGCCTCTCGTTCGAGTTCTTCCAGCAGTCGCTTAACCTGCGGTTTATCGCTCAGCCCCTGTGCCAGGGCCTCACGGTACAGCACCTCCCGGCTGAGCCGGTCCTCGATAAACTGCTGTTTTAACGAAGGCGACTTATACTGTTCGAGCATTTTTTTCTTTTGCGAGGCAAGCTGCTCGGTCGTCATAAATGCCGAATACGGCTCTAACTGGTTATCAATGTTTTGCTCAATCATCGCATCCAGGTCCGCCTCGGTTATCTTTTCAGGCCCGAGCTCGGCGACGACTTTGCCCCCGGTCGAGCCCTTGGATGCAAGACTCGTCCGGTCCATCAGCTCGTATCGCAGAGCGGAAAATCTGCCTGACTTTTCAAAGCAACTCTTGACGTGTGCGTTAATATCGCTCTGAAGTTCGGGAAGCTTCGCAGCCATCTCGCTGCGATAAAAATACTCGATTGCATCGCCGTAACGATGTGCTTTTTCCAGCAGAGTTCCGGTCTCAAACAGCGTTTTGGCCCTGTCGGTGCCGGTCAGCCCGCTCCGAGCAAGATATTTTTCCCACACCCCCGCCGCCTGCTCGTATAGATTACGGCCGGCCAGCTTCGTTGCTAACTGCCGGGCCTGCTCAGCCGACAGAGCTGTCGCCGTCGGCTGGGGGCTCACAGCCGATGAACCCCTCAGCAGAATAGCCGCCGTCAGGCCAACCAGGACCAAAAGCAGTAGAATAGCCACTACATTCGCCGCCCGGCTGCCGGGCTTTTTCCCGGGCAGTGAAAAATCCAGTTTATCCTCAGCCATCGCTTCTCCTTAAAAACTCTTTACACAAAAAACAAACTTCGCCTGGCTCAGTACCGCCTGTGCCGTATATGAAAAAACTGAATCAAATCCTGTATGTACGGCTTGTCCGTGCTTATACTAATGCAGTCAACGTTTATCGAGTTGAGTGTTCTCTTTAGCTCGTCGAAGCTCTGGCGGCTTGTGCTGGCGTACCTGTCTCGAAATCTTCTGTTCGATGTATCGATAAAAATCATCTCGCCCGTCTCGGCGTCGGCAAACTCAATCAGCCCCACGTCGGGCAGCTCGACCTCCGCAGGGTCCCTGACAGAAACCGCGATAACGTCGTGACGTTTGTTGAGCTGACTGAGCGGCTTTTTGAAATCCGTCTCTATAAAATCGGAAACCAAAAACACCGTAGCTTTTTTGTGAATCACCCTGCCCAAATAATCCAGCGCCATTGTGATATTCGTCCGCCGCTGCGGCATCTTGAAATACAGCAGCTCCCGAATCAGCCGAAGAACGTGTCTGCTGCCCTTTTTGGGCGGTATGAACAGCTCTATCCGGTCGGTGAAAGCAAGAAGACCCACCTTATCGTTGTTCTTGGCCGCCGCGAAGGCCAGCACCGCGCAAAACTCCGCCGCCAGCGTATTTTTCATCCGTTGCACCGTTCCGAACTGGCCCGATGCGCTCAGGTCAACGGCGAAGATCACGGTCATCTCACGCTCTTCGACAAACCGCTTTATGTAGGGCCTGCCCGTCCTGGCCGTCACGTTCCAGTCGATACTGCGGATATCGTCGCCGGGGCTGTACTCGCGAACCTCGTCGAACTGCATCCCCCTACCCTTGAAGACACTCTCGTACTGGCCCGCAAAGCTGGCGTTGACCGCACGGGATGTGTAAATCTGTATCTGCCTGATTTTTTTGACTAATTCTTCCGGTATCATCGCCGTAATGCGCAAATGCCCAGCCCGCTTTTATGGTACTTCAATGTTATCGAAAATCGTCTGGATAATGTCCTCGCTGGTCTTGCCCTCGGCTTCTGCTTCGTAGCTGACAATGACCCTGTGCCGCAGAATGTCCAAGCCGATGCTTTTGACATCCTGCGGCGTGACATATCCGCGCTGCTGAATAAAGGCGTGCGCCTTGGCTGCGACGGCCAAGTAAATTGTCGCCCGAGGACTCGCGCCGTAGTTGATGAAATTGCCCATTTCCATCCCGTATTTGGCCGGCTCCCGCGTCGCACACACCACGTCCACGATGTAATCCTTAATTTTCTCATCGATGTATATCTCATCGACGACCGCCCTGACCTCGGCGATATCACCGGGACTTATCACCGGCTTTATGTCGAATTTAACATCCGTGGCCGCCATCCTCTCTAATATCTGCCGTTCTTCGTCTTTACTGGGATAGTCAATTTTCAGCTTCAGCATAAACCTGTCGAGCTGCGCCTCCGGCAGCGGGTATGTCCCCTCCTGCTCAATCGGGTTCTGTGTCGCAAGGACCATAAACGGCTGCGGCAGGGCGAAACTTTCTTCGCCTATCGAGACCTGCCTTTCCTGCATCGCCTCGAGCAAGGCGCTTTGTACCTTCGCCGGCGCCCTGTTGATTTCGTCGGCTAATATGATGTTTGCAAAAATCGGCCCTTTGCGGGTGTAGAACTGCCCATCGGATTGGCGGTAAATCTGCGTGCCTATCAAATCGGCGGGCAGCAAATCGGGCGTGAACTGGAGCCGGCGAAAGTCCGCATCTATCGCCCGCGACAGAACCGTTACTGCCATTGTCTTGGCAAGGCCCGGCACGCCCTCTAACAGGATATGCCCGTTCGACAGCAGCCCTATAAGCATGCGCTCGAGCATATAGCGCTGTCCCACAATTACCTTGTTCATCTCGCCGAAAAGCGCCCGAACAAACTCGCTCTTCTGCTGTACCAGCGCGCCTATCTGCTTTACATCCGCCGCCATAAAAACATCTCCTACAAGCTCTGGCTCTTACAAAATAGTTCTCTCTGGTCGTACCTGTAAAAATTAAAACAGGATATACGTGTAAAACAAGCGATTTGTTTTGTTTCTGCCCTGCAACAGGCAAATATTATTGAAAAATCCGCAATACAACGTGGTTTGCTATACGCTTTTTTTGCCACGAAGGCACAAAGACACGAAAAACTTAGCCACGAACTCGTGCTACGTGACAGGTACTTCGCAGAGTAGTATTAACACAAACAAAGCACGAATTTACAAACTTAGCCACGAATTAACACAAAGAAAACACGTAACCGTTCACAGGATAATTGTGTCATTATACGTCATTGCGAGATTGCTTCGTCGTAAACTCCTCGCAATGACACGAAAAAGAGGTTTGTACCCCGTGAACGGTTACGAAAACACGAATTTTAATCTCATTATTCGTGTCCATTCGTGAAAATTCGTGGCT
>CAZPDW010000040.1:0-15498 GCA_964585535.1 uncultured Pirellulales bacterium
TAACTCCTGCAAAAACGGTTCCTAACACACAATACCGACGTTTCATAACGCCCCCTTTCAGTTTACTAAATCGGGTGTGGCTCAATTAACATCGACTCGTTTGTCTCTTGCCCGATTCAATCACCTTGACATCTTTTCTCATCAATACTACCCCTGCATCCAGCTGCTTTCAATCTCCTCAAGCGTCTTGCCTTTCGTCTCAGGTAAGAACGCAGTGACAAAAAGTACCGTCACCACGCAGAACACGCCATAAAGCCAGAACGAAAACCCGTGATTAAATCTCTCTACCAGCCACTCGTTCTTGTCCATCATCGGAAAGGTCTGCGAAACCAGATAGCACGATACCCAGATAGCCACCGTCGCGATTGACATCGCTCTGCCCCGAATCCGCGTCGGGAATATCTCAGAGGCAATCACCCAGAACACCGGCCCCATCGAAGACGCAAAGCACGCTATGTACACAAGCACCGCAACCAGAACCCAGATACCCTGCTGATTGAAATAAAACGCAAGACCGATGGTCGCAAGTGCAGCCCCCATCCCGCCTGCCCCAATCAGCATCAGCGGCCTGCGCCCAAGCGTATCAACCGCCCATATCGCCACGACTGTAAAACCGGCGTTGACCACCCCTACGATGACCGTCTGAAGCAGCGCCGACTCTGTCCCTGCCCCTATGTTCTTGAAAATCTCGGGTGCATAATACAGAACCGCATTTATACCCGTCACCTGCTGCAAAATCGCAAGGACAACGCCAATCGCCAAAGCAATTCTCATTCCCGGCTGAAACAACTGCAGAACCGAACCGCTTTCATGTACAAGTGCATCTTTGATTGCTGTCATCTCTCTCTGCGCATGCTCGGGACCGTTGACTTTCGTAAGAATGCCTGTCGCTTCGTCCCCTCTGCCTTGTTTTGTCAGCCAGCGGGGACTTTCCGGAACAAAAAACGCCAGCACTAACAGCAAAAGCGCCGGCAGCGACTCCGACCCGAACATCCACCGCCAGCCCGTCTGCACAATCCACTCCTCGCTTTGCCCCAGAGCTATGAAGTAGTTCACAAAGTACACGACCAGAAATCCGGAAACGATTGCTAACTGATTGACTGAAACCATCCGCCCGCGAATCCGCGCCGGGCTGATTTCCGCTATATACATCGGACTTATCATCGACGCCGCCCCAACTCCCAAACCGCCGAGAAACCGAAAAATGATGAACTCAACAAGATTCCTCGGAAGCGCGGTACCTATGGCAGAGACAAGAAAAAACACCGCCGAGATGACCAGTACCTTCTTGCGCCCCATCCGGTCGCTGATTGCCCCTGCAAAGGCCGCTCCGAAAATACACCCAACTAAAGCGCACGATGCCGCCCAGCCGACCATTTTCGGACTCAGGGCAAACCTTGCCTCCAAAGGCCCAATCGCACCGGAGATGACACCCGTATCATACCCGAATAGCAGTCCCCCCAGCGCAGCCACAGCGCAAACCAGCGATACGTAAACAATGCTGCCCCTCTGCGAACTTGCACTGTTACTGTCTTTCAAATCACACTCCATTTCACTTTAACGTTCACAATTCTGCAACGCGTACTTTAGTGCCCAGTCGATAAACCAGGCGTGGTTCTGATTCTTATACGTTCCGTCCGGCCTGCGACAGCGCCGCTGCGCCGCCTTCATCTGCGGAACAATCCCGCAGATGCTCTCGCCGCTAAGCTCAATCTCGCGTGCTGCGGCAAGGACCGTCTCCTCACGTTTGGCCTTCAACCCCTCAGCCAGCACGGCCAAGGCCCTGTCGCAGCTATCGAGCCGGCACAAAGCCCCTGCCGCCGCAAACCGAACGTTCGGATGACTGTCGTCAAGTGCCTTTCGCAGCGCATCCGCCGCCGGAGCGGCCTTTTCGCCGAGAGCGCCCAAAGCAACCGCAGCCCAGTATCTCACCGCCCCGTCACTGTCGCCGAGCATCTTTTCCATCTCATCCAGCTTGTCGGGACCCCGCCCGACAAGCTCGGCAGCCGACAAAATCCTTTCCAGCGGATACTTTCGCTCGTCGCGGGCAATCTCGTAAGCCGTCGTACCTTCGCTGCGAATGTGCATCTCGGCCTCCGGCAAAAGCCCCACATCCCGCGTATCGAGCATCCATTTGCGCAATACGCTGCGCATCTTCTTCCGCGTGTCACCGTGCTCCGCAGACTGTGCCAGATTGTTGATTTCGTGCGGGTCCGCCTTTGTGTCGTACAATTCTTCGAGCGGCTTGCCCGGCCGCCAGTACTGCTGCTGTACCGCCGTCATCGGCCCCGACTTTGCTGCCCGCCGAAGCTCCTGCATAATCTCCGCGCGGTCGGGATACTCGCTCAGCGGAAAGTACGGCAAATGCGGCATATAATTGCGGATGTACTTGTAACGTTTGTCCCGCACGCACCGGCTCATCTCGTATGCCTCATCGACCCGGCTGGCCGTGCCGAAAATATACTCTCGTGGCGGACCCGCAGCCGGGCCGAGAAACGCCCGCCCCTGCATATATTCAGGTATCGCCAGTCCAAGGATACTCAGTATCGTCGGCGCAAAATCAACGAAACTAACTAACCGGTCGGTTCTCTGCCCCGCCGCCAACGGCGACATACCACGGTATCTCTTCGGAAACTTCATAATTAACGGTACGTGAAGTCCCGAATCGTAAAGCGTCCTCTTGAATCGCGGCAGACCCATACCATGATCCGAATAGAAGAACACAATCGTATCCTCGCTCAGCCCGTCCGCCTTGAGTTGCCCCAGCAAACCCCCAACCTGGTGGTCCATATACGTAATCAAATCGTAGTACCTCGCCCATATCTTGCGAACGACAGGCGTATCGGGATAGTACGGCGGCAGGGTAATATCCTCCGGCCTGTGCCGCTCGTCGGGCCTTAATTTCGAGCGGTACTTTGCGAAAAACTCCTCGTCGCTGCCGTTAATTTTACCCTGATGAGTCGATTCGAAATTGAATACGCTGAAGAACGGCTGGCCCGGCTTTCGCTTCCGCCAGTGCGCCTCCTTGCTTGATTCGTCCCACGCACCCACATCCGTAAAGTTGTAATCCTTCTTGTCGTTATTCGTGCAATAATACCCGGCCTCGCGCAGCTCCTGCGTGAAGCACTTGATATGCGAGGGAAGTTCCACGTGGCTTCTCAGGTGCTGCGTCCCAATACTCGTCGCATAGATCCCCGTAATCAAACACGACCTCGTCGGCGCACATACCGGCGCTGCCGAATAGGCGTTCGTATAAAGCAGCCCTTCGCCGGCCAGCCGGTCAAGGTTGGGAGTCGTCGCCTCGACATCCCCGTAACAGCCGAGATACGGGCAGATATCCTCGCACGTAATCCACAATATGTTCGGCCTGTCACTGCCGCTCTTAGCCGCCTGTGCAATCTGCCCGAACGCCAGTCCCGATGCAAACGTCCCCGCACTCTTTAGAAACTCACGCCTTCGCATTACTATAGTCCTCCCGATTGAAATTTCCCGTTCTTCCGCGGTTAAGTAACTTAAGAACAGTAAGTTAAAATCTCACTCGCGGTATTTTATTACCCTAAAGGGTATAATCCTCCAACGGTTCCGGTTCATATTCATAAAACCTGTATTTGTCCTGCTCACCCACCTTAATATAGCGCCTGCTAATCACGGTGGACGGCTGTCTGTCGTTTTGGGCTGTGAACTCGGCCAGTAATAGATAACCGCCCGCCTTCTTCGGCAGCTTAACGCTCACCGGCACATCCCGCCTGCCGTACGCATCGATAACTATCGGCGCACTTGTGCCGCCCGCCGGCCTGCCCATCTCGTCCAGCAACCGAACCACCACCTCGCCGGCGACCTCTCGTCCATAGTCGTTGACACCCACAAGGTTAAACGTCAGCTCCTCACCCGGCCTGTGCGGCTTCACATATTTCGTATATCGCTCGTCAACAAGGTCGATAAAAACCGCCGCCGGCGCAAAGCAGCTTCTGAACCACTCAAGCGTCGGCCCCGGCTGCAAATCGGCGATGTCACCGACAAACCAGTCGCCCGTAAAACCGTAATTGTTCGTCAGATAACAGAACGCCAGCACGCCCGCCAACGACCGCTCACTGCGAAGCCATTCCGTCTGGCACTGCAGCCAGTACGCCTGAAGCCGCCTTCGCTGCTGCGCCGTCGCGCCGTCGCCCAGATAATACCTGTAATTGTTCACCGTCAGCTTCGCCGGCCTGCCGTCCCGCCAAAGCCATATCCAGCCGTACTCGTTGACAAGCTGTGCGGCGCTTGAGCCGATTGCCGTCCTCAGCCGGTCCGGCCGGTACTGCAAATCACCCAACGGATACGGATGGGCGTTCATATACTTTGCAAAGTTCTCCTTCCCGCCCCAGACCATATACGGGTGCGGCTCGTCCATCTCGTCCAGCGCCATATCCGAAGAAGTCATATAACCCGCATCCCATATCCGCGTCGGGTCCAGCTCTTTCAGCTCGGGTATTAACACATTGCCGATATACGAGTCCCAGTTCTCATTGATTGCATCCCATATAGCAATGCTCGGATGGCTGCCGTCCGCCCACACCCAGTCGGTATATTCGGTTTTGATTTCCTCGTCCCACCCGTGCGTTTGCCAGTAAAGCCATTCGTTCTGCAGCAGCAGCCCCGATTCGTCCGCAATATCGTACCACATCTTCGGCGCTATCCCGACGCACACCCGCATCGCATTCCAATTCAACTGCTTCGGTATCTCGTGCAATAGTCTCGTAACCCACTCGCGGTCCCACGGCAAGGCCTGGCAGTCCGGGTCCTCGAAAAACCGGTGCAGCGTAATGTTTGTCCCCCGCAGCAGAATCTTCCTGCCGTTCAGTGTAAAATACCTGCCGCTCCTGCCGAAATCACGCATCCCGAAATGAACTTCCACCCTGTCGCTTGTTTCGTCCCTGTCGTAAAGCACAATCTCAGCCGTGTAAAGAAACGGCTCGTCCGGCGTCCACAGTCGAGCATCGACCATCGGGATATCAAGCTCGATTTCTGTTATATTGTCACGTCTGGCCTTAAACTCCTTGCCGGCCGCCTTTACGACCCTGCCGCTTTTTCTCTCCTTTACCGCCGCCTCGAGCTTGCTCACGTCCCGTAACCGCCCGCCATACAAAGTCTGCGGCGGATAGAAACTCCGCACGAGAATCTTCGCCGTTACCTTCTTGCCGGCTACACTCGGCAGCATCAGTAGTCGCCATATCCGCAGTTTGCCGGTGAACGACAGCTCCACGTCGTCCCAGATGCCCGGCAGATAGTTGGCCTTCTCCTTGTCCGTACTGCCCGCCGCAGCGCTCGGCAGATGCGCCCGGTCGCCCACCCGAATCAATATCTCGTTGTCCCGCCCGAACTTCACCGCAGCGGTAACCGGAAAGTCAATCGGCGTATAGCACGCCTGCGATGTCCCTACGTCTATCCCGTTGACGAAGGCGTTCGTAACATACTTGCTCTTGAGAATTGTCAGAACCGCCTCGCTGCCCTCATACTCCTTCGGCACGCTAACCGTCCGGCGATACCAATTGTATCTCGGCCGGTGCCTCGACCTGGCAAGGTCAAACTGCTCTACGTGCTCGACCCTATCGGGCCTCTGAAAAAGCTCGTCGTAGTCCTCGACCTTCGGCCTTGCCAGCCCTATCAATCCCGGCACCGGTATCGTTCGCGTGAACTGCCCGGGCGGAAATGCCGTATTAGTCTGCTCAAACTCCCACGTGCCGGTAAGATTAATCGTGTGCCTGCCTTGTGCTGCAAATCCTGTGGACCCGACCAGCACAATCACGGCCGCCATAAGCAACCACCATGTATGCTTTGCTCGCCCAGTAAACATAGCTCTTCTCCTACGCACTTACTTCGAGTCCGGAATCAGGTTTGAAGAAGTATCGAACGTGCTATCGGCCGGTACGAAGGCTCTCTGTGCCCTCGTCAGATTGTTGCAGACAAAAAGCATTGTCCCATCCACATCCTCCTGCGAAAGGAAAACTCCCGTGCCGTCGTCTGCCTTACTGTTCCGGATAGTGACATCCGACCCGTTTTTCAGCGCAATGGCAGCCCTGGCGTCATCAAGATGTGGCTGTCTCCCCTCAAAACCATCGATGAGCAAATCATTGAAGTACTCGCAGTGGATAGCGTGATCGAAGTATTCCGGCAGACCATCGTCCCACTCAACCTCGAAGTCCTCAATGCGAAGGCCATCCACGTATCGGCAGTAAATCGCCGGAATATCATGCTCGAAGATACCGTACCGCGTGTCGTATACGCTCCTGAGATCGAAGTTGCCCCCGTACAGGTCGTTGAGGGGACTATTCCTCATCTTCAGCTTCACGTTGTCAAAAGTAAGGTCGGTGATGACGCTTTCTTCAACTCCATAGACCACGATGCCATGCTCCGAGTCGGCCACGATGTTGGAGAAAGTGACGTCTTTGATTTGCCCGAGTTCGGGATTTTCCCTTCCACGAAGCGCCGACACATGGATGGGCTCGCCGTTGCCCCACCAACCCGTGTGCAGCCGCGTTTGTATGATGATGTTATCAAACAGAACGTTCTCAATTGACTGGGTTCCTCTAAGCTGGATTAGCAGGCCACGGTTGGCGTTGTGAATAACAATATTACTGAACGTACAGTTTTTTAGGTCCTGGTCTGCATACCCCACTCTTATCCCGGCCGAACGAGACATTATGGTGCAGTTTGTCACAGTCACGTTCTCGGTGGACCGACTGCAGAAGTCGTCGGCGCAGCCGCCCATCGCTATGCCGTCATCACCGGCAACGATGTCACAATCTGAGATATGCACGTTGTGGCAGTTGCTCACATCAATGCCGTCTGCATTCGGAATAAGCAAACTGTGGTGCATGTTAACCGAGGTCACCGTGACATCGTCGCAGCATGCAATATGCAGGGCCCAGTTAGGCGACCCGGTCATAGTGACATCGCGTACGAGCACGTTTGTGCATTTGTCGAACAGTACCATCGAGCCCGGCCGGATGCGACGATTCTGGTCGTCCATTTTCGGAGAGATGGGCCCGTCGGGCATGCGGGTCATGTAATTATAGCCCTGACGAGTGTATTTCTGTTCGAAGTTGCCGGATTGGTGAATCACGTCGAGGTCCATGAAGACATCGCCGTTGCCGTCGATTGTCCCGCGCCCGGTGATAGCGACATTGCAGGCATCGTGGGCGACCATGAGTCCGTAGTGAAGGTATTCGGGCTGCTCCCACGTGCTTTCTATGGCGTGTGTCCTCCCGTTAAGGGTATAATGGGCCATATCGCCGCTACCTTTAATGACCGCACCCGCCTGCAAATGAAACGTCACATTGCTCAAAAGCTCTATCGTCCCGCTCACGTATTCACCCGGCGGCGCCACGACCGTCCCTCCGCCACCTTCGTAACACGCCCTTATCGCAGCGTTAATCGCCTCAGTGTTCAAAGTCTCCCCGTCTCCAACCGCCCCGTAATCACAGATATTGTACCTCCCATCAAAAGCCTGCTCACCACGCATCCTCTCGACACATGAGCTAACCAGGCAGATTGCGAATAATAGCAAAACCAAAGTAACACTACGCATACAAGGCACCTCCTTTCCTTTCTCAAACGTCCCTGCCCAGCGCCCGGAACATCGCCAGCACATTTTCCACCGGCGTATTGCACTGAATATTGTGAATCGTATTGAATATGTACCCGTTCTTTTGATTGAATATCTTCACCCTCTCTTTGACCTGCCTTTCGACCTCGTCCGGCGTCCCGAACGGCAGCGTCTGCTGCGTATTCACCCCGCCGCCCCAGAACACTATCCTGTCGCCGAACTTTTCCACCAAATGCCCCGGCTCCATACCCTTCGCCGAGCATTGCACCGGGTTCAGAGTGTCGTAGCCGGCCTCGATGAATCCGTCTATCAACGGCTCACAGCCCCCGCAGCAGTGCTTGATTGTCTTCCAGCCGGTATTGGCGTGTATCCAGTCGTTGAGTTTCTTCGCGTGCGGAAGATAAAATTGCCTGTAGCCGTCCGGACTGCAGAACAGCGAATTCTGGCTCGCCAAATCCGCACCGTCCATCCACATAAGCTGAACCTTGTCGCCCACCGCCTGGTAGTATTTGCTTAGATTTTCTATCGCAATCTCCGCCTCCCTGCTGAACACCTCGCTTATGTAATCTCTTCGTGTTATCGTGCTGATATACCACTCCTCGATGCCGCGTATGCCCTTTGGATTCTTCAAAAAAGGCGCCGGCACCAGCGCAATATCCCCGAAGGCCGTCCCCCCTATCCCGCCGACTATCGCAAGGTCCGTATTGTTATAAAGCCGGCCCGCTTCTTCCTCCGCAAAGCTAAGCTCCTCGTCGCTGATTGGCCCGAACTCCTCGAGGTTGTCCTCGGGATTGAGTTTCGAGTCGTCTATCGGTTGCTGGTTGATTATCGCATCGAAATAGTACCCGCCCTTCGGCATCCTCGCCGAGGCGGCCGCCGATTTGTCGCCTTGCGGGTATTGCAGAATCGACCCGTCCGCCTCCGGCTCGGTATTGAACCCGCCCGGCACTAAAACATCCGTCCCGTCGAACGTCCGCCACTTTTTCCAGCCGGTATTGACCATCCCGAAAAAGTTCTTCAGCCCGCCCAACAAAACAATGTCCAGCCCCAGAACCTCAATCAAATCCAGCCCCAATTCGCCCAACATCTGATACGGGTCGTGCACCCGCACGGGTGGCTCGTTACTCAGCCCAAACGCCTTTCGCAGAGCCGTCACAACGCTGACGTGCGCACCCGAGCACCACGTCCCGCCCAAATCCACCGGCACACGGTCAGCCCGCCTGTGTTCCAACGCCGCCTGTACCCTTTCTCTTGGCTTCATATCCCCACATCATAGGCCGAAACGCCACTGCTGACAATACCATTTACCCCTAAATCTCTTGCCGCCTCGCCGCAAACCGGACAAACGCCCCCGGCCCTGCCAAAACCGCCTGTGAAAAAATTCACCTTCGACCGCCGCCTGTTTTTGCCCGTTTTCAGGTTAAAAAGCTTCATTTTATGCTTTGGCCTGCCGATATAGCCCTGTATAACCGGCTGCACAAACCAAAAAAAATACTTCGCCGCCGGTTAAGCATTGACTTTAACGCCCTATCTTGACATATTAGACCTTTGGCTTATGCTTCTAACATTTTTTAACATCATAAATCCGCGAAAGGATAACCCTATGAGCAAGTTCCTGAAAATCTCGGCTCTCTTTCTGTCGTTCTGCGCCGTCTGCGGCCTGGCCCTCGCCGCCGAAAAGCCCGCACCCGCCAAACCTGCTGCACCCAAAACCACCGCTTCACAGAAGACTGACATCGCCGTTACCGTCAACGGCTCTGTTATCACAGAGGCCGACATCGATGCAAAAATCAAGCCGCAAATCGACAGAATGTCCTCGATGATGGCCCCGAACTACCTCGAACAGTACCGAAAACGAATGAGAACGCAGGCGCTCGAGGGTATGATTATCGAAAAGCTTATGGATGAAAAAATCAAGCAGGCCGGCATTGCCGTTACCGACAAGGATGCCGACGACAAGCTTAAAGAAATCGCCGCCCAGCAGGGAACCACCATCGAAAAAATTCAGTCGATGATGAAGGCCCAGGGCCAGGACTTCGACCAGGTCAAAAAGCAAATCAAAAAAGGCCTGCAATACGAAAAGTTTATGGACACACAGTGGGCCGGCAAAATCGATGTCAACGAGGCGGATGCAAAACGGTATTACGAGCAGAACAAAAAGCAGTCCGAGACGCCCGAACAGGTCAAGGCAAGCCATATCCTGATAAAGACCGCACCCTCTGCCTCCGACGAAGACAAGGCAAAGGCCAAGGCCAAAGCCGAACAACTGCTCAAACAGGCAAAGGCCGGCGAGGATTTCGCCACCCTGGCAAAAGAAAACTCGGACTGTCCCTCCAGCTCGAAGGGCGGCGACCTCGGCTTTTTCAAAAAAGGTCAAATGGTCAAAGCATTCGAAGATGCCGCCTTCGCCCTTCAGCCCGGACAGCTCAGCGACATTGTCCAGACTCAGTTCGGATACCACATCATAAAAGTCACCGGCCGCAAAGAAGCCGGCACCACGTCCTTCGAGGACGCAAAAGAAAAAATAATGCAGACGCTCAAACAGAAAAAACAGGGCGAGTTCTACAAAAAATACATTAATGACCTCGAAGCCGCCGCCGACATCGTGTACCCGCCCGGCAAAGAGCCGAAACCGGCCGCACCAGTCAACTTGAAGCCCAAAGCCGCGCCGGCGCCTGCGCCTACTAAATGACTCGAAAACAATAGGAAAAAACCGGGTTCCCAAAACGTTACCATTGCATTGGGAACCCGCTTTTAATGTGTGCCTGTCGGATTGCCTCTGGTCGCCCGCCTCATTTCAGCAGCTTCGCCGGGTCGAGATTGGCGGCCTCGATGTCCCTGAAATACTTCACCGTTCCGTATTTCAACTCAACCGCCGCATCCTCGTCGCAGACAATGATGCCCTTCGGATGAAGCTGAAGAGCGCTTATCGTCCACATGTGATTGATACTTTCCTCAATCGCGTGCCGCAGCGCCCTGGCCTTGTTATGCCCGTTGACGATAATCAAAACCTCCCGCGCATCCAAGACCGTCCCAACGCCCACCGTCAAAGCCGTCTTGGGAACCTTGTTCATATCGCCGTCGAAGAACCGTGAGTTGGCGATAATCGTGTCCTGCTTCAGCGTCTTGACGCGCGTCCTCGACGACAGCGACGAGCCGGGCTCGTTGAATGCAATATGCCCGTCCGGGCCGATGCCGCCCACAAACAGCGCAATACCGCCCAGCTTCTTTATCTCCCGCTCGTATCTGGCGCATTCGGCCTCGAGGTTGCGGGCGTTGCCGTTGAGAATGTTGGCGTTGCCCTTCGGAATATCGATATGACCGAAAAACTTGTTCCACATAAATGAGTAATAACTTTCAGGATGGTTTTTTGGAAGGTTGACGTACTCGTCCATATTGAATGTGACCACGTTTTTGAATGTTACCTTGCCGGCCTTGTTCAGCTTTATAAGCTCCCTGTACATCCCCAACGGCGACGAGCCGGTAGGCAGGCCGAGAACGAACGGCTTTGATTTCGTCGGCTTCGATTTGTTGATTGCCCGCGCAATGTAGTTCGCCGTCCATTTCGATGCAAGTGCGTAGTTCGGTTCGATTACGACTCTCATTTGTTGCTCCTTGTTATTATTGGGTTGATTAAAGAAGTTTTTCCATCCGCCTTATAAGCTCGTCGCCGAGTTCGGCCTTTTCTTTTCTGTGGTTTTCAATATCGGTTGCAAAGCTGTTCCGCTCGTAAGTGCCTCTGACCTGCACAAAGTCGTCCTGCCTGTCCGCCTCGCCGCCGTCGATGCCGTAGCCGGTCTGTGCCGTCTGTGCAAATTCCTTGCCCGCGTCGGCGTAGAGCATCTCGTCGAGTTGTGCAACCGCCCCCTTCCACCTCTTCGTCATCTCTATAATATCCGCCGGCCCAATCCTCTCTATCGTCTTGCCAAAACGCTGCTGAAGCACATTAACCGCCCACGACCACTCTAAGGCCGGATACCGCTCGTGAATCGAGCTGAACGCCTCTGTTAGCTGCTCTAAGCTGCCGCACGTTCCCGCCTCAATCTCGTCGAGCAGCTTTCCCACCGCCTGCTCCGGCGCAAACATACCCGCCAAATCTATCCATTTGCCCGCCCCCGCATCCGTCTCGGGCCTCAGCGCCTCGACAAGCTCTGCGGCACTGCCCAAAGCCCTTCCGTCAAGCCGCCTTATCAGGCAGTTGCCCAAAAACTTGTCAATCCCGATTCTGTACAGCTTGATTCCCCGCTCCAACGAAGCGCTCGTTATCTTGACGGACTGGTACGTAAAATAATCGCTCGTCGCGCCGCTTGTCGCCCTCAGATTATCCAATAGCTCACAGCCGCTGAGCATCTTCTGGACCGTGTACGGACTCAGGAGCTTGAAGTTTATCAAATCCAGCTTTCGCGGGTCTTTGCGCTTGTCCCGCCTGGGCCATTTCCTCGCGTCCCGCACCGTCCCCACACTGCGAAGATTTACCCCCGGCGCAAGAATACTCTCGTCCTCGTGCTCTACCAGATACGAAAACGGCAAATCCGAAGTGTCCGAATTCCTGTAATGTCTGCCCATAACCACCGTAAATGCCCCCACCTTCGCGGGCCAGAGCATATATGAATCGCTCGCCGTCTTCGAGCCGCGCTCCACTATCCCCTGGTGAACAGGCCCGAGCTTATACATATGATTGCTCTGGTTCGTCCCGCTGCCCGCATTCAAAAAGCTGAACAAGCCCGAAATAAGAAGCGTCGATTTGTGATGCGTCACCGTATATGGCCCGGCGAATATCGAGCACGCCTCGCCGTGAAAGCCCCCGCAGTTCGCAAAGAACACCGAGTTCTCCGCCGAGTACTGCTTCGACAACTCCGTCGCCTGGCCCACAAAACATTTCGATATGATAACGCCATCCGTAATCTTTGAGCCGCTGCACGCAATAAAATCCTTCGCAAAAACCCCGGACCCGATATAGACCGGCGCCTCGGCGCAACTGTTCACCGAGCCGTTCTCGAGCCGGTTCACCGCCTCGATGACCGCCGCCGGGCCTGCCCTGACGTTCTTGATTATCCGGCTGTTGATAATCCTCGCGCCCGCCCCTATAAAACCCATCGACGACCGCACCGAATCGGCGTACCGCTCAATCATCGCACAGAGCTTCTCGACAACCGCCGTTCGGTGCCGGTACAGCGCAATTATGTAAGCCAACTGAGCCGACAAATGGTCGTATATCGGTATCTCCCTGCCGCCCGCCTCGTTGATGACCACCACTTGCGTCCCGTTGCCGAAGCTGCTCTCGCCCTCCACCGCCAGCAGGTCCACATTCTCTATCACCACGTCGTCGGCAATCTCATAGTTGGCGATGTAGCTCTTCACCTGGTTGATATACACGTTGTTGCCTATCCGGCAGTTGTGAATCGTTGCATTGCTGATGCCCGCAGGCCTGCTCAAACCGCCGCAAAACGAAACTTGCTTCTCGAAAACTCCTAAGTGAATATCACCCGAAAAGTGCGTCGATTTCACACGCTCCGCCCTGAACCCGTCGGTAACCTGAACCCTCGACCAGTCCTCGCAACTGCAGCCCTGTTCGCTCAACTGCCTGATCTCTTCTGTACTCAGCCCGCGTTCGCCGCCCGTCATATTATCGTCTCCTGTTTTTATTGGACGCTTTACAATCCAGCCGGGTTTCTCTGCCGTCCTCTTAGCACGCCGGCACAACCCGGTCAAGCATTTTCTCTCAGCACATAACCGCTGCTCTAATCCTAAAATAAAAATTTTCCGCAAAATTTTTAGTATTTACGTAGAACCCGCCGATGTTCTTTTATATAACCGGTCGTATCTTCTGTTGACCGGCCATCGCAGCTCTTTTTCACAGGGATGTAATTATGTCTGATAGGCCAAGGGTGGCAAAAGTACTGGCAGCGTTGCTGGTCTCGATGACAACAGGTGCTATCGTCCTGATGGCGCTCGGCAATAATCCCCCGTCCGCAGGTCCCTTCTGCCTTTCAACCTATTACCGCCTCGACCCCGTCGAATCCGCTGTCGCCTCGCGCCTGCCGCAGTCGCCCGACCGCTGGCAGTGCATCGAAATAAGCTACAGCGGCACAAAGGCCGGCAATATCGAACAGCTCGCATCGCTGAACGGCCTTGGTGCCCCCGATGACCTCAACTGCCACTTCGTTATTACCAACGGCCTCGGCGCCCCCGACGGTCAAATCCTCACCGCCGAAAAATGGCAGAAACAGTGGTCCGTAGTCCCCGACGGCACTTGGTTCGGCTCGGCTCAGACCATCCGTATCTGCCTCGTCGCCGACGGCAAAACCACCCCGCCCACCGACTCCCAGTTCAAACGCACCGAAGCCCTCGTCGAATCGCTCTGCAGAAAATTCAACATCCGCCCCAACGACATCTACTACCCGCGCACCTGGCGATAAACCAAACTTCTCATTCCCGCGAGCCCGAATAATCCGGATTCACCACCGGGTCCTGGCCGTACTGCTCCAGCATCTTCGGCTGGCGTACCGGCTGGGGCTTGATAATGTAAGTATCGCCCGAAATCGCCCCGCCCGTCTGCAAAATCGCCTTCTCCGCTCGCCTTAAGCTGCTGTTTATCAAATCCATATACGTGTACTTCGTGTGACTGTACCTGCTGTTCGGGTACTTCTCGATGTCGTCCTTCCACTGCTGCGGCAGCTTCGCATAGCCCAACATCGTCCCCACTACCGCCCCGGCGTTCGCCGGGTTGCAGTCCGAATCCTGCCCACACCGTGTCGAATACTCGATGGTCTTCAGTATGTCGCCGTCCCCGTACAATAAGCCAATGGCGATAAACGCCCCGTTCAGCGACGCTGCGATATTGAAACTATCCGCCGGCCCGCTGCAGTCTATCGCTGCCTTCAGCCACTTGTCGTTGATAAACCTCCAGCAGTCTTTGTAATTCTTGTCCGGGTGCTTTTCGTAAAAATCGATAACGTCCTTGATGACCGCATAATACTGCGATTGTCGCGGCATCGCCTCAATCCCCTGCTTAACTATGGTCTCGACATCGTCCTCCACAAACGCCAGCGCTATCATCGTCGTCACGAAGTGCCCGCCATACACACCGTCCCCATAGTTCATCACATGCCCGACCCTGTCGCTGAGCTGCACCGCCGTCATCGGCATCGCAGGACACATCAGCCCAATCCAGTCGCACTCAATCTGCCAGTCGATATCATTGGCGTGCTTGTTGAATCTCCTGCCCTCGCCCGCCCACATACCCGACTCAGGCGGCTTTATCCCCGCCTGCAGATTGTCCCTGCCCGCCTTGTTCGCGTGCCAAAGCTGATAGCCGCTGTCCTTGAAATGCTCGCCATAGTCCGCCATCGTCGCTGCAAAAATACCCCCCGGCTCGTTGAGTTTGCCGTCCATCGCCTCGACAAACGTTATCTGAACGTAGATATCGTCCTGACCGAACCCGTCACTGAAATTCGGATAGTAATTCATCCCGCCCGTGTACATCCTGCCCTTGGCCTTAAACTCCGTAGGCCCGCCGATACACACACCAGCCGTCTTGCCAAGCCACCCGCCCTTTATCTTGTCCTCCACAACATTCTTTTTTATCTTCACCTCCCGCCCGGCCCCGGGCGCACCGCCCGCCTTACAACCCGCAAAACCAATCACCAACACCGCCAAAACCACATTCACAATCTTCCTGCTCGCATTTTTTAATGACATAACATAAACCTCCTTACAGATCCGTACCTAATCTGGGATTTCCCATAAACAATAGTATTTCCTTGCCCAGCTACGCCGCCGAACCTCTTTTCTAATAGCTCTCCGAAAGGAGTCCTTCAGACTGCCATAGGCAGAATATCAAATCCAGCTAAAAAGCAAAGCACAAGTTTTTCGATGTTACTCGAAAGCTTTTCAGACGGAATAGTCGT
>CAZPDW010000041.1:0-15375 GCA_964585535.1 uncultured Pirellulales bacterium
TTTAGTTGGTATTGATGAGGGAAAATGGATTAAGATGAAACAGCATTCTTTTACATACTCAGGTGTAATAACAAAGAAATGAACGGCGTAAAGTTTAACTGCACTTGTTGTGATGGGCATTTGCGACTATTCAAGATAAAACAATGGAAGTATTAGTTGGCTCAGAAAATCCGGTAAAGATAGAGGCAGCCAGGGAGGCCTTCTCGAAATACTTCGACCAGGTAAAAGTAACCGGGATTAAGGTCTCCAGTAGGGTTTCTGTCCAGCCAATTGATGAGGAAACCTTTGATGGTGCAAAAAACAGAGCCTTAGAACTGAAGAGACTTAACGAAGAGAAAAAATTAAGCACCGATTTCTTTGTTGGAATCGAAGGAGGCATTACAAAACTTTATTCAAAGTGGTTTGCTTTAGGCGTGGGATGCATAATCGACAATCAAGAAAGAATCGGTTACGGCGTGTCTCCCTGTTTTGAACTGCCTGAAAGTATTATTGAGAAGCTTTTGTCAGGCAGTGAACTGGGAAAAGTAATGGAGAAGATAAGCGGCAAGGATAATATAAGACAGACAGAAGGAGCAATAGGATTTCTCAGTAAGGCGGTGTTGGACAGAAAAGCCCTTTATTATCATGCTTTAATAGCTGCGTTGGTTCCGTTTTTAAATAAGGATTTGTATTTTTAGCTATGCGTATTGAGATTATAGGAACTGAGTCGTTGGGCGTTCGTGGACTTTCCTGCAAAGTCGAAACGAAAGACCGCAGCATATTAATCGACCCGGGGATAGCCTTGGGCTATAACAGGCACGGGCTGCTTCCACACCCATTTCAAGTAGCGGTAGGAAGAGTGATTCGCGATAAGATTATATCAGCATTAAGAAATGCCACTGATGTAGTGTTCAGCCATTATCATGGCGACCATATTCCCCTGGTTGACGCAAATCCTTATCAACTTAAAGCAGGACAAATAATCAGCTTATGCCGGGATATTCGATTCTGGGCTAAAGGTTTGGCCGGGCTTTCTGGAAATATGAAGGCAAGAGCTCGATCTTTATCTGGCCTCTTAAATAAAGACTTACCCAATGCTGAAGGAAAAAGCGATGGGCCTATATCCTTTTCTAAAGCTGTGCCTCACGGCCAAGCAAATCACGCTTTTGGGCAGGTAATGATGACTAAAATCGAAGATGGAGGAGGAGTATTTGTTCACGCCTCCGATATTCAACTGCTTGATAGAAAAGCTGTTTTGCAAATATTACAATGGCACCCTGATATAGTGCTTGCTTCCGGGCCTCCGTTATATCTGCCTCAATTATCAAATAAACAGCGTCAGATTGCCTGGCAAAATGCGGTATCTTTATCGCGAGGAGTGGATACCTTGATTCTCGACCATCATATAATGAGGTGCGAAGAAGGAGCTGTTTGGTTAAAGCGTCTGTCTGCCGAAACAGAGAGAAGGGTTATTTGTGCTGCTGATTTTATGAAAAGACCCCGGCTTTTGCTTGAAGCATGGCGAAGACAATTATATAAAGACATGCCTGTTCCAGAAAATTGGCACCGGGATTATGAACAGGGTAAAGTGGACGTTAAGCCCTATCCCAAGTGGCGAAACTATGAAATATAAAATAAGCAAAAACATCAGGCATAAAAATGAAAATCACAATCATTTACGATAATGAAGTTTACAAAGAAGGTCTTGTTGCTGATTGGGGATTTTCCTGCCTGGTGGAAGCAAAAAATACTCCGAGAATCCTTTTTGATACCGGAGCTAATGGTTCCATACTGCTTTCCAATATGGAAAAACTCGAAATTGAACCTGCTTCTATTGATGAGGTCTTTATTTCGCATCCTCATTTTGACCATACAGGCGGGCTGTCAGCATTTCTTAATACCAAAAATGACGTGGAAGTTTATGTTCCTGCGTCACTTAGGCGAGTTCGTGGTGCAGAGAAAGTGATCTCTGTCAGTAAACCTCTAAAAATCCACGAGAATGTTTTTTCCACCGGCCAGCTCGATGGTATAGAGCAGAGTATGGCGGTTAAAACGGACAAGGGGATAGTTTTGATTGTAGGATGCTCGCATCCAAAGATGGCAGATATTCTCGAAGCAGCTTCGCAATTCGGAAATGTTTATGCAGTTGTTGGCGGCATGCACGGATTCAGTGAATTTGGGCTGTTCAAAGATATGGAACTTATTTGTCCTGCTCACTGCACCGCCTATAAAGCAGAGCTCAAGTCTCTATATCCGGGGAAATACGTTGAAGGTGGCGCTGGAAAGGTAATCGAACTTTAATGATGGAGGTCCGTTCAAATGTTAATTCCAAATAAGGTAAAGAGGTTATTTAAGAAACAATCTTTGGTCGCCTTTGCTACGGCAGACAAACGCGGAAAACCGAATGTTGTTCCAATATTCTGGAAAAGGATTCTTGAGAATGAGAAGATTTTGCTCCTTGATAATTTTATGAAGACCAGCAAAAAAAATCTTTTAGAAAACAAGAATGTTTGCCTTGGCTTTTGGGATGTAAAAACAGAAGAGGCCTACAAAATCAAGGGGAAAGCTGCCTACCACACTGAAGGAACAGTTTATGAACAGGGCAAAAAATTCATGCAGTCAAAAAGAGCTGAGGCAATCCCGAAAGGAGTTGTTGAAATTAGGGTGAGTGCAATTTACACCACAAAACCCGGTCCTAACGCAGGTAAAAAATTATAGTAGAAAAAATGTATGGGCTAAAAAGTGGCCTGCCCCTGTTTTATGTACCAGTTGTTATGAGAGTATATCACACATATTCTCCTTGTCTTGAGGAAGGCGGAGCGTAGCGAAGCCCTGCTCAAGACAGGATTGTGACTGTCCCTAGTTTCCTCTCGTTTCCTAGTTTCGCATAGTTTCGTAGTTTCGCTAGTTTCGATTTTGAATTAGAGTTTGAAAAACTTAAGGTGCAGTTCCCTCAAGCCAGTGTTCCGTCAGGATTGAAAGGTCGAGTATATCTACCTCCCCCGTTTTATTAAAGTCGGCGCCTTCACAGAAGGCCGGCTCACTGCAATCTTCATCCAGCCAGTGATTAGCAAATAACGCGAAGTCAGCAAAATCCACATCCCAGTCAGTATCAATGTCCGCAGGCATTTCCCCACTTCGCCAACTCGCCGCAATTTCAGCATAATCTAAGAAATCTACGCCCCCGTCGTAATTCAAATCGGCTTCATAACACCAGCCGTTGTAGGAACAGTCATCGTATAACCATTGCCCCACGAGCCATTCCACATCAAACCAGTCCACGGCGCAATCGTGATTCAAATCACCTGTATAGACCTCCGGCAATCCCCACCGTGCCCAATACGACGAAACAGCCCCCCCGGCAGTTACAAAAGCGCCTCCAGCAATCAGTTCGCCGTTGAAAACCGTAAGGGTATACACATCGTCATTCATCCCGCTGCCTAACGATTGCCAGTTTGAGCCGTTCCAGCGAGCAATTCTGTTGACGGTAACACCACCGGCAGTAGTAAATTCCCCTCCCGCAATCAACTCGCCATTATAAACCGTAAGGGCGAGAACATCGCTGCTCGTTCCACTGCCTAACGGTTGCCAGTTGCTGCCGTTCCAGCGGGCGATACGGTTGGCGGCAACACCCCCTGCAGTCGTGAACCAGCCACCCGCAATCAACTCGCCTTCGTGAACCGTCAGGGCATAAACGCGATTGTTCATTCCGCTGCCCAATGGCTGCCAGGAATTGCCATCCCATTGGGCAATATAATTAGCGGCCCCCCCCCCGGCAGTCGTGAACCAACCTCCCGCAATTAAGTTGCCGTCGTAAACCGTCAGGGCATAAACTGAATTATTCATTCCACTGCCTAAGGGATACCAGACGCTACTGTTCCAGCGGGCAATTCTGTGGCAGATGACGCCCCCGGCAGTGTCGAAAAGCCCTCCTGCAACCAATTCGCCATTGTAGACCGTCAGAGTATGAACATTGACAAACATTCCGCCGCCCAGCGGCTGCCAAGTGCTGCCGTCCCACAGGGCAATATAGTTGGCGCTAACACCCCCTGCAGTAGTAAAACCACCTCCGGCAATCAGGTTGCCGTCATAAACTGTCAGGGCGTCAACCGAGCTATTAAATCCGCCGCCAGAGCCCAATGAATTCCAGTTGCTGCCATTCCAGCGAGCTATATAATTGGCCCAAACGTCCCCGGCGCCAACGAACCAACCTCCGGCAATCAGCTCACCTTCGTAAACCGTCAGCGCAGATACAGAATCATTCATCCCATTACTAAATGGCCACCAGCTGCTGCCGTTCCACCGGGCAATTCTGTTGGCGGCAATATCCGTACCAAACCCGGCAGTAGTAAAAACGCCTCCCGCAATCAACTCGCCGTTGTAAACGGTCAGGGCTGAAACTACGCTGTTCATACCACGATCCATTGAATACCAGTTGCTGCCGTCCCAGCGGGCAATAAAGGTGGCGTTAAGAACACTCCCGGCAGTAGTGAAACCACCTCCCGCAATCAACTCGCTGTTGTAAACCATCAGGGTTGAAACACCACCGTTTACCCCACTGCCCAATTGTTGCCAACTGCTGCCATTCCAGCTGGCAATTCTGCTGGCAGAAACGCCTCCGGCAGAAGTAAAACCGCCTCCTGCAACCAGCTTGCCATTATGAACTGTCAGAGCCCGAACATAGTTATTCATCCCATTGCCTAATGTCTGCCAGTTGCTGCCATTCCATCGGGCAATACGGGCGGCATTAACTCCTCCGGCAGTAGTGAATTGCCCGCCTGCAATCAAGTTGCCATCGTAAACCGTCAGGGCTAAAACAGAATTATTTAACTCTTCCGATATTGTCTGCCAGTTACTACCGTCCCATCGGGCAATATAGTTGGCGTCAACGCCACCGGCTTCTGTAAAATAACCGCCTGCAATCAGATTTCCATCGTAAACCGTCAGGGCACGAACGTGATTGTTCATTCCGCTGCCCAGCGGCTGCCAAGTGCTGCCATCCCAGCGGGCAACATAGTTGGCATCCACACCCCCGCCAGTTGTGAACCTACCTCCGGCGATCAGCTCACCGTTGTAAACCGCTAGGGCGTAAACATAATCATCCATCCCGCTGCCCAATGTCTGCCAGCTATAGCCGTTCCATGCCACAATTCTGTTCGCTTCCACATCTCCGGCTGTAGTAAAATTTCCTCCAATAACCAGTAATTCCTGACCAGGCCCGTTTCCGTCCGGGTCCCACTTGGTCAAGCCATAAGCAGGGCCGTCGAGTCCGTTGCCCAGCTTCCAGTTGGGGTCACATTGGCCGAATGCAACTGAAGAACAAAATAAGACCACCAGAATTGCTGACTTGAATCTCGGCTTGACCAAATTCCTCGAAACCCGCATTATCCACTCCTCCACGCCGGATAAATTGCACTTTTTTAATTTGCCAAACCACCTGCTTACCGGCCCACAGACGGCTATAACCTCTATATTACCAAATTTCCCGCCCTCAATCCATCCTGTTTCTCAAACTTGACGCTAAATTAAATCTTTTATAATTCGTGTCCATTCCTGTCAACTTGTCCCCACCGAAGGGGGATTCGTGGTTCCAATTTCTTCGTGTCTGGACTTTACCCTGGAGTTCCTGCTACCTTGGCTTTTCAACAGAGGACGCGTGCTTTCGCTCTTTTTCACCCAAAAACGCACTTCCTTTCGCAACTTTTCGCAAATCTTTCCAATCTTTTTCACACTTTTACGCGTTTTCCCAAACGCCTGTGGTGAATAACCGGAACCAGCCACGCTTTTGCTGTTCGGTTTTGGGCCGGGCGGGCGGTTGTCTTTCGGCTATTTTCCCGCCTGGTCGAGTTTGTATTTTCTGCAGGGCCAGAACCATTCGGTTGATTTGGGTTCTTTTTGTGGCCTTGGTTTTGTGCGGGCGGTGACCATATTTTTTTTAATTTTGGCGACGATTTCGGGATCTTGGCCTGCTATGTCGGTTGTTTCGCCGATGTCGGCGCTAAGGTCGTAGAGCCGGAGGGGTGAGTTCGGGTTGCTGCGGACGGCCTTGTAATTGCCCATTCGGACGGCCTGTTTGAATTTTAAGCCGCGGCCATATTCCCAGTAGAGGTACTTGTGGTGCTTTTGCTTTGCGCCCGCGGTCTTGCCGGCGAGCAGCTCGGGGACGATGCTGATGCCGTCGATATGGCCGGGGACGTATCGGCCTGCGCCGGCAAGCTCGGCGAAGGTGGGCATTACGTCGGGGAAGTAGCATACGAGGTTACTGGTGGTGCCGGGTGCGATGTGCCCGGGCCAGCGGGCGACCATCGGGACGCGAATGCCGCCCTCGTAAAGTGTGGTTTTGTAATTGCGCAACGGGCCGTTCGAGTTGAAGAACTCGGCGTCGATTCCGCCCCCATTTGTACCGCCGTTGTCGGAGGCGAAAAAGACGATGGTGTTGTCGTCGAGGTTTAGCTGCCTGAGCATTGTCATCAGCTCGCCGACGCTTTTGTCGAGGCAGGAAATCATCGCGGCGTGTGTCGTTCTGGGCAGGGGCTGGTCCACGGCGTGGCCCGAGGGGTCAACGAAGGGGCTGGGTTCGGCGAATTTGCCTTTGTACTGCTGCATTGCCCCGTCCGGTGCGAACAGCTCGACGTGCGGGATGGTGACGGGCAGGTAGCAGAAGAAGGGCCTGTCGGCGTTTCGGCGGATGAAGGAAAGCGCCCGCTTCATAATTATGTCGTGTGAGTATTGTTTTCGGCCATCGTTTTCGTTGCCTTTCAGGGGAAATTCTGTTTCGCCGTCCCAGAGGTAATCGGGGTAATAGTAGTGGGCGTGAATCTGGTGGAGGTATCCGAAGAACTCGTCGAAACCCTGTTTTGTGGGGACACCCGTTGTACCGATGTCACCGAGTCCCCATTTTCCGAAACAGCCGGTGGCATAGCCGGCTTTTTTCAGCACTTCTGCGACGGTAACGTCTTCGGGCAAAAGGGGTATGCCGCCGCCGTTGGCGCGGACGGGGGTATGGCCCATATGAAGGCCGGTCATCAGCACGCTTCGGCTCGGTGCGCAGACGGTGCAGCCGGCGTAGGCCTGGGTGAATTTGACGCCCTCTGCGGCGAGGCGGTCGATGTTCGGCGTTTTGATTTTCTTCTGGCCGTAACAGCCAAGCTCGGCATAGCCGAGGTCGTCGGCCATAATAAAAACGATGTTGGGCCGGTGCAGGTCTTTGGCTGCGCGTGTGCCGATGTTTGCACAGCCGTCCAATACCGACAGCAGGGGCGCCGAACCAACGACCCAGCCGGCCTTCTTCAAAAAGTCACGTCTTCTCATAATACTTCTCCCGTGCTCTGCGGTCTTTGCTTTTAAGCTTTAACTTTTCTTCACTTTTCCAATTCCGGCAGGGGAAAAATTTTCGATTTTGCTCGGGCGGCGTCCATAATCCGCTTCAAGCTGCGTACAGTATCCGGATGTTCGTCTGCGACGTTGTTTTTCTCGGCGAGGTCTTCGGCGAGGTTGTACAGCTCGACCCGGCCGGTGGGGATGAAACGAATGAGCTTCCATTTGCCCATACGGACGGCCTGTTTTTTTTGTTTTTCGTGGAATTCCCAGTATAGATACTCGTGTTTTTTTTGTTTTTCAGGGTTGCCGAGCAGGGTTGGGACGATTGAGATGCCGTCGATATTTTCAGGCGGTTTGAGACCTGCCAGCTCGGCGCAGGTGGGCAGCAAATCCTGGAAGCCGCCGATGTAGTCGCTTACGGAGCCGGGCTTTATGCGGCCGGGCCAGTAAGCTATCATCGGCTCGCGGATACCGCCTTCGTAGAGGTCGCGTTTGATTCCGCGCAGGGGGCCGGTCGAGTCGAAGAAGCCGGGGTCGGTGCCGCCTTCTTTGTGCGGGCCGTTATCGCTGCTGAATATGACGAGTGTGTTGTCGGCGATGCCGAGCCGTTTCAGCTTTGCCAGCAGCCGGCCAACGTCGGCGTCCATTCGGGTTATCATAGCGGCGCAGCCCTTTTGGGGTTCGGGCCAATTCTCCTTTTTGTAAATGCCGTAGTCGGGTACCTCCATACCGTGGCGTCTGACAAGGTGTGCCTCGTTGTTTGCATGCGGGATTGTCAGGGCCAGGTAGAGCAGGAAGGGATTGTCTTTGTTGGTATCGATGAACTTCAGGGCGTCGGCGGCGAACAGGTCGTGCGAATACTCGATTCGTCTGGTCGCTGCACTGCCTAATCCTTTGGCATAGCCGTCCGGGCTGAGTACGACCTCGTTTTTGAGCGACACTTTTTTATCGTTTCTCCAGAGGTATGCAGGGTAGTAGTTGTGTGCGCGGACCTGCGAGAGATAGCCGAAGAAATAGTCGAAGCCCTGTTTGTTTGGGATTCCGGTAGTGGCCGGCCCGCCGAGACCCCATTTGCCCACAATAGCGGTCGAATAACCCACCGGCTTCAATATCTTCGCCACGGTCAGTGTCTCCTCCGGTATCGGCAGGTCGCCATCACCCACTTTCTTGTTTCCGCGGACGAAGCTGTGGCCTGTGTGTAGGCCGGTCATCAGGACGCATCGCGAGGGGGCGCAGACGGTGCTGCCGGCGTAGAACTGCGTAAAACGCATCCCATCGTCGGCCATCTTGTCGATGTTGGGCGTCTTAATTTGCTTTTGGCCGTAGCAGCCCAAATCGCCATAGCCCAAATCGTCGGCTAAGATGAAGACAATGTTCACACCTTTCTTCGGCGCCGCGGCGCCGAACGCCAGCCGCGGCGCAGCTAACATACCCAGCAAACCACCAACGCTCTTGAGAAATTCCCTTCTTGTTTGCCTGGTCATTTTATTTTCTCCAGTAAATGGTTGTCAGTCGCTTGTAATGAACACAGTTGCTGCAAGCGTTATCCAGACGGTTCCTGGCTGATGGCGCAGTCTATCGTTCCGTTGGGAGTGTGTCAACGATTGAACAGTCCTCGAAAGAACAGTGCGCATCAGAGATACATTGGGATTGTGACAATGCGGTACGGTTGGCGGCGGGAGGATTTAAGAGCCGGATTTTGTGCGGGTTTTTTGTCCGTTTCCGCCTTTGAGTATGCCGACGGAGGAAAGATGAGATGTGCCGGCGATTCGCCTGGTTTCGACGAGCCGGGCGCCCTTGGCGCCGACTTTGCGAAGTGCGTGCCTTGCCTTTTGCTTATTGACCGAGCCGACGGCGTCAACGACAACGCTGACTTTTTTGCCCCTCTGCAGCAGTCCCAGAGCGGTGGCCTCGACGGCGCCCTCGGCGCTTGCGCCGATTATTATAAACTCTTTTGCCCTGATTTCGCTCAAGAGGCGCTCGATTCGCGGCTCCTCGAAGGGGTCGCCGGAGCGGGCGTGCAGAATCACCTGCTTGTACCGGCGGAGTATATCGAGAGGCAGGTCGGTATTGTTATCCGCGGCAAAGCTTGCCCGGCTGCTCAGCAGGGTATAGGGAATTTTTTTCTGGCCGGTCGTACCGTCAATACAATATCCGACGGCGCTGCCGCCGTTGTTGTCGGGGTGGACCTCGCATATCGATATTACGGGTATGTGCCTGGCCCTGGCGAATGCAATCATTCTTCGGATATGGCTTAAGACCCTTCGGCGGTTTCCGACCTTTATCCTGCCGTGGTCGAGGAAAAAATCCCTCTGCGTGTTGACATCAATCAGAATCTGCCTGCGTCGGATTTTGCCCAATTGCCGAATCATTTTTTGCATCTTACCTTTTAAGAGCCGTTAAGTTCGGCGGCGGCCCGCCCGAGCAGGCCGCTTTATTTAATGATACGTTGGCAAAGGGATTTTGTTACGGGAATATCCCTGATTTAGGCGGCAAAAATGCCTTATACCAACGGGCCTACAGCCGGGCAGCCAACAACAGCCCGGGGCTTATAAGCTCATATCGATTCAGACGGGCGGCAACTTTACGCTGTTGCCGTCGGTCGGCACATATAAGCATCTTTGCCGGCGGCGCCGATAATCGTATAATGTAATTAATGAATCCTTCTTATTTGCGGTAATTCGCGGGTTTTTATGCATTTGTCAATTTATGGCCAAGATACTGAAAGAATATCCTTCGGTTACGCTCAGCGGCGAAGATTTGGACGGTGAAATCGATTTCGACCGGATTTTCGGACGTTGTGCGCCGGTGCATATTGAGGTCGGCTCGGGCAGGGGGACGTTTCTGGTCAACCAGGCCGGGGCGCATCCGGAGGTCAATTTACTCGGCATCGAATGGGCGCGCAGATACTACCGCTACGCGGTTGACCGCATAGGCCGACGGCGGCTTTCAAACGTCCGGCTCATCCGGGCCGATGTAGCCGTGCTGATTAGCGATAATGTTTCCGACAATTCTGTAGATTGTTTTCATATTTACTTTCCCGACCCCTGGCCCAAGAGACGCCACCACAAGAGGCGATTCTTCAACGATACTAATATGACGCAATTGCTTCGCTGCCTTAAATCGGGCGGCTCAATCCGGCTTGCCACCGACCACGCGGAGTACTTCGAGCAGATTCAGGCGGTAATCTCCGCACGCGGCGATATACTGGAGCCGGTGGATTTTCTACCGACCGCCGGGGCCGATACGGGCGAATGGGTCGGTACGAACTTCGAGCGGAAGTATCTCAGGCAACAACGGCCAATATACGCGCTCGCAGTACGAAAGATTTAGGTACGTTTAAATAAAGAATCGGCGACCTTGACTATTACAGGGCCGCCGATTTTAGTTCAAGACAATACCGTCGAGTTACTGTAGCCATTCATCGGCAAGGATGGCGTAATCCTTGAAGTTGACGGCTTTAAATCCTGGTATTTCCTCATCGTAGATATTTGCATAGGATCCGAAGAGGACGTAAATGCCGCCGGCGAGATATTCGATTTCCGGTCCGGTCAATGCCCTCTTATACATTCTCACGTCACTGAGGTATCCCTTGTAGTAGGAGGTTGCATATCCCGGCTCGAGGGGGCATCCGCCGATCTTGTTTCGGTTTGCATCGAACTGCTCATAGACTGTTGCGCCGAGCATGACGTCACAATCATTATCTACGAACACTCCATTCGGCTCATCAGTTCCGTAATCCTTAAACCCGTTAAGTGTTCCGTTGACGTAAACATAAGCCAGATTGGAATCATTGTCCCAGACGCCGGCGACATGGTACCACTGGTTGTTTGCAAGAGCATCGGTACTCACAAGGGCGCCGGCCGGTGACCTTCCGAAGGCAAAATGGACCATTCTTTCCAGCCACGGTATTAATCCGAACTGGAGCTTGTATTCGAGTTCGCCTTTGCCGATGAAGACGGCCCAATTGAGGGTTTCGGTTTGTTTAATAAACGCTGAGAGCGTGTAAGAGCCGCCGTCCATATTGGCCCATGTGAATGGGTCGGTCCAGGTGCATGGGTCACAGGGGTCGGCCCCGACGTTCCTTCCGCCGCCGCAAAAGATGTAGTCGCCTCCGTCAAAGTACAAGCACCACCCTTTTTCAGGGTCTTCGAACCAATTCGGGTCATTCGAGTCGGCACCTGTCGTAAAACCTAATCTTCCGTGGTGTTCGTTTCCGGAAGAGTCATTGGCGTCATTGCCGGCGCCTTCGTCGAGTTTCCACAGTGCCACCAGGTCGTCGGTACCGGGATTCTGTGCGCCGCCCTCGTAGCCGTCCTTCAACATCCAGTCGGTGGCCATTATGTTCAAGTCCTCGATATCCACAATCCAGTCGAGATTGAAGTCGGCCTGCTTTAGCTCGTCACCGAGCAGCTCGCGAACGCCCTGGAAAAGGTAGTTTCTGTCCGGGTATTTCATATCATCGGTCAGGCCCCAGGCACCGTAGCGGTTGTAGCTGCTTGCAAGTGTGAACTGCATGACAAGATTGCCGCCGAGGTCCCACAAATTGTCGGCATAGTTGCGTTTGAAGACGTCCTTCTGGTTGGGGTCTCGCACGGCCATTATGCGGTTGGCGATATTTGTCGTGCTTCCGCCGCCGATGTCCGGTCCTCCTTCATAAGTGCACATCCCTCCCGGAAGATTCCATGCGTCGGCAAGGTCGATAACCGCCTGTCGCCTGGTGATATCGGCATCACTGCTGTCTCGCATGCCATCGATTATTTGCTGAACGGTGTAGTTTTCAGTTCCTTCAGCCCCGGAAGCGGCGCCGCCGCCGTAATAAGCGGTTATGGCAATTCCATAGATGTAGTCACACGGATCGCCATAGTTATCATTCAGGTATTCAAGCATGTGGCTGAGACTGCCGGCTTTGAAAAATGTGTCAACTGCCGCTCTGCCAGCCAGGATACCGCGCAGCCGGTTGTTGATCTCGCCGGCGCCAAATACCGATGCAAAAATGTTCACTATTTCCATTGTACGGCGTCCGTGCCGTCGTGCAGCCCAGTACATATGCTCGGTCTCGCCGTCGTAGTCGAGGTCTCCGCCCTCGTTGACATCTATCTCGGCAGAGGCGTAGTTCCAGGCGTATTGTATGAATCCCCAGTTCCAGATTTCGTTGCTGTGTTCGAGATAAACGTTCAAATTAGGGTCGAGGTTGTCATGAACAAGCTGAGCAAGTTGAAGTACGTAGTCGTCATCGACGGCCACGGGGACGCAAAGCCACAGGTCCATCTTGACAATGTTGCAGATTTCAATGATGTATTCCCATGCAAACCCGTCTTTCTTGTTTAGTGTCGACATAGCAGTCTGGGCGGCATCTGTTGTTTTCTTTCGGATAGGCCAGGATTGAAGGATGGGGCCGTATGCATCCCATTCCACGTTGCCGTTTGTATTCGCCACACCCATAAAGCGAATGGTGGAGAACCTGGCGTTTTTCAGACATCGGATGAAAACGTCTGTGAATATCTGAGTTGTATTTGCCGGGTAACCGGGCCTGATGACCTTAAACTCAGTCAGGCCTGAACCGACCGGGCTTGCGGGTGTTCGCTTTGTATTCTCAAAAACAAGCGGCCAGAAACCGTGATAGAGTCCCGGCGGACTTACCGTCATATCGAAAGTTGTTGTGTTCGTGTTCGAGTTATACACCAAGTTGTCAATTGTTACCTGCTCACAGGTGACGTCGGCCTGGCCTTTGAACGAACACTTGTAGGTTCCGCTGTAATCGATGCGATAGACCTCCGGGTCGTCAACTTCGCCGTACCACTCTTGTGCGGGTCGGTAGTCACATGTCCAGACGGTGTTGACTTCGGGCCAGCCGTTTGCATCGACATTGCTCGATTGTATTGCCCGCCAGCCGTTTGGCTCGTTCGGCTCCGACCAGTTGTAGCTCTGCTTTACCATATCCACAAAAACATTGCCGGGACACTCCACGCCTAATTGCCCGGGATAGGTCGCAGTAAACGCGACCGGTGAAGCAGCGATGAGAATAATTATTGTTGTTACAGAAATTCCTCTCTTCGACATGACCCTCTCCTTAAAAAAAATATTACTTTTTCGTGCCTACTATACTTTTCTGCCGACTGAACGGCAAAGGCCGGGTGCAGCAACGACTTCTGCCTGAGAAGATGTACAAGGATTGTAGCACTTCGCCCTTGATTTGTCAAGTGCGAATTAACCTGAAAAGTAAAGTTTCTTGCTTTCTGTATATCGGGAAGAATTGCTTATATTTTGTTAATATACCGGCGCAGGCCCGTTTTTGTGGATTCAAAGGCGATGTTTTCGAAGGGTATCTCGCCGGCGCTTACAAATTCAAAACCGGCTATTTCGTCACTCGTTTTCAAAAAAGAGGTGTTTTCGCACCGGCAGGTGAAGAACAGGTCCATAACGTGATAAGGGATGTCCTTATAGACGTATATGTTCGGCGCCGAGGTCAGGTATCGTATGTCGGCTACTTCGATATTCAGCTCTTCGCGCAGCTCCCTTTCGAGGGCGGCCTCGATGGTCTCGCCATAATCGGCGAAGCCGCCCGGCAGGTCGAGCAGACCCGCTTTCGGCTGTTTGGCCCTTCTGGTCAGCAGGATTCGACCATTGCTCTCGACAATCGCGGCGACAGCAGCCGCCGTATTGTGGTAATATGCAAAACCGCAGCTGCCGCAGGCTATGTATCTGCCTCCGCTTACCTTCGGGCCGGGTGCGGCGCATTTGGGGCAATACCTGAAGCTTTGCTTTATGCTCATATATTTATCAACCTTTCAAACCGGTCTCTCGTCGGCAGGGTCATTCAGCCAGATGACGCACGACGCCGAATTGTCGAGGGACAATTAAATCCGCCGTCCGCGTAGAGTCGTCCGGCTTCAAGCGGTACGGCACATCCATAATTTCAATGAACCGGGCCGTATATTCTTTCAATACTCCGCAGTATTCCAGCACCTTATCGCCTTTAACCAGCTCGAGCACGACCTTGTGTCCGATGTACTTTTCCAGCAGCGGCTCGTATGATGTCCCCGCCGCCCCGACCAGCTCCTGCTTCATCTGCGAAACGTATTTGTCCTGACCTTTCAGCATGGCGCCCGCCGGTGTTGCCTTTTTTGCCTGGCTTATCAGGATATTGATTACCTCGACAATCGAGTCCCTGACCGTCTTGAAGACGTTCAGCGTTTTTCTCCTGATTTGCCGCGGCATTGAGGGGTGGTATGTCATTGCAAGCTGGCTGTCCCGCCGGGTCCTGTTTGCCTCGTTAAGCTCGTCGTGGTAGCGAATCAGCGCCTGAATGTTTGCAAACTCGCTTTTGTACAACAGGTAAGATGTCTCATCGTGCCCGTCGTCATCGCGCTGCTTTTCGGGATAGACAAGCTCCAGGCCGGTATTTTCGACGTTCAGCTTACCCCAGGCGGTCTTGCCGGAAACCTGCTCCAGCGTCACCATATTGTGCCTGAAGTCTTTGAGGCACTTGTCCCTCTTTATTCTTCTGATGAAGGCCGCTACGACCGTTACCAGTACGATAAAAAAGATTGTTATCCCAAACGTATCCATAAAGATGCTCCCGGCATAATACGACGATGTGAGCTTAACGAAAATGGCCTGTGCTGTCAAAGCAATTGCTCAAAAGGTCAGGTACCCGCCCGCCTTTTTCAACAACACCCCGGGCCTGCCTATATCCTCGATGCCGCCGAGGCGTACCTGCCTGCGTCTCTGCAATATGCGGCTGACCGTTACGGGCCCCAGTCCCGGGACCCGCAACAGCTCCAGCTTCGACGCCCGGTTCACGTCAACCGGGAACCGCTCGGGATGTCTCTTCGCCCACGCCTGCTTCGGGTCAATCGACAGCGACAGGTCCCCGCCTTGTTCGAAAACAATATCCGACTCGGTAAACTTGTATTTGCGCAAGAGGAAATCAACCTGATAGAGCCGATGTTCCCGCATAAACATATCACCGGCCCGTTCGGCTGCGATTGACTCGTCCCCAAGCTTCTGTTGATATGCGCTGAAATAGACCCTGTGCATCCTCAGCCGGTCGTACAGCCCCCACATGTATTT
>CAZPDW010000042.1:0-15155 GCA_964585535.1 uncultured Pirellulales bacterium
CCCGGTGTGCTCAACCAGTTCGCTCACCTGCTGGTCAACGACAAGGTCGTATTCGTAAAGGGCCGGCTCGATTTCAGAAGAGAAAAGCCGAACGTCCTGGCCTCGGAGCTGATAGGGCTTGAAGAAGCGGCTGATAAATTGGCGGCAAAGGTTCGGATAAACCTCGACGCCGCCGACGTAACCGAACAGAAGGTGACGCAGATAAAGAGTATCTGCCGGCACCACAAAGGCAAGAGCAGGGTTTACGTTGCGGTACGCACCGGCAAAGGCAGGGTCTATGCCGCCGCCGACAAGGCCCTGGCGGTAAATCCCGATGCGGACTTCTGCCGGAAAATACGCCACCTCGTCGGTGCAGAAAACCTGCAACTGACACGATAGAAAAACAAATATGTGGCTGCCAAAAGATGAAAGAAAGGTATTACGTAAATATCGCGATTACATCCGCACCATAGATGAATCCATCCCTACATAGCTGGCATAATCAGCATGTTAATAGTAAACTGGCTTTCACAAACATAAATCGTTCGGGCAATTGGTGATGCTTAGCGAAAATGAAAAACAGAACCTCGAAGAGGAATTAGTCGGCTGTCTGCGGACGGAGGCAAAAAGCGAGTTCTTTATGAACCAAGCCAACCGAGGGAGAAGTTCTTTATGAAAGAGGAGAATAGGGGATGAAGATAAGAGGTATACCAGAAGACATGACGTTGCAAGAAGCTGCTCAGCGGTTTGAGATTATTCGGAAGATGTCGCCGGAAGATAGGGCAATGCTCGCTTCCGAGCTCACCAACAGAGCACGTCAGGAACTGATCGCCGACATAATGGAGCAGCATCCTGAGTTCACAAGGCAACAAGTGACCAGAGAAGTCATCAGAAGGTGCTACGGCGAGAAACTTTACCGAGAAATCGCTGCCGCCAAAGGTTGGAAAGAAAGTCTATGAAAAGGATTGGAGGCAAGTTTATTGTACTTGATGGTCCCGATGGCTGCGGCAAGAGTACGCAAATAGAATTGCTGGCTGAATGGCTTAGAGGCCGGGGTGTCGATACCGTTACATTTCGCGAGCCGGGCGCAACGGCTATCGGCGAAAAAATAAGAGAAATCCTGCTCAATCCCGAACATATCGCAATGAGTACGGCAGCCGAGGTTATGCTCTATATGGCGGCGAGGGTGCAGCTCTGGCGGGAGAGGATTTCGCCGGCGCTGAAAGAAAACAAGTGCGTCGTCCTCGACCGCTGGCTGTCGAGTACGTGTGCATATCAGGGTTACGCGGGGGGTTTCGGGGCGGACAAGGTCGTAGAAATCGCAGAGCAGTGTCTCGAAAGAACCTGGCCGGATTTGACTATAATACTCGATGTCGATTTGCAGACCGCCGCCGGCCGTCTCAAACGTAAGCTCGACCGGATGGAGCAAAAGCCCGCCGGCTACCACGGGAAGGTCCGCGAAGGATTTCTCGCTCTTGCCGGCGGGCAGGAGAACTTCGTCGTTATCGATGCCGCCGGCGATGTCGAAACCGTGCACAAACGTATAGTGGAAATAATAGAGAAATACCGGGCCGAATAGATGTCACTGAAAGATATATTCTGCCAGGACAGGGCGATTAGGATTCTGCAGAGGGCTTATGCAGCGGACAGGGTTGCACACGCATATATCTTCGCCGGGCCTGAAGGAGTGGGTAAATTCACTACGGCCAGGCAGTTCGCCAAGCTGCTGCTCTGCAAAAGCCCCGTTATCGAGCCGGACTTTGCGGATAGCTGCGGCGAGTGCGAATCGTGCCGGCTGTTGGAGGCGGGCTCACACGGCGACTTCGAGCACGTCTATAAGGAGCTGCTCGAGTTCACTAAAGAAGGCAAAGGCAAGGCCCCGCCGGTACAGTTTCCCATCGACGTAGTTCGTGAATTTTTAATTGAAAAAGTGCCGCACAAGCCAACGCTGTCACGGCGGAAGGTCTTTGTCCTCAGCGAAGCAGAGAAACTCAATACCGCCTCGCAGAATTGCCTGCTGAAGGTACTCGAAGAGCCACCGGCATACTGCTGTATCATTTTACTGTGCACGCGGCTGGATAAGCTTTTACCGACCATAAGATCCAGGTGCCAGAGCATACGTTTCGGGCCGGTGGACGAAGAGAAAATAGCCGATAAGCTCAAGGCAATGGGGCTCGATGAAGACAGGGCCGATTATTTTGCCCGGCTGAGCGCCGGCCGGCTCGGGCAGGGATGCCGGTGGGCCGAGCTCGAACTTGCCGGGGCCGGTCTTTACGAAATCAAAAGGGCCATAGTCGAGGCAATAGCTTCGCCGGACTATGCGGATTGCCTCGAACTGGCCGGGCGGTTCGGCGGCTACAGCAGGGCAATCGCCGCCGCCTGGGCCAAGCTCGATACGGCCACCAGCAAGTCCGACCTGAACCGGCGGGCGCAAAAGAGTATATTACAAATCATCATATCGGCGCTTCACGATGCAATGCTCCTCGACGTCGAGCCGGATAAACCGGCCGTCAATTTTGACCAGCCGGGGCAAATAACAACCCTGGCCCGGCGGCTCGGCCCCGAAACCGTAGCGGCAAAAATCAGCGACTGCTACAGAACAATACGATGGGTCGAATCCGCCGTGAACGAAAAGCTTCTTTTCGAGCAGATGTTGTTAAATCTGGCGGATTCTGATACAATCAGGGTCTAATGGCCAGACAGGTAAGACATAACAAAAATATGCTGGTTCGATATGGGCGAATGAAGCTGCTGGCATTGTTCGAGCATAACGAGGACCATATACCTTCCGTGCCCACCCAGGTGGTGGTAAAAACCGACAAGGGCCTTGAATTAGGGATGATAGTGGGCAACCCCTACACGTACAGGGCGGGACGGCTGAAGCTGTCGGAAGGGCAAATCAAAAAATACTTCAGCGACTCGGCTATCGACTTTTCCACGGAGCCGGCAGGCAGGTTCATCAGATATGCCACAGGTGAGGATTTAAGCGAAGAAAGACACTTTGAGAAAATGGCGGCCGAAGAGGCGGAGTTTTGCAGACAGCTCGTCGAAGAACTGAATCTGCCGATGAAGATTGTCGATGCAGAGCACATCATCGGCGGCGAGCGGGTCATCTTCTACTTTATGGCCGATGGGCGGGTCGATTTCAGGGGGCTGGTAAAAAAGCTCGCACAGGAATACCAGACGAGAATCGAGATGCGGCAAATCGGCTCGCGAGACGAGGCCAAGCTGCTCGGCGACGTGGAAAGCTGCGGCCAGCAGTGCTGCTGTATCAGGTTCCTCAAGGCGCTAAAACCGGTCAATATGAGAATGGCGAAGCTCCAGAAGGCCACGCTTGACCCGTCGAAAATCTCCGGCTACTGCGGACGGCTGAAGTGCTGTCTGCGATACGAGGACAAGACCTATACCGAGCTGAAAAAACGGCTGCCCAGGAAAAACACGACCGTGCGAACGCAATACGGCGAGGGTAAAGTCGTTGACTCTCAAATCCTGACACAGTTGGTTGTGGTAGAGCACGGCAACGGGGTAAAAAGCGCAATTCCAATAGAAGAAATCGAGATACTCGCCGCGCCGCAGCGCTCGAAGAGTACGAACGCAAATAAGACAAAAAACAAAGGCAAAGACACAAATGTGGCCAAGCCGTCCCGGGGGCCGGGCGGTAAATGACCTCTGCAGACGCAATATTTTCAGCCGGCCAAAAGACGCTTAATAATAAAGGACCAAAATGCCTCGAAATGTTGTCGTAACTTCGGCACTGCCTTATGCGAACGGCCCGATACACATAGGCCATCTGGTTGAATATATTCAGACCGATATCTGGGTCCGCTTTCACAAGCTGTGCGCCGAGAAGTGTCTTTATTTCTGCGCCGACGATACGCACGGCACGGCCATTATGATTAGCGCAGCAAAAGAGGGCATCAGCCCGGAAGAGCTTATCGAACGGGTACACGAAGAGCACGAGCGGGACTTTCGCGGCTTTGGCGTCGAGTTTGACAACTACTACTCGACCCACTCGTCGGAAAACAGGTACTTCAGCGAGCTGATATTTAAGCGACTAAACGAGGCCGGCTCAATCACCAAACGAACTGTCGAACAGCCCTACTGCGAAAACTGCAGGATGTCGCTGCCCGACAGGTACATCCGGGGCGTATGTCCGCGCTGCAAGGCGGAAGACCAGTACGGCGATTCCTGTGAAGTCTGCGGCGCAACGTACGAGCCGGCAGAGTTGATAAACCCGTACTGTTCGAGATGCGGAACCACGCCGGTGCTGCGGAGCTCCGAGCACTACTTTTTCAAGCTCGCCGATTACGAACCGCAGCTAAAACAGCTCATTGGAAAAGGATACGTACAACAATCCGCCGCCAACAAGCTCGACGAATGGTTCAGTGTGGGGCTGAAGGACTGGGACATCTCGCGGGACGGGCCTTACTTCGGCTTCAAGATACCCGGCGAAGAGAACAAGTTTTTTTACGTCTGGCTCGATGCGCCTATCGGGTATATGGCATCGGCTAAAAACTACTGCGACGGCAACGGCCTTGATTTCGAGAATCTCTGGAACGGCGACGAGTACGAACTGTATCATTTCATCGGCAAGGATATTATGTACTTTCACGCTCTGTTCTGGCCTGCAATGCTGACCGGGGCCGGCTTTAAGGTGGCCGACAAGCTGTTTGTCCACGGCTTTTTGACGGTCAACGGGCAGAAAATGAGCAAGTCGCGCGGCACCTTCGTAAGGGCAAGCACCTACCTGAAATACTTAGAGCCCGAGTGCCTGCGCTACTACTACGCGAGCAAACTGACGGCCGGCATAGAGGATATTGACCTTAGCATCGACGACTTCATAAACAAAATCAATTCGGATTTGGTCGGCAAGTTTGCGAACTTAGCGTCGCGCTCAGGCCCGATGCTTGTAAAGAAACTCGACGGCCGGCTCGGTGAGCTGGACAGCGAAGGCGCCGAGCTGATTGGTAAGCTGCTCGGCGCAAAAGAGAGGATAGTTGAAAACTACGAGAACTTAAACTACGCCGCCGTTGTGCGAATCGTTACAGCCCTGGCCGACGAGGCAAACCGCTATGTCGAGCAAAACCGGCCCTGGGTAACGATAAAAACCGACCCCGAAAAAACGCGTGCAGTACTTACGGCGATTATAAACGCCGTTCGCATTCTGACGGTTTACTTAAAACCCATTTTGCCCCGGTACGCAGAGAAGGTCGAGCAGTTTCTCAATGTCGGGCCCTTGACGCTGGACGAGGTTGAAAATACGCTGCAAAACCATAAAATAAACGATTTTGAGCACCTGTTCGAGAGAATTGAAAGAGAAAAGGTGGACGCTATGATGGAAGAAAGCAAGGAAACATCGGAAAGCAAAACGACGAAAACGGAACCCATCAAGCCGGAATGTACCATTGATGATTTTGCCGGGATTGACCTGCGAATTGCAAGGGTCATAAAGGCGGAACCCGTCGAGGGGGCCGACAAGCTGCTTCGTCTGCAGTTGGACGTGGGCGGCCTGGAAAAAAGTGTCCTGGCCGGCATAGTCCAGGCATACGAGCCGCAGGAGCTTGTCGGCAAAACTGTAATCTACTTTGCAAATCTCAAGCCCAGGCAGATGAAATTCGGACTGAGCGAGGGAATGATTCTTGCATCCGGCACCGGCGGCAAAGACATCTTCCTGCTGACCGCCGATGCCGGCGCAATACCGGGACAGCAGGTGAGCTGACACACAAATGGCAAGAAAAACATCACTCGAACAATTGGCCAGGAAGGACGGCAGATACGACCCGAAGGCCATGAAGTTTATCTTCGATGGGCTAAGCTATACGCTGAAGAAAATGGCCTCTGAGCCGGGCCACATCTCGGGCAAGACACTGTGCGAAGGCATTAGGAGAATGTCGCTCGAAAAATACGGCCGGCTGGCGATGCTCGTGCTTAATTGCTGGCAAGTCAAAACGACCAGGGATATCGGCGAAATTGTGTACCTTTTGATTGAGCATAAGTGGATGCGGGCTCAGCCCAGCGATTCGATTGACGACTTCAACGACGTCTATGACTTCAAAACCGTTTTCAAAAACCAGTTCAGATTTTAGTTTGTTATTCCTCCGCCGATTTGCAAACCGGCCGAAGAGGACAATCGCAGGATATGAAAGCCCGGCAGAAAAATCCAAACGGCTTACTGACTCGGCGGCGGATATTGAGCAGTGCCGTCCGCGGCGGGTTCGGCTCGGCCCTGTGGGCCGGTCTCTGGCTGAACGGCTGTGGCCAAAGAAAACCGGCAAAAAAGCCGAACATTCTCTTTATTCTCATAGACGCCCTGCGAGCAGACCGGCTCGGCTGCTACGGCAACGCCGACCGGCTCAGCCCGGCGCTCGACGACATAGCCGGCGAAGGGCTTGTGTTTGAGCGAGCCATCGCACAGGCGCCGTGGACCCAGCCGTCGATGGCTTCGTTGTTCTGCTCGCGCTACCCCGGCGTGCACGGCGTTACCGACTATAATGACGCATTCGAGGCGATCCATCGCGGTCAGCCGACGGTAACGAAATTAAGCGCCGCCTTTATAACCCTTGCGGAGGTGCTGCAGAACAGCGGCTATGCCACCGCCGCTTTCGTCGCCAATCCGTTTGTTATCCGCGATTTCGGTTTCGCACAGGGGTTCGAGCACTTCGATTCCAGTTTTGCCGATAACACCACGACAGGCGACGTCGTCAACAGGGCCGCCCTGGCCTGGTTGGCAAAACGCGATACGCACAAACCGTTCTTCTGCTTTTTGCACTATATGGACGTGCACGGCCCGTACAATGCGGGGCCGGAATTTCTCGATTCACTGCTGGATAGGGTCGAGGCATCGCCGAACAAGACGATGTTGACACTCGAGGAGTTTCAGCAGCTCGGCTATCTGCGGCAATTGCCGCCCGTTTATACGAACAGAACCCGCCACGACTGGCTGAACAAATACAGGCAGTACTGGGCTGCGAGGTATGACGCCGGAGTCCGCCAGGTCGATTATCACATTGCCAATCTCAAAAAGGACCTGGCCAAAATGGGGCTGTGGGACGGGCTGTACGTAATAACCACCGCCGACCACGGCGAATCCTTGGACGAGCACGGCTACTGGGACCACGGCTACACGCTATTCCATCCCGAGCTGCATGTCCCCTTGCTGCTGCGATGGCCCGGCGTTCTCGGCCGGGGAAAACGAATCGCCGGAACACAACGACTGATAGACGTTATGCCGACGCTAATCGATGAGCTTGGCCTGCGGCAAACAGCAGAGCTGCAGGGGAGGTCGCTTGTTTCTGTAATCAGGGGCCGTTCATCCGAACAGGTACCGGCCTTCGCCGAGGCCGTGAAAATCGGACCCGAACAAAAAACGCTCTATATGGGCAACTGGAAGCTGATACTAAAAAAGGCCGAGCCACTGCCCCGGCTGTACAACATTGCCGACGACCCGCTCGAGGCAAACGACCTTTCAATGTCAGACAGGAACAAGGCATCGCAATTGACAAATATGCTCCGGCAGCAAAACCGGATTAACATCCGGCTGGCCTCGCAAATCTCGACCGAGACGGTTCCGCTGACCGCCGAGCAGCAAAAACGACTCCGCTCACTCGGCTACCTCAAGTAGCCGGGGCCGGCATACAAGAACCGCCCTTTTGTCATTCCCACACCATTTTGTCATTCCCGCGAAAGCGGGAATCCAGTTTGTTAATGAGTTTGATTCCGTATCGAACGCTTTGACCCCTAAATTCAAATGTTACGATGTACTACCCCTTACATCGTCATGCACAAGGAGTGCGCCTTGGGTGAATCATCCCCCAAAATGCCTTTCAAAAAAACCCTAAATTTGAGCGGCGGGCTATTGACCTTCGACCCTGCTGTGTGATATAAGGGCTATTTATGGTGAATGAATGGACACAAGCGGAAAAAAAGCTGCTCAGGAAGCTGTATCCGAGGACGAGCAATGTTGATATAGGTCAGAAGCTCGGCAGAACTCGTGAAGCGGTAAAATACAAGGCACACATGTTGGGACTAAAAAAGGCCAGGGGGTACTTCTTCTGGACCGACAGGGATATCAAGTTGCTGAAACGGCAATTCGGCAACACCAGCATCCGTGTGGATGATATCGCAGAAAGACTCGACAGGGGCATCAAGGCGGTCAGGAACAAAGCTATTGAGCTGGGGCTCAAAAGGCGCAAACCTGCGAAGTGAGCGAGCCGACAGGGAAAAGCTTGCAGCGGCAGCATAATGATTAGAATCACGGACAGAACAGCCGTTGATGAGCAGAGTATATCGTTTCGCTTTTCGCGGAGCGCCGGGCCAGGCGGACAGAACGTCAATAAGGTCAATACGCGGGTGACGCTGCTGTTCGATGTGGCCAGGTGCGCAGGGCTGAGCGACGAGCAGAGGCGGCGGATATTGAGCCGGCTCTCGGGCAGGGTGAGCAAGGAGGGTTTGCTGCGTGTGGTGTCACAGCGTCACCGGACTCAGAAGGCGAACCGGCAGGCGGCTTTGGAGCGATTAGTCGAGCTTCTGCGAGGCGCACTTTCGAGAAAGCGAGTGCGAAAAAAGACGTCGGTGCCGCACGCCGAGAGAGAGAGACGATTGGCCGAGAAGAAAAAGCGGTCGCTGCTCAAAAAGCAAAGAAGAAAGCCCGGGGAGGCGGACTTTCCATAGAACTGCCCGCAATAACAATGAGCCCGGCCGGCCCGGCAGGACTGCTGCGTCCGGTAAAGGGCGATAAATTAGCGGCGTTTGCGGCCCTGCGGCTGGGCCTGGCTGCTAAATTCACTCCGTCGGCGTAAAATACTGGATTTAAAGCACAACTTCTGTTATAATTATTGTCGTGAGCAAAGAGGGGGGGGGCTTTTGGAGGCAGGTTGTGAATGAAAAGATTCTGTGTCTTGTCGATACTGATTCTTGGCTGCGCAGCTCTTCGCGCGGACATCCTCTTCGTCGGCTCCGGCGGATATAGTGCCATCCAGTCTGCAATAGACGATGCAAACACCGCCGATGTAGTCGTCGTCTCGCCCGGAACATACCAGGAAACAATAGATTTTCTCGGAAAGGCAATCACCGTCCGCTCAACCGACCCGAACGACCCGAACATAGTCGCCATCACGATAATCGACGGTTCGAGTCCCGCCGACCCCAATAGTGCAAGCGTAGTTACTTTCAAAAGTAGTGAAGGCAATGACTCGGTGCTAAGTGGCTTCACCATCACCGGCGGTACCGGCTCCTGGATTCTGGTGAGCTGGGAATTCTACGGATTGAACTGGAACCGATGCGGCGGTGGCGTGCTGTGCTGTAATATGTCCGCACCAACGATAAGCAATAACGTTTTCGTCGATAACACCGCAGGCCAGGGGGCCGGCATCTACATATACGGCGACCACGTCAATCCCGACAACCCGAGCAATCCTGCCGTGCATATCAGCCCCGTAATTGTGGACAACACCTTCATCAACAACTCCGCGTTCGAAGAGCATGGCTTTTCTCCGCCGGATGCCAACTACCCCGCCAACGACCACGGCGACGGCGGCGCCATCGTCGCCTTCCAGGGCTGCGACCCCGTCATAACCGGCAACCTCATCGAAAACAACCACGCCGACTTCTATGGCGGCGGTATCCATCTGCGACAGTGGAGCAATGGCTCGATAGAAGACAATCAAATACTCGACAATGATTCCCGCCTTGGCGCCGGCATCCACATAACATACACCTCAGGCCCGACAGTCAGGGACAATCTCATCGAAGGCAATTCCGCCACTTCGCTCGGCGGAGGCGGCATCTATGTCTATTACCTCTCCGAGCCGCTAATCGAGCGAAATCTCATCACAGACAATACCTCCACCAACGGCGCAGGCATCAGCATTTACTACAGCAGCGCAGGCACCGTCCGAAACAATCTCATTTACAGCAACAACGCCGGTGCGGGCATGCGAATTGTCGGCAGCTCTCCTGTAATCATAAATAACACCATAACCGACAACTACAACGGCGGCATTGATTGTGCGTCGAACAGTGAACCCCAAATCATTAATAATATTATAACATCCAACGGCTCCGGCTGGGGTATATGGGTTCACAGCGACAGCTCGCCGGCCATCCGCTTTAACAACATCTGGGCCAATGCCTCCGGCACATTCGGGCCTGTCATACCACCTGCGCAGGTGACCGCAAACATTTCAAAGGACCCGGCCTTCATCAACGACGATGCCAACGACTACCATCTAAATTATGACAGCCCCTGCATAAACGCCGGTGACCCGAATTTCGCTGACCTCAGCCAGACCGATTTTGCTGGCCGGCCAAGAATAATGGGCCAATACGTCGATATCGGCGCATACGAGACAAAACCGGTCTGGAACCTGAGCACGTACACCGGCTATGATACAATCCAGCACGCCGTCGATGACGCAAATGCCGGCCAGACAATCGTCCTGACAATCGGCACACATACCGGAGACGGTAACAGGGACATACGGTTCTATGGAAAGCAAATCACCGTCCAAAGTATCGACCCCAACGATGCTGCTACTGTGGCCGCGACTATCATAGACTCCAACGGCTCACCCACAGACCTCCATCGCGCGTTCTACTTCCGCGACGGCGAAGATGCAAACTCCGTCGTGGCCGGCCTCACTATCACCGGCGGCGGAGGCGTCTATGACGGCGGCGCAATCAAATGCTCCAACGCCAGCAGCCCGACTATCAAGAATTGTATAATAACCGCCAACTTCTCAGGCGGCAGAGGAACAATCTACACCGAGCATTACAGCAACCCGCTCATTCTCAATTGCGCCATCACCAATAACATCGCAACTCGCGGCTACGGCGCCGCCGTCTGCGCATTTTACGACAGCAGCCCCACAATCCTCAACTGCCTCATCGCCAACAACCACGCCGTCGGCACCGGCCATCACGGCGGCGGTGTCTGCTGCTGGGACGGCAGTAACGCCCTCGTTGCAAACTGTATTGTTGTCGGCAACACTGCAGGTCATCGCGGCGGAGGCCTGTACGCCTACTGGTCCAGCCCGACCTTTATCAACTGCACCGTCATCGGCAACAAATCACTCGAAGGCGGCGGCATCGGCTCCTTCAGAGAATCCAATCCGCTCGTGGTAAACTGCATCGTCCGAGACAACATCTCACCCGACGGCAATCAAATTGCCCTTATAAACACATCGCGCGTCTGGGAAGGTACAAATATCGGAACCGAAATGACCGTCCTGTCCAGTGACATCGAAGGAGGACAAGCCGACGCGAATATCGACCACGACTGCACACTCTACTGGCTGGCCGGCAACATCGATATCGACCCGAACTTCGTCAACGCCGGCTATTGGGACGATGCAAACACCCCCGCCGAGCCAAACGACGATTTCTTCGTCCCCGGCAACTATCATCTCCTGCCCCGCTCCGCCTGCATCGACGCCGGCGACAACAATTCACTGCCCCCTTCCCTGACATACGACATCGACGCCGAACAGCGCATATTCAACGACACGGTCGATATCGGAACAGACGAGGTCGTAACAAATCCTATGGACTTAGACCTCGATGGGATTGTCGATTTCTATGAGCTTGCTCTTCTTGCCGACGAATGGCTCCAGACCGGCGGCGCGCTGCAAACCGACTTCTATTCCGACGGCATTATAGATTTTGCCGATTTTACCCTCCTTGCCAACCAATGGTTCTGGCAGGGCGGCTGGTATCAATAAACCGATAAACCATTCCGGCCTATTCTCTGCAGCCCCCTCAGCGAACCAGAACTGCCCAGTACCCCTTCGACGGGCACCGCAGAACCAGTTTCCCTACCGGCTTTGCCTCGGTTTGCCCGGCCCATTCGCTCTTCATAATATCGAGCCACCTGACCCGCACGGCTGTGCGCATCCGGCTGATATCAAGCGAGACCTCTCCGCCGTTCGTAAAGTAAACCGCATATTCGGTGCCGGGGTTGGCTGTGCAGTACGCCTCGTTTTGCCCTCGCTGTGAAAGCAAATCTTTGTGCGGCTCGCATTTGAAAATATCCATCTCGTCCGTCAGCATCCGCGCACTTTTGATATTCGCCTGTGCCTTGGCGCCCAATCCCAGCCCCGCCGGCGGACGGTGAAACCTCGCCGAGGCCAGCCCGCCGAATATGTTCCGCCAGAACCGCTCCATCCCGTCTCTGTCGTCCCCAAATCTTCCCGTATCAGCCCCGTAAATCTTGACGTTATTCAAAGGCCGAACGTTACCCGCTATCCGCATACGCTGCTTCTGCGCATTGAGCCAGTGCGACTCGCCTTTTTGATGATTGTTCTGAGATATATCCACGAACGAATAAATTTGCGGATAGTCGAACGTCGCATGATGCATCGGATGCGACAAATCGTGCGCATCCCACATCTCGGTGGTATGCACCTTCACGACCGCATCCTTTGCCCTGCCCTTAATATACTGCGACCAGTACCATCCCCATTCGGGCCTGACCGACGTCTCGTTGTCCATACAATACAAAACGTTGCCATAATTCAGAGAATAGGAAAGCAGTTTATCCACAAACCTCTGCTGGTATTTCAGAATTCTCTGCTGCATCTCTTTGCTCGGCGCAAGCCAGGAAAAATCCGGGACCGTCCAGAAAAAATTGCTCGCCGCACGCACCGGGTGGCTGCTGACGTTCTCGTCGAGCCAGGTATCCTCCGTCGTATAATTGATATTGTTCTTCGGGTTAAAAGAATTCTTACGCCAGTTGTCCCTGTAAAAATCAAATGTCGCCCACAATTCTATCTGAACGATTATGTCGCGCCGACTGGTCAGCTCCAAAAACCTCTCGAACCGGCTCCAGTATTCCTCGTTCCACTTATCCAAATCGTATTTGCCGTCCACCTTTTCAAACGCCCAAACGTTCCCCTCGTCCCTGCTCGACATCGTACAGCGGACGTAATTGCCGCCGACCGATTTGAGCAGGTCAAGCTGATGCTGCAAATCGGCAATCTGAAACAGATTGTCCTCCACCGAGCCGCCCAACAAAAGCACCGCCTTGCCACCGTACTGCCAGTATGCCGGGTTTTCCGAATAGATATCGATTCGTTTCGGCAAATCCGCACCCCGGCACACAGCCAAAAGACAGACCAGTAAAAAAACAATTGCACGTACGGCAGGGCGGTGAGCTGAAAACGCCCGTCTTTTGTACCCTCTCATCGTATCTTGACTCCCCAAAGTGACTTTCTTGCTTACCAGTGACATAGGTATGTCACACTTGCTGCAAAAACCCTGGCAAACTATTCTCCGCAGGGCGATACTTCAACCGGTTTTTCGCCGGAGTGGCCGACAATGCGGCGATACCACACCGGGGTCAGCCGGGTTATAGAATTCTGGGGGGTAACTCGGCTGGCCCTTTAATCGCTCTGCTAATCCCACAATTCTTACCCTTAACCTGCCGGGCCTTTGGTTCGACTATTCGAGACGTTTTCTGTAAAGCCGCGTCTCCAACGGTCTTTGCCAGCCCGTCCAGTTCGAGTCGCTCGCCTCGTTGTTTATTGCCGAGACCACCTGATTCATCTTCGCATCTAAATCGTCTATGTAGCAGACCATAAACGCCTCCGGCGCCGCCGGCAGCTTCGGCGAGCCGAACTCGTATGTCCTGTGATGCGACAGTATTATATGCCCGAGAGCGTCCAGTACCGGCCCGTCGATTCTTTTGCCTTTTGCCGCTAACGATTCCGCCTTGCGGTGCAGCATCAAAAGCGTCTTGCTTATATGCCCGATAAGCTGGCCTGAATCGGTATATGAAAAAGCCGTCTCGTACGAAAGCTCCTCCGTTTTACCCATATCGTGGATGAAAATCCCCGCTAAAACCAGCCCCGGCTGAGCGTCCGGGTACATCGGCAGTATCGCTGTCGCCACCCGAAGCATATTGTGCGTATGTTCGAGAAGCCCGCCTAAATAGTTGTGGTGCATCTGAATCGCCGCCGGCGCCCTGCAAAAATTCCTCATCAGCGCCTCGTCAGACAAAAACTCCCCGGCCAGCTCCTTCAACTGCTGGTTCTTTATCTGCTGCAGCATTGATTTTACTTCTGAGAACATCTGGCCAATGTCTTTTTTCGTCCGGCTCAGGAAATCTTCAATCGCCACTTTTTCAGCGTCAACAATGCCGATACTGTTGACCACAATCTGAAGGTTGTTCTGGTAAAGCTCGCTCCTGCCCTGAATATGAACGAACCCGGGCTTGGGCAGCGACCTGTAAATCGCCTCGCTCGCCTGCCACATCCGCCCGTTAAGCTGGCCCGTCCTGTCGCTGACGAACATCGCTATGTATGGGTCTCCTCTCGACGTGCTCCTGAGAACCGCGTCCCTGACCAAATAAATGTCATTTACCGTCTCGCCCGGGGCGATTTTGTTTATGAACTTGTGTGCCATCTATGAACTCCCTGTCTTGGGTTTCTCTGGACATCGCCGTGTTTCTCGAATGATATGCCCTCCGCACCATCGATGCAAGGCGTATTTCAACCTCCCCAGAAAAGAAAGGGCCTCCCCTCAGAGCAGGCCCTCGAATGCCTCAATACGTCCTGGCTACTCTTACGGCCAGAGCTGCTGCAGCATCCAGTTGTTCGCAAGAAGCGCATAGTCCTGGAAATCGACAACATTCGGAGTTGACGGGTACATATCCGCCGGCGTAACTAACGGCAGTTCTATGCTGCCCGTGCCGTCCGTTGCGATGTAAGCTATCTCATCCGCGTTCAGAGCATAGTTGTAAATCCTGAAATCATCCACTGCACCGGCCACGTAGCGTACGTAATGTAACCAAAGTTTAACTGCTGTACGTCGATGATGTTTACATTCGTCGTCTGGTTCGGGTCGTTCACCTCATCTACGCGCCAGTAGTAGGTCGTATCGTATGCTAATGTCATAGACCCGCTCGTAGGATAGACAAGGTTAACCTGCCTGCCTTTATAGACGCTGTTCGGGTCGCTTACTGTCGTCGCGTCGCTCACGTCGTTAAAGTTCGTCCCGAAGTAAACGTCGTGCTCGTACGAATAAAGACCTTGCGACTACTGTTCTGTTACTCTTGTAATGATGGATATAATTTCTTTAGCCCGCATATTTCATGGGGACGACGAAATCGGTGCTGGTAGGTAATTTTGCCGCAAATCCGGTTCAGAACAACGGCTTCTACACACTCACAACACCCCCTTACC
>CAZPDW010000043.1:0-15112 GCA_964585535.1 uncultured Pirellulales bacterium
GCTTTGTATGGAGGCAAGCGCCGAGCTCGACGGTGCCGGGTATCTTTTCGCAATGGTATCCGAGAGCCGCTCGCCCCTGCTGCGGGCAAGCGCCGATTACCATTTGTGCCTGCTTGAAATGCAGGCGGGCCACTATCTAAAGGCACGCTCAAGGGCTTACAGGGCAATCGCACTGGCCGGGGCGTTGACCTTCGATTTCCAGTGGGCGCTCGAGCTTGAACGCGATTGTCATTTTCTCGCCGCCGAGGCGCTGACAAGGGAGATTCTGTTACTAACCGACTGTGACAAGGAGCTGCCCGAGCGTCTGTGGCGGCATCGATTGGCGGCTGAGCCGCTTTCCGCGCTGACCGAGACAGAGTTGCGAGGCGTTCTGGATGACGGCCGGCGGAAGTTGAGTGAAGGAGTGCTCGGCCCGCAGATTGTCCCGCTCGAACGGCAGGCCGGATATGTCCGCTTCTCCATCGTCTGCCAGGGCCCGTCGATTGAAGAGCTGCTCTCAAAGCTGGCAGCCAATGCGGGTCTGGATGTGCAGTGGGCCAATCCGGACGGTATGAGCAATATAGCTTCACGTCCTCAAAAGGAGCTTTTTCGCCGGAGGGTTGTGAGTTTATATATGCCCGCTGCGACGGCCCGGCAGGCCGCAACGATGGCGGCCGGTGCCGTCGGGCTGCTCGCGGAGTTTGACGACGAGGGCAACATAACCATATCCAACCCCGAGATGTACCCGACGCTCTCGGAGCATATCGAGTCACTGGCCGCCCCGGCCATTTCGCTCTGGCAGCAACTGCTGCTGACATATTACGACGATGTACGTCTGCCGAACGCACATTTCGCATTAGGCCTGCTGCACGGTCAAAAAGGCCGGCCTACAAAGGCAATTGCGGAATACAAGTTAGTGGCGAACCGTTTTACACAGAGCCCGCTGGCGCCCTATGCGTTAATGCAGTCAAGCGTGCTCAAGGCGGGGATACGTGATTATACCGGCTCGCGCCGGGACCTCAAGCAGCTCATCGAGCAGTATCCGGACAGCGAAATTACCGGTCTGGCACACCTTCGCTTAGCCGAGACCACCGCAAAGGCCAAACTTTACGAGCAGGCGGCAAATCTCTATCGCAAGGTCTATAATCTCGCTCTTTCACCACAATCTCAGACTGTTGCCGCCCTCGGCGCGGGCAGGTCGTTCTATGAAGTCGGAGATTACGCCTCGGCGGCCAAATGGCTCGTCCGCTACATAGACATCGTCGAGGCAAAAAAGGGCGCCCAATACTCGAAAAAAGATTACGCAGCCGCCTATTTTCTACTCGGCCAGGCCGAACTCGCTCTCGACAATCTTGAGCAGGCCTGCATCGCATATAAGAAAACGCTTTCGAGTGAAATCTCAAGAGAACAATACGTACAGACGGTTGCGGCCTTAGTCGAGGCGCAGAGCCGGCAGGAAAACTTTGTCGATGCGCTCAAAACCATTGAAAATATGTACCCCTGGCCTTTTTCACAGGCCGAATCGACAAAGATTCTGCTGCTCAAAAGCCGCATCCTGCAGGCAATGGGTCTCTTGGACGAAGCGGTTACCATACTTATCGACAGAACTCAATACCTCACCGATGTGCAGTTGAAGGTACAGATTTCTTTCGAGTTAGCGAGGTGTTACAGGGCCGAGGGCAAGCCGCAGCTTGCGCGTACCCGGTTAGCCGAGCTGCTGACGTTCGTCGAGCCGGGGCCCTTAGCCAGTGAGGTTTCACTCGAATTAGCTGACGTTACGCTGGAGCTGGGGCAGACCGGGCGGACCATTGCGCTGTGCTCGCAGCTTTTAGAGGGCCGGATTTCAACACCGACAAGACAAAGGGCGACCGAGTTGTTGGCCGAGGCCTACAACAGACAGAAGAATTACGACAAGGCGGCCCTGGCGCTGCTGGGTAAGTAGCGCCGGCATAAAGACAAATATGAGAATGTAACAATGCGGGCAGCAATAAGAAAAACGCCGACGATGTCAAAGCAAAACAGGGATTCGGACCGCAAGCGGCTTTTACAGGGTAAAGCGATGCGTCCGGCATGCGGCAATGGCTTTATTCTTGCGGCCTGGCTGCTTGTTTCGACTTATGCCTTCGCCGCCGGGACCGAGGCGGGACGTCCCGAGCCGGCAGGCATTGATACGAACGAGCCGGCGATGCAGGCGGCGCAAGGTAAACCGGCTGCTCAGGCGGCCCTTGAGAAGCTGCAGCAACGGATCCGGCTCAGCAATATCGGCGCACCGGCCCCTGTGGCCCCCGCCGTTGAGGACAAAAGCAGAGACGAGCTTGCCGCGCTGATTGCGCAAATCCGCTCACTAACCAACAAGCCCCGGCAGAACCGTCCGGTGCAGGCCAACCCCCCTGCCGGTATGCAAACAGACGAAACCGCATCCGTACAGGAGCCGGCACAGGCGGAAAACATCCAGCCGAAAACGGAACCCAACCTGCCTTACGTACCTGTTACCGAAGACACCCTCAAGTTAGTCACGGCACTGTCGCAGGACCCGAATCAATTGCAAAAACCGTTCGAGCTGGCCCAAATCCTCTTTCAAAGCGGCGACCTTACCCAGGCGGTGAAATGCTATGAAAAATCGCTCGAATACTTACCTGCCGAGCCCGCCTCGGCACAGATGAGGGCGTGGATTTTGTTTCAGACGGGCAATTGCCTTCGCGGGATAGAGCCGCAAAAGGCAAAAAAGTTTTACACAACTTTGATTACCGAACAGCCCAACTGCCTCTGGTCCGATTTGGCCAAGGCAAGGGTCAAGATAATCGACTGGCGTCTGCGGGACAGGCCCCGAGCGCTGATTGAAGAATCAAAATAGCTAACTTTAAGCAGACCGGAGCGTTTCAAAGGTGATTAACAACAAAGCAACAAGCACTCAACAGCAAACAGGCAGAATTGCAAACGTGCTGATAGCCGAGGACAGTCCGCAGGCCGAGCAGCTCATACTCAGGATTTTCGCTCGCAGGGGCGTTCGCGGGATAATCGCAAAAGACGAGAAAACCGCAGTCGATTTCCTTGAGAAGAGCGATTGCGAGCTGGTGATGACCGGCATCACGCTAAGGCCTCGCCCGGACGCACCGCCAAAAACTCAGGGCGGTTTCTCGCTTGTCCGGAAAATCCGTGAAAGCCGGCCCGAGCTGCCTATAGTTATGATAGCGCCGAGCGAAACATCAAAAGAGCACAATGCACGGCGATTAGTCGATTCGGCGGTCAGGGCCATTCGCAGCGGCTGCCGAGATTTTCTGCTCGAACCAATCGAGGCCGACAAAATAGAGCTTCTGCTGGACAGATTGCTTCCCGGCCATCCGGTCGCAACGATTGCCTCGGCCCAGGAGGACACCCGCAGCATTTACCAGATTGTCGGGAGGAGCGTCCGGCTGAGCCAGACGGTAACGCTTGCCAGGAAAATAGCGGGAACATCCGCCGCGGTTTTGATAACCGGCGAGAGCGGAACCGGCAAGGAGCTTATAGCTTACCTGATTCATCACAGCAGCAGAAGGGCCCAGGGTCCTTACATCCGGCTGAACTGTGCGGCCCTTAGCGAAACGCTGCTCGAAAGCGAGCTGTTCGGCCACGAGAAAGGCGCCTTCACGGGCGCCCATGTCCTGCGAAAAGGACGGTTTGAAACGGCGCACGGCGGCACGCTGCTGCTCGACGAAATCACCGAAACACCGATAAAGTTCCAGGCAAAGCTGCTTCGCGTTCTGGAGCAGCAGCGTTTCGAGCGAGTCGGCGGCAGCGACAATATAAAGGTCGATGTCCGTATCATAAGCACAACAAACAAGGACCTCGCAAGGGAGGTTTCAGCCGGCCGATTCCGGGAGGACCTCTACTATCGCCTCAACGGCCTGCGAGTCGTACTGTCGCCCCTGAGGCAGCGGTGCGAGGATTTGCCCGACCTCGTCTGGCACTTTGTCAATCTTTACTCGGCCCAGAGTCAAAGACGGATTACCAAACTTGACCCGGCAATGATGAAGATTTTTGCAAACTACGCCTGGCCCGGAAACGTTCGCCAGCTTCGCAACGTCGTGCTGACGGCGCTGATATTAGGCAGTGGAGAAACACTAACTCTGGCAGACGCATCGTGGCTGTTCGACGAGCTGCAGCCGCGAACGGAACTGCCAACGGAGACAGAATCCGAACCGGACGAACAGGCCCGGAACGCAGGCCGGCTGGGCGGAATTCCCCTTGCGCACGTGGAGCGGCGGGCGATTCTGGATACTCTGGCGGCAACAAACGGCAACCAGACGAAGGCGGCAAAGGTATTGGGCATCAGCGACCGAACGCTTCGCGACAAAGTCCGCCGATATCGCCGGCAGGAATGCCTCCAACCGGACCTCATAACAGCAGGTCAATCATAGAATTTTCGGAGAAAAAACTAAATGGCCGATGAACCACAAACCGAACAGCAGACCGAACAGGCCGCCGGCAAGCAGGAAAACTCTCAAAAAAAGTCGGTATTGGCCGCCCTGCTACCCTGGCTGATAGTGGCCCTGACAGTCGCAGTTTTTGCGGCGGCCGGTTTCGGCCTTGGGCGAATGTTCGGCAGTTCCGCCGAACAGGAGGGGGCAGAATCGTCACAGGCAAAGACCGCCTCGCAAACAGAAGAGCTTCTCTCGTCGAACCCGGCAGAGGCCGAGGACGCCTGGTACTTCGACCTTGAGCCGATAGTGGCTAATCTCGACGAGCCGAGCGCGACCAGGTATGTGCGGGCAACCCTGACGCTGGAGATGAGCACGGAAATGGACCAGAGAAAAGGCACCGCCTTTATCGAGCAGAAGAAACCTCTTTTGACGAACTGGCTCACGATATATCTATCGAGCTTGAACCTTGAAAGTATCAGGGGCGACAGAAACCTCAAGCGCATCCAGTCACAAATCTGCGAGGGCTTCAACGACAAGCTCTTTCCGGATTCGAAGCCGTTAATCAATCGCATTCTTTTTAAGGAATTTGCGATTCAATGAGCCGGACGCCGGGAAATACGCTTACCAGAGAAAGGATTCAGCAGCTTCTTCGCGCAATCGGCCCGGGGTCGGCTGTCCGTAAGGACTCCCAAGGAGAACCGGACGGCGATACACAGGCGGTCGAGTACGACTGGCATCAGCCGCATTACTTCAACGACGAGCAGCTCGAAAAAATCAGTTGTTTCGCAAAGCGCTGCGCCCTTTCGGTCGGCTCAAAATTTTCCGCTCTGTGCCAGGGCAGTTTCGAGGCGGCAATCGATTCGACCAGCCAGCATTTTGCGAGTCATTTCATAGACGGCAGCGGCGGCGAGCAGACACAGCCGGCGGGCAACTACTACCTGCCTTTTGCGTCGCCCGTGACTCGTGACCCGTCAGTGGCGAATCGTTCTTCGAGCGACGAAAAATCCGTCTGCGGGTTTGTCAGCATACCCCCTCAAACCGCTGTTACGTGGACCAGACTGTTGTTAGGCGAATCGGAGCCGGAAGAAAACTCCGACAGGGCACTTACGAAACTCGAGGAATCACTGCTGCTCGACGTCGCTCTTTTGATTGTCGAGTCGCTGGGCGAAGCCGGCCCGGCGCAGGCGCCGTGCGGATTCGAGCCGGCTGCAAACACCCTTACAAGTCATCTGCCTGTCGAGCTGGAGGGAACGGAGCAGTTTTGCAAAATCACTTTCAGCATCAAAGAAGGCGGCTCGGAGGATAAATCCGAAGCACACATACTTACCCTCTGCGATTGCATTGCGCCCGTTGTCGGCGAATCCGGCCGGTCAGCCAGGCAGCCCTCGCAGCGGGAAATTTCCGACGCCATTGTGAGCCACATACAGAAAATCTCCGTATCCGTTACGGCAAGGATCGCCACCGTCGGGCTGACGCTGGAGCAGATAATAGGACTGAACGCAGGTGACATAGTGCTGCTCGACAAGAAGGTGGACAAGCCGGCGAAGCTCGTACTCGAAGGCCTTGAACTTTTCAGCGCCCGGCCGGCAAAATCAGGCGGCAATTATGCCGTCGTTATCGAAAAGGCGATTTCGAACGGGCCGCAAAATTCCTCCACCGTCAATAACAGTTAATCGGCAAAGGAACAGAAATATGGCAGATACAGCTCAGGCAACCGCGGAAGCTGGCGAGGGTCAAAACGACACGGCAGAGGCCGAGAATAAAACCGAGGTGCAGTCGGCGGAATTTTCCGAAGCAGCCGGGACAGCCGATGCAGGCGCCGGCGGCAGCATTGACATACTGCTGGATATGAACATCCCGGTTACCGTCACCATCGGTAAAACGCAGATGCCCATTCGCAGTCTTCTCCGGCTCGGGCCCGGCTCGGTGGTCCGGCTCGACAAGCCCATTGACGAGCCGGCGGAGCTCTATCTCAAGGACTCCAAGTTCGCCACCGGAGCCATCGTCGTCTTAGACGGTCAATTTGCGGTTCGTATCGAGCAAATTCTCAGCTCGGCTGTCCGTAAGGACTCCCAAGGAGAACCGAAAGCGGAACAGAAGCAGAACTAACCGGCCGCAAATGATGCGGTGAAAACTATTCAGGGCCGACCGTGAAAGAACTCGAAAAATCAAGCTCTCATCTGCCCGATACGCCCTTCGCCTCACACAGCAACATCATTTTGGCTGTGGGGCTTGTTACTATCCTCGCCACGCTCATAGTGCCGCTGCCGACAAAGGCGATGGATATGCTGCTTGCCTGCAGCTTGTCTCTGGCAGTCGCCGTTTTGATAACAACGCTCACTTCCAAAGAAGCTCTCGATTTGTCAACCTTCCCGTCACTGCTTCTGTTCGTAACTTTGTTTCGGCTTTCACTCAACGTGGCATCGACCCGGCTGATACTTCTCCAGGGGGACGCAGGCAGAATCATACAGACGTTCGGCGACTTCGTCGCCGGCGGCAGCTTCGTCGTGGGCTTAGTCATCTTCCTCATCTTAGTCGTTATCCAGTTCGTCGTCGTAACAAAAGGCGCCGAGCGCATCAGCGAGGTGGCCGCAAGGTTCACACTCGACGCAATGCCCGGAAAACAGATGGCAATAGACGCCGACCTCAACGCAGGACTGATTACCGAGGAGCAGGCAAATAAACGAAGAACGAAAATCGTCAAGGAAAGCGAATTTTACGGCGCTATGGACGGCGCGAGCAAGTTCATTCGAGGCGATGCAAAGGCGGGCCTTATTATTACCGCGGTCAATATCGTCGGCGGAATAGCAATGGGTTATTCACGCGGAATGACCGTGCCCGTTGCCATTAAGACCTACTCGATACTCTCCATCGGCGACGGTCTCGTGAGCCAGATACCCTCCATTATAATCTCTATAAGCTCCGGTTTTTTGGTAACCAAGATATCCTCCAGGCACAGTGTCGGCCAGGACCTCGGCAGGCAGTTTCTCAGGGCCAGCGAGCCGCTCACCATCGCCTCATTCGTCATTGCGGCCCTTGCGTTGGTCCCTGGTCTGCCCAAAATACCTTTTTTGCTGCTGGCCTCAGGCACCGCTCTGCTCAGCAGGGCCGTCGCAAAAACCGAAAGCTCACGGAAAGAGCCGGCTGAGCCGGATTCGCAAAAAAAGGAAGCGCAGCAGCAGCCGCTCGAGGACATGCTCGACGTTGACAGGATTTCCGTGCACGTCGGGGTTCGCCTGATTTGCCTTGTGGACCCGCGAAAGTCAACCGGCATATTCGACCGTATCGGCGCCCTGCGCAGGCGTTTTGCACAGCAGTTAGGCATCATCATACCGCTGGTCCGCCTGCGTGACAACATCACGCTGGAGCCAACGGCATACGAGATTCGCCTCTCGGAGCTGACGGTAGCAAAGGGGCGGGTCGAACCGGATATGCTTCTGGCGATGGACTCGGCAAACGCCCACCAGAAAGTCGAGGGGATAGCCACCAGCGAACCGGTATATGGCCTGCCGGCGTTGTGGATTAAACCGGAAAAGAAGGAAGAGGCCGAGTTGAACGGCTATACCGTCATCGACCCGGAATCCGTCTTTATCACCCACCTCTCCGAGACGCTCAAAAAGCATTCGGACGAGCTGCTCACACGCGAAGACGTTCAGGTGCTGGTTGACCGGCTCCGAAAGAGTCAGCCCTCACTGGTCGGTGAGGTCCTTGCCGCCGACGGGCCGGTATCGGTCGGTCTGCTCCAGCGGGTCCTGAAGAACCTGCTGAAGGACCATCTGCCCATTCGTGAATTGACGACCATTCTCGAATCTCTGTCGGAACACGCCGCAAAGACCAGGAACCCGGTCGTTCTGACCGAGATGGTTCGCAAGAACCTAAGCAGAACCATTACCGAGCAGTCCATAGACGAGTCCGGGAGGGTATCGGCGATGACGTTCGAGCCGGCCCTCGAACATCAGATGCTCTCGAGCCTGAAGCAGGAGGCCGAGACCATCTCTCTGGCACTGCCGACCGAGCTGACGATGGAGATAAGCAGAAGCACCGCCCAGGGATGGAAAAGGGCGATGGATGGGGGCAAAGACAACGCTGTGCTGCTGTGCGATTCGAGAATACGTGCACCTCTTGCAGAGATGCTCCGGCGTACGGTGCCGACACTGAAGGTGGTGGCCTATGACGAGATTGTGCTCGGCACCGACGTCGAATCAAGTGAAACCATAGCTGTCGGCCAAGCTGCGGCCGCTGAAGCGAATGAGCCGCAGCTCGCCGCCGCAGTGACATAAAAAAGAAAGGCCCAGGAGAAACTTGTTTGGCTAAAAGGAAGATTTAAAAATGCTTTTACACGTACGTTCGATAGCGGTGAGTGTCTCGGTTATGTGCTTTTTTGTGCTTAGTTTTGTCTGCTGGTTAAGCGGCCAGGCGCCGTTTACGTGCTGCAGGCGTGCCTTCATCGGGGCACTATTTACGTACGTCGTGGCCGGACTGGCCGTCAAAGGCATAAACGCCGTTTTGACCAACGCTATGATTGCCGACAGAATGAACCGCCTGAAGGGACGGAACCATGCCCCCGGAAACTGAAAATATCTCGAAAACCCGTTCAGAGGACTTCGAGCCAAGCCAGACGCAACTTGAAAGTGCGGCAAAGCGGGCGTATTCCGGCCAGACCAGGCAGCTCTGCGACGAGCAGATAGAACAGTTTCTGCCGATGGTTCACAAAATAGCACGCAGGGTCGCAATATACCTGAGACCGCCGCTTTCGTACGATGACCTCATCTCCGCCGGAACGGTGGGATTAGTCAAGGCGGCACGAGACTACGACCCTCGCTACCAGGCCGAGTTTAAGACTTATGCCTACATCAGAATAAAAGGAGCGATTATCGACGAGCTGCGGAGCTGGTCGTTTATCCCGCCCAACGTACACAGGCAAATCCAGCAGGCGAGGAAGGTAAGCATGGAAATCACCAGGCAGACCGGCTCTGCGCCTGACGATGTCGAGCTGGCAGAGAAGCTGGGTGTAACTATCGAGAAGCTCAATCAAACGTTTGACAGCGCCCGAGCGAAGCATTTCATCTCTATGGACACTCGCAGCGAACCGGGCCCCGCTCTCGGAAACATCTTAGCCGCTCCCGACACCGCCAGCCCGGACAAGCACCTCGAGCACGCCGAGCTCGTACAAAAACTCGCAAAGGCAATCTCGCAGCTCAAAGAAAGACAACGCCGGATTATCGTGCTCTACTACCAGCAGCACCTGACAATGAAACAGATTGCCGGGCTGTTCAACATTACCGAGCCGCGGGTCAGCCAGCTTCACGCAAGCGCCCTGTTCAATCTCTCCGTAAAATTGAGGCAATGGGACGACGATGAAAGATGAATATAACATAATAAAGCCCGTCGATGCCCTTCAGAACATCGGTGCGTTGAAACCGGTGAAACAAGGGGACAAGAGAAAGAAGCGACAGGAGCAAAGCAGTCAGAAAAACCACAACGAGCAACGGAGCGAAACGCCGAGCGAGCAACATAACCCCGGCGACAGGCCCGCGCCGAGCGAAAACGGCGAGCACTTTATCGATTATTGTGCCTGAAAACGAGGGCCGGCAGATGACGGCAAAAATGGCAGACAAACCGAATAAGCAAACAGAAAGAAGGACACGGAAATGCCGGAGACAACCGGACGCATTCTAAGGCAAGCCGACGTCAGGGTAAAGGGGCGGTTTCATCTGGCCTCGAACCAGGGTCCGGCGACGGAGCCGGGCGGTCGAAACAACGTGCAGGTTACGCCGGTGGTTCGCCTGATTGAGAATAATCATGAATTCGCAGTGATTGAGCTTACGTGTTCGTGCGGCCAAAAGACACAGGTCAAATGCAAATACGCCGGCGATAATTCTGCGGCCAATACCGGCGAAGCAGCCGAAACGCCGACGCCTGAAAAAGCAATCCAGAACCAAACGTGATAACCGGAGACAAATGCTATGAAAACTGATAAGATATTATTGATGCTGGCTTTTTGCCCGCTGTCGATGCTCGCTTTTACCGGCTGTTCCGGCTCATCGGGCAAACTGGCCCTGGTCCTACCGGCCGAACCGCCGCGGCAGCAGCCGGCCGCCGTGACCGCAAAAAGATTTCAGCAGTCAACGCCCCAGGGACCGACCGCCGTGGAATCGGCCATTGAGCTATCGGAAAAGTTCGCCGAACTCTCGAAAGACAACGCAGCTCTCGAACAGCGAAAGACGGAACTCGAAAAAATCAACCGGCAGCTCGGGGAAGACCTCGAAAAGACACAAACCGACCTGGAGCAAGCGGAAAAAGAATTGACCCAGGCCAATCAGTTTCTCGTTGAGATGCGCGTCGAGCTCAACAACTGGAAGAACAACGTGCTGGGCTTTCGCGGCGAGATGAGAGACGCCGAAAAGGCGCAGCTCGAGGCCCTTCTCAGGATACTAACCCTGCTCGGCGTCGAGCCGCAGACAGAAACAACTCAGTCTGTGAACACAGAGGCGACGGCGGCGTCGGCGGGTTGAGCCGAAACCCAAAACAATTAGGGGCTTTACCGAATCGGACAAAAATTATGAGAAAAACAAAGCGATATATCGTCTCGGTCGGGAAAATCGGCCGGCTACCGCCGAGGTGGCTGTACACCGTCCTGTTGGCCGTATTGCCGATGCTCTTCTGGCTCGGCTGCGCCGTTATTCGCCCGGGCGGCAGCTCGGCCGCCGACTACTATTACGTCAACCCCGCAAGGGACCTCTCTTCGGTAGCTACCGTCGCCCTCGTCGAGCTGCGCAACGAATCGCCCTATCCGCAAATCAGTACAGACGTTACCCAAACGCTCTTCGAGGCAATTCAAAAGAAGCACCTGTTCGGACTTTCACTGATTCGCAGAAGCGACCGGCGGTGGCGGAATCTTCAGGTTCGCCCGGACTCGGCCTACAATCTCGACCAGCTGTTAGCGACACGCAGGGCCCTGGGATGCGACGCCATTTTGATTGGCACGCTCAGCACATATCAGCCCTATCCGCATATGACTGTCGGCCTTCGGCTGAAACTCATAGACCTGAACGACGGGCAGCTGCTGTGGGGCCTCGAGCAGGTCTGGGACACGGCTGATAAAAGCACCGAGAGGCGAATCAAAAACTACTTTGAACGGCAGATGAGGTCCGGTTTCGCTCCCCTTTCGGAGCAGATAACGCTGCTCAGCTCTATAAATTTCGTGAAATTCGTCGCATACGAAACCGCTGAAACACTGGAATCGGGAAAGCGCTGAGGGATGTATCCGTGGAAATACGCCTATTCGTCCGAAAACAAAACCGGCTTTAGAAAAAATTTGACGTTTCACAAAAACTTCTTTAAGTTTTTGCCGAACTCTACGAAAACAGTTTTGAAGGAAAATAGTTGGCGACGGTAGTGCAATGATAGACAAGATAAATAACAACCAAATTCAGAATCTTTTTGACAGCGCCTCACCGAAACCGCCGGCTTCGGCGAAACCGCCGAAAAACAACGACGCCGACGATTCCATCCAGATTGACTATGCCTGCCTTATCGAAAAGGCGCTTAAAGAGCCCGAATCGGACACCGGGGCCGTGCAAAGGGCCAATCAGCTGCTCTTGTCGGGACAACTGGACGACCCACAGAATCTGCAGCAGGCGGCAGAGAATATCTTGAAGTTCGGTATATAGCAATGTAACAAATTGCCGTGTCTCAGAGTCGGCTACGGACGGCCGGCGCAATACATCAACGGATTTTGTGAAAGCGGCGAGGAAATGTAAACAGGGCTTCCCCAACCCAGTTAACTGACCTCGCCGTCTTTTTTTTATTTCAAAACCACACCGTCTGCTGTAAATTTGCACCCGGGCGAATACCTATGGGAAAAGCAAATGAGATAATAGTGAAGTTTCGCAAGCTCTGGGTGTATTATGCCATCCAGAGCTCACTCGCCGCGGCCGTTATGTTCACGCTCTTTTTGGTGTTAGGCAAAGAAAGAATAGTCGTCATCTCCGCTATGGGAGCGACGGCCTTCATCGTATTCGCCCTTCCGAGCACAGCTTCGGCCCAGCCGAAAGTCGTCATCGGCAGCCACTTAGCCGCTCTAATCTGCGGGCTGATTTTTCATTTCCCTGTCCTGCCGCAGTACGTAGAGTGCTCCATCGCAGTGGGTATGACCTTTTTCATTATGGTCGCCCTCGACATCGAGCACCCGCCGGCGGCAGGAACCGCAGTAGCCGTCGCCGTAAACGGGGCATCAGCCGGTGTCGTCGCAGCCGTTATGATTTCCGCCGTCGCCCTGTCTCTCTGCCGGTACATGCTGAAAGACCACCTGAGAAACCTCATCTAAGGGCACCCGGCAGCGGTTGCAGTCATAAACGGCAATCCAGAATCTGGCCGGCGGGCCGGGCTTTATATATTAGCATGGCCCTTTTGTGATTTGAAGGTACTGCGGATAACCGCGTGAAGTACGAAGTGCCTGCCGGAGCAGGGCATGAGCTACCTTTTCCAAGTGGTACGGTTCTCAAAACTCTGCAGAAGACTGTCTTTATCATACTATAACGCCCCCAACAGCACCTATTATAGCGATTACAGATAGCGTTATCAAGCAAAATCCGCCCTGCCGCGGGTGGATTTCAGCCCGGCGGATTATAAGTAAAACTAATAGAAGCGGCTAAAATCCGGAAAACTTTGGAGGGAGGTGCTGATTTTGGGCGAAAAATGCGGTCCGGGGGTTAAGATGGGTAAGATATGCGGGTTATAGGGGCGAAAAATGGTGTAAAATTTGCGAAAATTTTGGGAAATTTTGGAAAAAGAGGGTGAAAATCGGGTATTTTGTTGGAAAAAACAGGGCAAATTTTGTGGCTGTAGTATAAGTTTTGCTTATAGTTTTAGACAGGATTTACATTCTCTGGTCGGGCGTCGTCAAATTAAGACACCGGTTGCGATTTAGCGATGCTGTAATGGCCGGGGGCGGGGGTTGATGACCCGGACGGTATCGGCGCCCTCGAATAGTGTCCCGTCGGTGAGTTGGCCGGTGATGGTAAGCTCGACACGGTCGGTTTTGTCAATGATTGCGAGGGCTGTGGGGGGTGTTTAGTCCGGCAAGTCGGCTTTCAGAGAGTCGAGGATTATCTGGATTTTGGATTCGTCTAACGTTCGCTCTTCGTCTTTGAGTAAAGATTCAGTCCAGTTAATCAGTTCTTCAATACGCTCGGCACTTAACGGCTCGGCTTGGGCGGGGGCGGTGGGGTGAACCCCCGGCATGAAGCCGGGGGCTTGCGTAGTGGCGGCTATTGCGGTTTGGGTATCCATAGTCAGGCTGCCGCTGCCGCCGGCCATCATCATCTGCTCGTACCGGGCCGACCACGGCGCAACCCACAGCCAGTCGTTGCAGAACAGTATCAAATCGTTAATATCGACAAAGCTATCACCGTCTAAGTCGATGGTATCGTTGTAGTCCTGCCAGGCGTTTGCAAAGAAGCTGAAATCAACGAAGTTGACTATCTCGCTTTTGTCATAATCGCACTTAGGCCAATACAATTCATCGGCGCCGATATCAACGATGTCGGTTCCGTTGAAGTCGCCGTCCATTATTCTGAACTCGCCGTCGATGTCGGTCTCATTGAAGTCGTCAAAGGCCGGGTCGCCGGCATCGATACACGGCGAATTCGGGTCGAGGTGGTAGTCGTTGGGGTCGGATGGGTTAATAAAGCAGGGATCGCCGCCGATGAATGAATAATCCGCAGTACAACCGGCAAGATTATCCTCTGTATTACCCGATACAATACAGCTTGATATGTTAGCGGTACTGCTGGAACACTCTATTCCGTATAGGCCGTTGTTGACTATGGTATTATTGCGAATAGTGGCGGTAGCGGCTGAGTAGAGATATATACCATCATAGGTGTTACTATCATATATCCAGTTGTTTACTATAAGTGCCTGTCCACCCTCGACAGTTATCCCGTCCCAATTGTTTGCGTGGATTTTGCAGTGCTGAACCGAGATAGAGGAACCGCGTAAACTGTAGATTCCGTTGTAATAGTTGCCCGTTATAATACAGTTCGACACTTCGACAGTCGAGGAATCGCACACAATTGCATTGTCGGCGTTGGTAATCTTAAAACCGCTGATGTATGAAGACTGGCTTCCGTTGAGTTTTACAACGTAGCCGTAGCCATTGTCTGAGCCGGGGCCGTAGATGGTGGTCTTTTCCACAATATCCCGGTCAACGGGCTTTGCACTTTTTAATGTAACACTTTTGTCCCCGAAGTCTATTTGTTCGAAGTATGTCCCCGGCGAGGCCTCGAGTACGTTGCCGTTGCTTGCATCGTCGATAGCGGTCTGGATACCGAACTGGTAATTCTGCTTTGTGAGGTTCTGGACGAGGTTTATAGTGCGGGCGGCGGTGGATAGCTCCTCGGTAATAGTTTCCCCTACGCCTAATCGACCGGCATTTATCTTGCCCCACGTCCAAATAGTTCCATTGACATCGATTGCGAGGTTGTGCCAGTAGGCGGCTGAGATTGCGACAATGCCGCTGAGCGGCTGATTGGTATCGGCGGCTATGACCTGTACCGGCGTAGTGCAAGGGTCGGTCGTGCCGTTGCCTAATTGGCCGAAATAGTTGTCACCCCAGCAAAAGACATGTCCCTGATAGTCGAGAGCCATTGAATGGGCCTCACCGGCTGAGATGGCTACGATATTCTTTAGCGGCGAGGTCGGCTCTGCCGGGTTCTGCTCGCCTGCAA
>CAZPDW010000044.1:0-7808 GCA_964585535.1 uncultured Pirellulales bacterium
TCAAATTAGGATATCTCGGCGAGCCGAAAGAAGAAGAAAAGCCCGAAGCCGGCGCAGTGCTGGATTCCCGTGAGACGCTTGCTCCGCCGGGCTACGACATACCGGTAGAATTTAGCGACGCCTACCATAAGCCGCACCTTGAGAATTTCTTCAACGCGGTTCGCGGGAAGGAAAAACTGAACTGTCCGGCTGAAATCGGTTATGAGACCGCTGTCAGCGTGCTGAAAGTGAACGATGCGGTCGAGGCGGGCTGTCGGCTTGGGTTCAAGCCGGAAGAATTTAAGGTATAGCAAGTTGAGTAAAGGATTTGGCGGATTGAGGAAAGGATTGTCGCAGGCGACAGTGGTGTGGTTGTGTATGCCGTTTTTTTTCGGGCTGCCGGGTGCTTTTGCGGACGAAAAGCTTGGCGATGTCAGTGACGGCGGTCGCAGCGTGAGCGTTCACGTTATGCCACTGCTGACGGAGGGGGAATCCGACGGCGAGGGCGAGCAGATATATCCGGATGATGAGCCGCTGCTGCCGTTTTCGACGAGGCAGACGTGCGGCGAGTGTCACAGCTACGCGACTATCAGGCGTGGGTGGCACTTTAACTGCACCGACGGCAATGTACCGGCGGGCAGGGCCGGTCATCCCTGGATAGCCGCCGAGCCGGCGGCGGCGACGCAGATTCCTCTTTCGTACAGGCACTGGACGGGGACATTCGACCCGAACCGGCTTGGAATGACACCGGCGGCTTTTGTTCGGCTTTTCGGCAGGCAGATGCCGGGGGGCGGCCCGGGCGAGATGGTCGAAAGAAGCGATGAGCCCGAGGAGGTTTTAAGGGGATACGTGACAGGGCCTCTTGAGATAAACTGCCTTGCCTGCCACGACGCCCACTACGGGTACGACCAGAGCGAGTTCGCCGTACAGATTGCGCGTCAAAACTTTCGGTGGGCCGCCACCGCCGCCAGTGAGTTTGCGTCGGTGACCGGCTCGACGGCCAAAGTGCCCAACATGTTCGACTTCAGGATTTCCGAGGTATTTGACGACCCCAAGATAAGACCACCGGCGGTAACATACAGAAAAAACGCCTTCGATGAGAAGTCTAACGTGGTGTTCGATATTGAACGAGAGGTTCCGAACCAGCGATGTTACTTCTGCCATTCGAGTATAGATGCTGTGGAGGAGCAGCCGGAGAAGTGGCAGGTCGACGAAGATATACATATTTCGGCGGGGCTGAAGTGCGTTGATTGTCACCGCAACGGTCTGGACCACAACATCACGCGTGGTTACGAATACGAATGTGAGGTTTCGGATAATCCGCTGGCGGCGAGCTCGTCTTGCGAGGGCTGTCACCTTGGCGACGGGTCTGCGGCGCCGGTTGCGGGTCGTTTTGCGGCACCGGTGCCCGAGCATCCCGGTATTCCGCCTGTGCACTTCGAGAAGCTGACGTGCACGGCGTGTCACTCGGGCCCTCGGCCCGGGCAAAACGCGATACGTACAAAGACCGCGATGGCACACGCGATGGGCACGCTCGGCTCGAACAAGTCGGTTGATATGCTGCCGCATATTGTCTATCCTGTTTTTGCGAAAAATACGGAGGGCAAAATAGGGCCTCACAAGCTCATCTGGCCGGCGTTCTGGGGCGAAATGAAGGGTTCGACCGTTGAGCCGATTGACTTTGATATCGTCTCTTCCGTAACCGCACAGGTTATCAACAGACAGGACGTGCCTCGCTCGGGCGATTGGCCGAAGCTGACTGATGAGCAGATAACGAAGGGTCTTTCCCGGTTCGCATCACAGGTTGCAGATGGATGCCAGGCAGTCTATGTTACCGGCGGGAGGGTTTATAAGCTTGAAGACGGCAAGCTTACATCGGCCGAGCACGAATCGGCTGGGGCGTATCTGTGGCCGATTGCTCATAATGTCAGACCGGCTGCTCAGTCACTGGGCGTTCGGCGATGTGAGGATTGTCATTCGACGGATTCGCCTTTCTTCTTTGGTTTGGTGCCGGTCGATACTCCGGTGGTCTCAGCCGGAGGCACTGCAAAAGAAATGATAGATTTTCAGGGGCTAAGTCGGCCATTGAAATGGTTCTTTGCGTTTTCATTTGTGTTTCGGCCCTGGCTGAAGGTCGTGGTGCTGCTGTCATCACTTGTTATCCTTGGCGTTGTCGTGCTATACGCACTGCGGGCCCTCGGTTTTATTGCCGGGGTATTTGTTGGCAAAGATTAATATCCGTGTTTGGAAAAGGAGAGTATGTTTCGCATGGTCTCGATAATGGGCTTCGTTGCCTGCCTGGCGACAATGGCGCTGCACTTCATCATATCAAAGCCGAAGGCAGACGACCTCTTCGGCAAAGACCGCTCGATGCGTATCCTCGATCCTCTCAGATGGCCGATATTATTCTTGACGCTTCTGTTTGTCGAGCAGAAATGGAACCTGGTCGGGGCGCTGCGAAAGTTAGTATTTTTGCTTGCTCTGCTTTGTTTCGCGGTGCTGGTGGTGACGGGTTTTGTGCCGCCGCTGATTTTAGGCAAAGCAATCTCGGGATGGTGGTTAGTGATTCACGCAACGTTCTCGCCGGTCTTCGCGGCATGTGTGGCGATATTAGCGGTTATGTGGGCAGATAACAGCCGCCTCGACAAGAACTATTGGCCCTGGCTGAACCGGGTTCTCAGGCGGTTGCCGCAGAGCAACACGCTGGTTGAAAAATACGAGCTTGGCCGCAAGATTTGCTTTTGGCTAATTCTGTTTCTGGCTCTGCCTGTGATTTTGTCGGCGGTGTTGAGTATGTTCACGCTGTTCGGCACGTACGGCCAGGAATTACTCCTTGGGCTGCATCGCTACAGTACGTTGTCGCTGGCGCTGTTTTCGATGGCGTGGCTGTACCTTTCGGTTATGACCGAGATGCAGAAAAACGCCGCCGGCTGATAAGCTCTTTGGTATCTTTTTCAGATGCTGAGCAAATGTCTCTCGGCATAGTGCCGGGCGCAGAATATCGAGTTTAGTTAGGAGAACTAACTATGAGTAATGGAATGCTGCCAAGCTACATAAGCATGGCCAGGCCAAACCCTCTCGACAAACGAGCACCGTGGTATAAGAACACAGCGCCGACGTACGCCGGCATCTTCCTGTGGTTCGTTTTCTGGAGCCAGATGTCAGGCGGCGGCGCCGCCGATGGCAACCCCGGTGGAATCCTCTCGCAGGGGATAGTCGTTGCTTTGCTGGGCCTGGTTGTCGCTGCTCTGCTTTGTCATTTCCTGTTCTATCTCGTGCCGGGTCTGCTCGGTATGCAGACGGGCCTGCCGCTGTACATCGTAGGCACTTCGACCTACGGTACTCAGGGCGGCTTTCTAATGCCGGGCTTTCTGATGGGTGTGCTTCAATTTGGCTGGCTCGGTGTCAACGCATATTTTGCTTCACTGGCTCTGTCGCCGTTGTTTGGCGGCAATCCCGTGGCCCAGAAGGTCATTGCCGTTGTCTGGGTCGCTGTCGCAGCGTTTATTGGCCTCAAGGGCATTCAGTACGTTGCAAAGGTCGCGACGTTTCTGCCGCTGATACCGCTGGTCATATTGCTCATAATGGTGGTTAAGACTATCGGCTCTCTTGGTGACTTTGACGCCAAAGCGTTTGTCGCCGCTGGTACGGTTGCCACCGGCAAAACTGCAGGGCTAAGCATATTCGGAGTGCTTGCTCTCTGCGTGACATATATCGTTGGTTTCTTTGCAACAGCCGGTGCGGCAGGTGTGGACTTCGGCATGAACAGTAAGGACACAAAGGACGTCCAGATGGGCGGCCTGTTCGGCATTGCGCTGGCAACAATCCTGGCCGGCGGCGCATCGATACTTATAGCCGCAGGGGCCTTTGCTTCCAGCGGTACATATAACGTCAATACTGCCGACCCTTCGTTTATGGGTACTCTGATGGGCTCGGAAGGCCTGGGCAAGACGATGGGCCTTCTGTTGGCGGTTGCAGCATTTCCCCCGGCGTGCTTCTCATCTTTCATTGCTGCGAACAGCTTCAAGACAACGCTGCCAAAGATCAATCCGTTCATCTCGGTCGGCATTGGCGCCGCTGTCAGTATCTTGCTGGCGGTAACCGGCTGGGCAGGCAAAGTCATCGACGTATTTACCATCATCGGTGCTTCGTTTGGCCCGGTCTGCGGTGCAATGATGGTTGACTACTTCATGTCAGGCAAAAAGTGGGCCGGCCCGAGAAAGGGCTGGAACATGGCCGGCTGGATATCGTGGGCCGTTGGCTTCTTCGTCGGAATGGCACCAATCGTTGGGCTGTTTAACGTCCCGGCTGCTCCGCTGGCGGCATTTGTCGTCGGTGCCGTGCTCTATGCCGTTCTTGCAAAGGCGGGCCTGGAGCCGGCGGTTGTTGAAATGGCGCCGGCCGGTGAAAAAACTTAAGCGCACAGAACAGCAGACATCTTAGTCTCAATGATGAACAGCAGAACATCTGAAGACAGCAGGTTGTCGCGCCGGGCGTTTTTGAAGAAATCCTTTGCTGCCGCCGCAGGGGCACTGGCGGTTCCAGCCGTTGTTCCTTCATCGGTTTTCGGTGCCGATGCGCCGGCCAATCGAATCACAATCGGTGCGATAGGGACCGGCGGCCAGGGTCAGTACAACATCAGGGCGTTTATGAGCAAGCCGGCTGCTCAGGTGGTGGCGGTCTGCGACGTCGATGAGCACCGGATGTACGAGGCGGCGAGGATTGCCAATCTGCCGAAGGGCTCGGCGTATTCCGACTTTCGCGAACTTCTTTGCCGCAGCGATATCGACGCGGTTGTCGTATGCACGACGGACAACTGGCATGCGCTTGTATCGATAGCCGCCGCCCGGGCCGGCAAGGACATATACTGCGAAAAGCCGCTTGCATACAGCATCACCGAAGGCCGGGCAGTATGCGAGGCGGTGAAAAAGTACGGGCGAGTTCTCCAAACCGGTTCACAGCAACGCTCCGACAACAACTTCCGATTCGCATGCGAGCTTGTACGTAACGGGCGCATCGGGCAACTGGAGACGATAAGAGTGGAGTTGCCCGTGAACAGCAGGCCTAATCCGCTTGAGTGGAGCGTGGAAAAGCCGCCGAAGAATCTGGAGTATGATATGTGGGTGGGGCCTGCGCCATATCGGCCCTATATTGAGCTTGGAACGCACTACCGGTGGCACTTTTTGCACGATTTTGGGTGTGGCCAGCTTACAAACTGGGGCGCACATTTTATTGATATCGCACAGTGGGGCAACGACACCCAGTACACGGGCCCGGTTGAAATCGAGGGCAAGGGGCGGTTTCCGCAGGCGGGGTTGTTTGAAACACCTCTCAAATACGACATAACTTACACATACGGCAATGGAGTCAAGCTGTTCTGCCGCACCACTGAGACTAATGAAACAGGGGATTTCGGCGCATCGGTCATCTTCGAAGGGACCAACGGGTGGGTCTTTGCGGCACGATACAAACTCGACGCTCATCCGAAGTCAATTCTCAAATCGAACCTCGGCCCGAACGATGTCAAGCTGTACCGCAGCATCGACCACCATCAGAATTTCCTCGACTGTGTTCATACACGAAGTAAACCTGCCGCTGATGTTGAAATCGGTCACCGCACCGCTACGGTCTGTTATCTCGGTGACATCGCAATGCGCACGGGGCGGAAACTGAAATGGGACCCCGAAAAGGAACGGTTCACAAACAGCGATGAAGCCAACCGCATGCTGTCCAGGCCGATGCGACCGCCATGGCGATTCGATGTCTGAGTATGCGTAAAGCAAATTATATCTGGAAAGGAGTGTCTTATGAATCGCGTCACATCAATACTCAACCTCAGCATTATCCTGGTTCTCGTAGCTGTCCCCTTCGGCTTTGCCGCTGAAAAAGGCCCGTCTGAGCAGGAAATAGAAAAGATAAAGGCAGCGGCGCCGGACAAGCCGCGGGTGGCGCCTGAAAAGCCGCGTAAGCTGCTTATCTTTTCAAAATCTTACGGCTATTACCATACGTCGATACCGTACGGTCAGGCGGCGTTCAGGATTATGGGGCAAAAGACCGGCGCCTATGAGCCGATTGTCAGCGACGATATCGAGATGTTCGAGCCGGACAAGCTGGCCCAGTTTGACGCTGTGCTGCTGAACAACGTCAACGAGGATGTTTTCGCCCCCGAGGACATCGACAAGCTGCCGCTGAAGGAATACCTGCAGGCGGTCGATAAGCGGCGCCGGCTGGAGAAATCGCTCATTGATTTTATCAGAAGCGGCAAAGGCCTTGTCGCGATTCACGCTGCGACTAACGCCTTCCTTGACTGGTACGAATACGGCAATATCATAGGCGCCCGCTTCGATAACCACCCGTGGCTGGCCGGCTCGGAGGTAACGTTTAAGGTGGAAGAGCCGAATCATCTGGTGGCCGCCGCCTTTACCGAGCCGACCTTTACCACCACCGAAGAGACCTATCAGTTCAAAGGGCCTTATTCACGGGACAAGCTGTGCGTGCTTTTGAGTATCGACAACAGCAAGACAAAGGTCAAACTGGACCATGTTGGCTGGATTCATCGCAGGGATTACGATTTCGCCATAAGCTGGGTGAAAAGTTACGGCAAGGGACGGGTTTTCTACTGCGCTATCGGCCACGAGCACAAGCACTTCTGGAACCCGGTAATCCTGCAGCATTATCTGGATGGGATTCAGTTTGCATTGGGTGACTTAAAGGCCGATACGACGCCGAGCGCAAAACTCAAAGCCACGGCAAAAAAAGCAAATAATTGAGCAATCTCTCGAAGGCGATTGTTATGAAAGACAAGACCGTAAAAGGCGGTATTGTCGGGGCGGGCTTTGCCGCGTCTTTTCACTTCGAGGCCTGCAGGAAAGTGTATGCCGCCGATGTGGATGTCGTGGGGGTTTTCAGCCGGACGAGACAATCGCGTGAGGTCTTTGCGGAAAAGCGCGGCATAAAGGCCTTCGATTCGCTCGAGGCGCTGCTCGACGAGGTTGACGTCGTCCACGTCTGCACGCCGGCTGTGTCGCATGAGCAGATTGCCGTCGAGTCGCTGAAACGCGGCAGGTACGCCATTGTCGAAAAGCCGCTCACCGGCTATTTCGGCGACGGCTCGGAAGATTTTAACGGAGATAGCTTCCCGAAGGCCAAAGCGCTCGACAGCTCTCTGGCGAGTATCGGGCGCATCCTCGAAGCGGAAAAAAACAGCGCCGCCAGGGTGCTGTACGCGGAGAACTGGGTATATGCCCCCGCCATTCAGAAGGAGCGGGAAATCATCGAAAAGACCGGGGCACAGATTTTGTGGATTCACGGCGAGGAAGCACACAGCGGCTCGCACGCACCAACCTACGGCTACTGGAAGCACTCGGGAGGCGGCTCGATGCTGAGCAAGGGCTGTCACCCGCTGACGGCGGCTCTCTATCTCAAAAAGGTCGAGGGCGTCAGCCGAAACGGCAGGGCGATTCGACCCAAAACCGTCACAGCGCGTACCCATGCGCTTACGCGGTTAGCTAATTTCAGGGACGAAGGACATATCCGGGCGAACTACCACGACATCGAAGACTTTTCGGCGATGCACGTTACCTTTGACGACGGGACAATTGCCGATATATTTGCTTCGGAAATTATTTTAGGCGGAGTTCACAACCGGCTGGAAGTGGCGGCCAACAACCACCGCACCCTCTGCCGGATCTCGACGGCCCTGCTGTTGACCGTCCTGACGTCGGCGGTGCTCCCTTCATCCTCGAACGCCCAGGCGATCGACCCGGAGGCCATCTACCGGGTGGGTATCTCCCAGCTCGAGGAAGGGGACATCGAGAACGCCATCAACA
>CAZPDW010000044.1:7818-15006 GCA_964585535.1 uncultured Pirellulales bacterium
GGCTGGAAGTGGCGGCCAACAACCACCGGACTATCTGCAATATCAATCCGAATAACGCGATGCAGACATATAACCCCGTTGACGAGAATTTCAGGGACATCTACGTTGTCGAGAAGACAGGGACCAAGCAGGGCTGGTCAACACCTTCGCCGGACGAGGGCTGGTTCACCGGCTATCAGCAGGAAATCGAGGCGTTCTACAGGACCGCTGCATACGGTGAGCCGGCGCAGTCCGACAGCTTGCTCGCGGCGGACTGCATATCCACGATATACAGCGCTTATGTTTCAGCGGAAAGCAACGGCGCCGAGGTCGCTGTCATGGTCTTTTGAAAACGCATGCTTTCAGGGTACGGCTGGGGGAGAGAGAAGGAAATTATGACCGGCGAGCAGTGGGAACGGCTGATAGCAGTCATCAACGGTAACATCGTCAAGCCGATTCCGGCCGGCTTTATCATCGACAGTCCCTGGCTGCCCGGCTGGGCGGGCTGCTCCACTATCGACTACTTCACCAGCGAACAGGCCTGGTTTGATGCCAACGTAAGGGCAATCGAGACGTTCCCTGATGCAATTTTTCTTCCCGGCTTCTGGGCCGAGTTCGGTATGTGCACCGAGCCGTCGGCGTTCGGCGCAAAATGCCGCTGGCAGCGAAATGCCCCGCCGTTCGCCGAACGAATTATCACCGATATCGCGCAGGTCGATTCGCTTGCCGGGCCCGACCCGGGCAAAGACGGTATGCTGCCTTTCGTTCTCAACCGGCTTGCGCATTTCAAACCGAAAATCGAAAGCCGCGGCCACGCAATCAAATTCGCGGTTTCCCGCGGGCCTTTGAATATTTGCTCCTTTCTGATGGGGACAACCGAATTCCTTATGGCCATTCGAACCGGCCCCGACCAAACCCGTAAGCTTCTTAACATTGTCACCGACTTTATAATCGACTGGCTCAAACTCCAGAAAGAGACCTTTGCTTCCATCGATGGACTGCTTGTTCTCGACGACATAGTCGGTTTTCTCGGCAAAGACGATTTTCAAAACTGCGCATTGCCGTACCTGAAACGCATTTTTGATTCGCTTGAGACGACCGTAAAGTTCTTCCATAACGACGCCGATGGATGCGTCTGTGCGCCGTACCTGCCGCAAATCGGCGTCAATCTTTTCAATTTCAGCCATAATCACACGCTTAGTGGGATGAGGGAGCTGACAGAAGGCCGCGTGACACTGCTCGGCAATATACCGCCCCGCGACGTTCTTGCCGCCGGCTCAGCCGAACAGGTATTCAGCGCCGTCAAGGCGGCTGTCGAGCCATTGGCCGACAGGACGCAAATTATCCTTTCCTGCGGCGGCGGTATGCCCGATGGCGTTACAACAGAGAATATAAGGGCTTTTCTTTCGGCTGTCAGCCGAGTATAACGTCGATGGTGAAAAGAACCTGCAAAAAAAAGGAACGCACAAATGGCTCTTTTGTTGGGATATGACGTTGGCAGCTCGTCGATAAAGGCGGCGCTTTTAGATGCCGACAGCGGTACGCTCGTCGCATCGGCGACGTCCCCGGCTAAGGAGCTGGAGATTATTGCAGAGCACACCGGCTGGGCTGAGCAACACCCGCAAACCTGGTGGGAAAATGTTATCGCAGCGACCGGGAAAATCAGGGCACAGGCAAAATTCGACGCCGCCGACGTAAAGGCAATCGGGATTTCCTACCAGATGCACGGGCTGGTGTGTGTGGACAAGGAGCAAAACGTCTTGCGGCCTGCAATCATCTGGTGTGACAGCAGGGCGGTCGATATCGGCAATAAGGCGTTTGCCGACATCGGCGAGCGGATATGCCTCGAGCGGCTGCTGAACTCGCCCGGCAACTTCACCGCATCGAAACTGAAGTGGGTTATGGAAAACGAGCCGGACGTCTATTCCAAAATTTATAAGGGTTTCCTGCCGGGCGATTACATCGCAATGAAGATGACCGGCCAAATCAAAACCACACCCTCGGGCCTGTCCGAAGGTATAATGTGGGATTTCCAGGAGCAATCGCTTGCCGGTATCGTCCTCGATTACTACAAAATCTCGAACGAGCTTATTGCGGACATTGTTCCCACGTTCAGCGTGCAGGGTGAGCTGACAGAGAAAGCGGCTGAAGAGCTTGGGCTTAAAGCCGGTACTGCAATTTCGTACCGGGCGGGCGACCAGCCGAACAACGCATTGTCCCTTAACGTTCTCAACCCCGGCGAGATAGCGGCGACGGCGGGGACATCGGGAGTCGTTTATGGAATCACCGAGAAGCCGAATTACGATACTAAATCGAGAGTCAATATCTTCATTCACGTCAATCATCGCAGGGACAACCCGCGGTACGGCGTCCTGCTTTGCGTCAACGGCGCCGGCATACTCAATAGCTGGCTCAAACACAATACGGCCGGCGCAGACTACGACGAAATGAATACTCTCGCAGCCGAGGCGCCAATCGGCTCCGGCGGGCTGGTTGTCCTGCCTTACGGCAACGGCGCCGAGCGCACGCTTGAGAACAGAAACTTAGGTGCCTCGATTCACGGCCTGAACTTCAATATCCACAATAAAAGCCACCTGCTCAGGGCCGCGCAGGAGGGGATTGTATTTGCACTGAATTACGGCCTGGATATAATGCGCGGCGTCGGCGTCGAGGTCAAAACGGTTCGCGCGGGCAATGCGAATATGTTCCTCAGCCCGCTCTTTGGCCGGGCCTTTGCAACCGTTACGAATTCAACGGTGGAGCTCTACAACACCGACGGCTCACAGGGCGCCGCCCGCGGTGCGGGAATAGGCGCAGGCATTTATAAAAATATCGAGAATGCTTTTGCCGGGCTAAAACCGATAAGAACCATCGAGCCGGACGGCAAATCAGCCGGCGAATACAAAGACGCCTATCAGAACTGGAAGAAGGCGCTGGATAATGAATTGCAGAAACTCAAATCCTGAATCAGCCCGTGCGCATTTGCTCATCGCTGCGTTCGCTCTTTGCTTTGCGAATTTAGCTTTGTTTGCCGAAGGGCCGGTGACAATCTCGGGCGAGCTTAAACAGTGGCATAAGGTGACGCTTACTTTCGATGGTCCAAAATCTGCCGAGGGCGCCAATCCGAATCCGTTTCGCGATTACCGATTGAACGTTTTCTTTGCGAATAGCAAGCGATGTTACATCGTGCCGGGCTTTTACGCCGCCGATGGAAAGGCGGCTGAGACCGGTGCGAAAAAGGGCGGCAAATGGCGAGTCCATTTTACACCCGACCAAACCGGCGTCTGGAACTACATCGTTTCTTTTCGCAGAGGCCCTGAAATTGCTGTAAGTACAGAACCGGGTGCAGGAACGGCAGTCAGCCCTGACGGACTTAGCGGAACGTTCGACGTCGGCCCGTCGGATAAGACCGGGGCGGACTTTCGCTCGAAGGGCTTCCTGCTCCACACAGACGGGCATTACCTGCAATTTTCAGGCAGCGGCGAGTATTTCATAAAGGCCGGCGCCGACTGCCCCGAAAACTTCCTGGCTTATGCCGACTTCGACGATACGTTCGATACGGGTGAGCTCACTCGTCAAGGCGAAGCGCGCGGCAGACCGTTCATTCATAAGTACGCTGCCCACGCAAAGGACTGGCGGCAGGGCGAGGCGACCTGGCAGGGCGGCAAGGGCAAAAACATCATCGGGGCACTGAACTACTTAGCATCGAAGGGGATGAACAGCGTCTATTTCATTACATACAACCTCGACGGCGGGGATGGAAAAGACGTTTGGCCCTGGACAGGGCCTGACGAGAAGCTGCGCTTCGACTGCAGCAAGCTCGACCAGTGGGAAATCGTCTTTTCACAGATGGATAAGCTCGGAATAATGATGCACTTGCTCACACAGGAAACCGAAAACGACCAGGGCCTCGACGGCGGCGGCTTAGGCATTCAGCGAAAGCTCTACTACCGTGAGCTCATCGCCCGCTTTGGTCATCATCTCGGCCTTGTCTGGAACCTCGGCGAAGAGAATACCAACACCAGCGAGCAGCTCCGGGCCTTCTGCAGATATATCAAGGCCATCGACCCATACAAACACCCCATCGTCGTTCATACGTTTCCCGGCTGGTATGACAGGGTCTATAACCCGCTGCTGGCGAATGCCGACTTCGACGGCGCATCACTTCAAATGAACGAGACCGGCTCGGACACACATTCGGAGACACTGAAATGGGTGAGACGCTCTGCGGAGACACGCCACAAATGGTTCGTCTGTCTCGATGAGTTCGGCCACGGTGCAAACGGCGTGAAACCCGACTCGATGGACCCCGACCACAACGAGCCGCGAAAGAATTGTCTTTGGGGTAATTTAATGGCAGGCGGGGCGGGTGTGGAATGGTACTTCGGCTATAAATTTCCGAATAACGATTTGAACTGCGAGGACTGGCGCAGCCGGGACATTATGTGGGACCAGAGCCGTTATGCAGTCGAATTTTTCCACAAATACCTGCCGTTTGCCGAGATGAAGGGCGACGATTCTCTTGTCTCAGCAGGCTGGTGCCTGGCCAAACCGGGCGAGGTTTACGCAGTCTATCTTGCCGATGGCGACACGACGAGGCTCGATTTGCAGGCCGGTCAATACGCTGTCCGGTGGTTTAATCCACGCACCGGCGGTGAGCTGCAAAACGGCTCAGTCGGGATTGTAAAAGGCCCCGGAAAAGTTTCGCTCGGCAACAGCCCTGCAGAGCAGGACAAGGACTGGGTAATTCTGGTCAAAAAGCTATAAGGCGTTATAAGGCATCGACAGACTATCGTCTTACAACCGTAATGAATGACACAGATTTGCCGGAGGTTGAGCAGGAATTAGCGTGAAATTTCCGCAGGTAGTGTTTATCCTGTACGTTTCGTGTTTTTGCAAAGTCAATCGATTATCTGATTTGAAGGAGTAATCACAATGGCGGCAGCTCAAAAATCGCTGCACAGTATATGCCGATGGACTTTCAATGCCGGCAAGGGCGGCTTTGTCCCAGCGGATATAAGGCCCGAGTGGGCGGGCGACAAGTTCACGACCGTCGATATGATAGAGCTGGTCAAAAATAAAATCGCACCGCGGCTGGGCGACAACGTCGAGCTTGGTATCGAGATGCACTACGACACCGAGGTCAGCGAGCAGACCGCCGGCGCAATCGCCGACGCACTCGTCGATTCGGGTTTATATCTTGCAATGATAACGCCCGGCGCACACAGCCACTTTGCTTATGGCGGCATCGCCTCGCTGGATGCCGATGAAAGAAAGAGCGCCGAGGATTTCGGCGTCAGGACCGTTGAGCTGGCCTACACTACGCTGCGAAAGGCCTGGCACAAGGAGGCGGACAAGGCGCCTTCACTCGTGATATGGAACGGCTCGTTCGGCTATGACCTGGCCTCGGTGGCGGTCAAACAGATGTACCAAAACCTCAAGCGGAGCATCGCCGAGCTTTGTATGTACGAACGCGAAAGCGGAGATGCCTTGTTTATTTGTTTTGAGCCGAAGCCCAACGAGGGCCATCCCGCGATGCTGATTCCGACGGTCGCAAGCGCAATCGTCTTCTGGCGAAAACTCGAAGAAGAATTCGGAATCAGCAGAGACAGAAAAGGGGTGAATAAGGAGTTCGGCCATTCGGAAATGATAGGGCTGGACCACGTCTATGACAGCGTCGAGGAGCTCGACAACGATATGCTGCTGCATATGCACGTCAACAGCCAGGGCTACAACGACGGGATTATCCTCGGCGGGCCCGGCAAGTACGACATCGACCACGGCTGCCGGGTGAACGGTATGAACATCGCCATCGCAGGGCTAATCGCCGACGCCGGCTTCGCCCGCTGGAAGGGCCACGACATGCAGCCAAGGGCTTATGACAACGTCGAGCAGGCCATCGACCGGGTCGTAAGAAGCATTATAAGCTGGGAGGCCTGCGCCGCTGCCGCCGCGGAGCTTGACACCGACGAACTGCTAAAACACCTGCAGCAAAGAGATACCGCCGGAGCCGAGGACCTTGTAAGAGCCGCCGTAGTCGCCGCACAAAACCACTTCGACGAGATGTATAAGTAGAAACTAACTACCGCATGCCGATGCAGTGAGCTGTCTGGCTTTGAGTTTTAAGATTGGAAGAGTAGAAAAATGCAGAATCAGGGTAAATGTAAATTACAGTCCGAAGCAAAACTATCTCGCCGTGATTTTCTGGTCGGTTCGGTCTCGACAGCCGTTTCGCTGACGGTGCTGGAGTCGCTATCGACTGTGGCATACGCGGGCGGGTCCGACAAAATCCGAGTCGGGCTTATCGGCTGCGGCAGGCGGGGCAGTGGAGCGGCCGGCGACTGCCTGCGAGCCGCAAAGGGAGTCGAGCTGGTGGCGATGGGCGATATTTTCCACGGCCGGATTGCCTCCGGCGGCAGCAGCATTATGGCAACAATGTCCAAATACAAAATAGCTCGCAACAGATTCAAAGTAACAAAGGAAAGCTCATTCGTCGGTTTCGACGCATATAAAAAGGTAATAAACAGCAACGTGGATTTGGTTATACTGGCGACGCCGCCGCACTTCAGGCCTATTCAGTTAAAGGCCGCAGTCGAAGCGGGCAAAAATGTCTTTACGGAAAAGCCCGTCGCCGTTGACCCGGTGGGCGTCCGTTCGGTCATCGCCTCGTCAAAACTGGCCAAGCAAAAGGGCCTTGCGATTGTAGCCGGCACGCAGCGGCGACACCAGCCGCACTACCTCGAAATAATGAAACACATTCACAACGGCGACATCGGCAAAATTGTCGCCGCACAGTGCTTCTGGTGTGGGCAGGGTGTGGTATTCTCAGAGACGAATCCGCAATGGTCCGGTATGGAGTGGCAGCTTCACAACTGGTACTTTTTTACGTGGCTGTCCGGTGACATCATTGTCGAGCAGCACGTCCACAATATTGATGTGGTCAACTGGGCCTTCAACGCCCACCCCGTTAAGGCGATGGGTATGGGCGGCAGACAGGTGCGAACCGGCCCCGAGCACGGCAATATCTACGACCATTTCGCGGTGGAATTCGAGTACCCAAACGGTGCGAGGGTGCTCAGTATGTGCCGGCAGATGGACGGCTGCAGCGACCGCATATCCGAGCACATCGTCGGCGCGAAAGGAACGGCTTACACCGATGAGTCTATCGGCAGGATAAAAGGGCCTTATAATTATCAGTATAACGGGCAC
>CAZPDW010000045.1:0-14614 GCA_964585535.1 uncultured Pirellulales bacterium
GCCGGGTGTGCAGATTCTGGCGACGTCGTTGCGTTCGAGGTCGATTATCATATTAAGCTCGGCCTGCTCTTTTTCGTTAGTGAGAAGGTCGCTGAAGTTTTTGGTATTTATTTGTTTAACCGCTTCGTTCGTTTCCCTGAAGTGTCTGCGGGTGCCTTTGATTGGCTTTGTGCTGATGATGTCGTCTTCAATTGTGATGAACATCTCCGGCGATGCGCTGACGATTTGAAAATCGCCTGCATCGATATAAGCCGAGTAGGGACTTGGGTTGTATAGGTTCTGCCAGCCGAACAGGTCTATCGGCGGGGCGGTATAATCACATTCGAATCGCTGGGAGAAGTTGATTTGATATACCTCGCCGTCTGTGATGTAGCGTTTGATTTTCTTTAGCGCCTCGAAGTAGTAATCCCTGCTTATGTTACAGCGAATCCGGGAAAAATCGACATTGTCGATATCTCCGGCAGGTGGTTGTACCGCTGAAGTGTTTTTCGCCTGCTCCAGCAGCCCTTTTAGCCGGGTTAATTTCTCCGCAGGGCTTTCCTGCTCGCCGTCTATCTCCAGAGCGATTAGCCGGAACTCGCCATTCGAATGGTCGTATGCAATCAGCCGGTCGTAAAAGCTCAGGCGAATCAGCGGCATCCTGAGGTCGTCGATGGTTGTTTCGGGCAGTTTTTCGATGTACCTGCCAAGCTCGTAGCCGAAGTAGCCAATCCAGCCGCACGGCAGCATACCCTTCGGCAGGACGGCCCGGCCGGTTCGCTCGATTGTGTATTTTTCGAGGGCATTTTGTAGTTTTTCAAAGGGCCTCTCGTCCGCCGCCCTGAACTCGAAGACCTCTTTCGGCTCGGCCGCCCAGTAGCTAAAGCCGTCGGCGCTTGCCTTTGATTCGTTGCCGCCGAGGATGGATGCGCCCCTGAGCCGGGAGATTGTTTCACTCAAAGCAGGCAGAGTTGTTGAGATGCGGACCTTTTTAGCGTGGAGTTTGCAGTAGATGGTTCCGGGCGGTGTTGTGGTTGTAGCCGTAATCACTGTGGCTGTCTCGCCTTGAACTGCTCTATTATTTGTATTCCCGACGATGTGCCGATTCGCTCGGCGCCCGCTTCAAGCATCTCGATTGCCTGAGCGGCGGTTCGTATTCCGCCGGCCGCCTTTACTTTGCAGTGCGGGGCGTATTCTTTCATCAGCCGGACGTCCTCGACGGTCGCGCCGCCGGCGGGGTGCATTCCGGTGCTGGTCTTTACGAAATCGACGCCGCACCTGTCGGCGACTCGGCAGGCGAATATTTTCTGGTCACGGGTCAGCGCCGCCGATTCGATTATGACTTTTAGCAGGACCGCCGGCCTCATTGACCGACACACCTTCAAAACCGTCAGCAGCTCGCCGGTGAGATACTTTTCATCGCCCTCGATTATCGCCGCCAAGTCGGCGACCATATCGATTTCGTCGGCTCCTGAAAGAATAGTTTCTTTGGCCTGGGCGACCTTGATTTTGGTGAAATCGGCACCGAAAGGCAGGGACACCACCCCGCCGACGGCTACGTTCGTATTATGCAGGCGCCCGGCTGCCAGCGGGACCCATCGGGGATTTACGCATACCGTATGGAACCCGAAGTCTATGGCCTCGTTACACAACTGCCTGATTTGCCCGGCGGTCGCCTCGGGCCTGAGCAGCGTCTGGTCAATAACGCCGGCGAGTTGGTTACTTGATATTTGCAAGGTTTTATCTTCTGATACCGTCTGTATTTTACGATAAATCAACCATAGAGTTTAACCCCGGTTTCTTCGACAATATCGTTGAAAAGCGATTTACGAGACAAGTCAACGAGGTCAACTGGTTTTGAGAGGCATTTGACTAACTCGGCGTAGAACTTAAAGAACAGCTTTTTGTCGATACCCTTTACTGCGAGGTCTATATCATTGGCGTTTTCTTCGTCTTCCAATGACGAGCCGAACAGCAAAATCGAAGAGACGTTATACTTTTTGGCACACCGTAAAATTATGTCTTTCTCATATCCTGTCATCATTTCACACATCCATCAAACTCAGGATGCCGATTCACCTTTAACCATAATGCCTCCGTAGATGCGAGATTTTGCCCAGCTTAAAATAAAGGAAATCCTTCGTTTGCGTTGGTAGAACCGATGTCACGCATACTCATAAAGGGGTACGGTGCTCGTCGGGACGGCTTCTGCCTGTAATAAAGCCTCAATCCGACGAACGGTTTCCGGCTTTAGAAGTATATCTCCACACACTGAGCAAACTTCCGCCGGGACGTGGTCGATCACAACCACCTGCCCTTTATGGCGCAGAGTGTGTGCAATCTTGCGCTTCTCGTATTCTCCCGGACAGCTTTCGATACTGCATTTCATATCTATTGTCTCCTTTGTGTCGGTGTTATCCACTTTGGCGGTTTGGCCTCATAAACTGTAATAATGATAAGCACCGGTCGTGCCGTTGTGCATACTATGTGGAGAGAGCGACCACTTTTAGCAGCACCATTTAGCAAACAGCAAGCTCCTCTGCGGTGCTCGGGATAATTTCCCAAAATTTGCCCTGTGGCAATAGCTTCAAGAACCTCATCGAGGGTTATATTCTCCTCAGCCATTTCTTGTTGAGCGTGTTGTGTGATGCGAATATTTTCTACGTCAGCTTGAGTACGTATCTGTTCTAACGCAGCTTCCAGATTTGCCATCAAACTTCCACTCCGGTTTCAGCAACGAAGGCCTCAATAATTGGCGGCTCTACCTCCAGCACTTCTTTTCCAAAGGTCTCGATATGAAAACGAATTGCAGACTTTATATCAGAAAGCACCTCCTCATAAGTGTTTCCCTGCCCAACTACAACCCCTTTGAGCCCCAATGGATACGCCACATAACCGTCAGGGTGTTTTTCTACAACAATTTTGAGTTGTCTCATGACAAATTCCTCGCTATTTCTTAAGCAACAGTATAAATCATAACCGGTTGATTTGTCAAGTCCCGACAGGCCGGGATAGTAGAATAATCAATGTCTTGTGTGTCCTTTCTTTTTGAAGAATTCGACGGCGTTTTCGATTTCGTTAAAGACTTTGGTTGCCGTTTGGGTAACGAATACCGAGGGGCTCTGTTTTGCGGGCCAGATGACGTATGCCTCTTTGGCCGCCTCGTGGGCGTGCTGAAGCTCCCTTTCGACTCCGCTTGAGATTGCCGCCCTGCCGTCCGCCGTCGTGGGCACATAGCTGATTATCATATCCGATTGGTCTATGAGCATAAAATCACGCGCATAGGTCTGGCTGTTGATGTCCGGCTCGATTTGCCGCACCTGGTCGAGTCCGAGCCGGACCGGTTGAGAGCCGATGGTCAGCTCGACAAAATCCTGCCCCCCCCGGCGGGCCCGTTCGGCATATTTTGGCAGGTACGCCTCCTCCAAATCGCCCGGGTCGAAACACGTGAACAGCCGCTTCATCGCACCGCGAAAGGCGTCTGTCTTTTCGTTTACGTCGGGCATATCGGCAACAGCCGTCATCGGAAAGCTCAGATACGCACGCTTTCTTTCCGGCTCGAAGATGAGCCGGTAGAATGTTTCGATGGTCTGCTCCTCGAGGCCGCGGGCGAGGCAATAGAGAGGAACCGTCTCATCGATGCCTTTGCAAAGCATTTCAGTGCAGATGATTTCCTCTTCGCGCCAGACAATCAAATCCTTGAGGGTATGCTCGGTGAAGTGTTCCTTGAGCAGTCGGCTGTGCAGGGCGGCGACGCCGTCAATCAGGCAGATGTACATATCGGCGTCGAGCCGGCGCATCTGGTCGAAATCGACGGCGGGGAAAAGCCCGTGCCGCCAGCGGAAGGTTGCGTGGGTATTGACAATCAGGTTCGGCGTTTCTTTTGCCTTCGCGATGATGTCTTTGAAAACGCTGCGACGCAGCGAATGTAGCCGTTTGATTGGTATGTCAAGAATTTTACCCGGCGCTATATCGGGCGCCTCGGCATACATCATATCCCCGACGTTGCAGAGCACAACGTTTTTGCCGCTACTTTCAGCTAATCGGCAGACCTTCTCCAGATAGTTTTTCTTATCAAGGCCCACCATACCTGTAACGACTATCACCATTGCTGAGTTCCCCGGGTCAAAACTGGCTTAGAGATTCTGCAGTCGCTGTTGTCTGTCGTGCTCCTGCAAGGCGGCGATTATTTCGCTCAAGTCGCCGGCCAGCACCTTATCGAGGCAGTACAGCGACAGGTTTATCCTGTGGTCGGTAACACGGTTTTGCGGGAAGTTATATGTTCGTATCTTCTCAGACCGGTCGCCGGAACCGATCATTGTCTTTCGCTTAGCGTCACGCTCGGCCCGTTTCCGGCCCTGATGGTATTCATAAATCCTACTCTTGAGTATTCGCCACGCCTTTGCACGATTTTTGTGCTGGCTCTTTTCATCCCGCATGCTGACGGTGATGCCGGTTGGTATGTGTTCGAGCTTAATGGCGCTGCTTACCTTATTGACGTTTTGCCCGCCGGGCCCGCCCGCCCTGCTGACATGCTCAACGACGTCATTCGGGTTTATCTCGATATCGATTTGGTCCGGCTCGGCCAGGACGGCGACTGTCGCGGCGGAGGTATGAATCCTGCCCTGTGATTCGGTCTCGGGAACCCTCTGCACCCGGTGGCCCCCGCCTTCGTACCCGAGTTGGGCCCAGGCGCCCGGGCCTTTGACCCCGAATATCACTTCCCTGAAACCTCCCATCTCGGAAGGACTGAAATCGAGCTGCTCGACCTTCCACCTTCGCCCCTCGGCATACCTGAGGTACATATTGTACAGGTCGCGAGCGAAAAGAGCCGCCTCCTCACCGCCGGTGCCTGCGCGTATTTCGATAATGACGGCGTCGATGGCTTCGTCGTCGGCCATGACCAGCGTGTTTGTGATACCTTCAAGCAGACCGTTTTGTTTTTCGGTCAACTGGGTGATTTCCTCTTCAGCGAGCGATTTTAATTCCGGGTCGGAATTGTCACTGCTGATAATCTGCTGCGATTCTTCGAGGTCGGCTGCGATTTTGGTGTATTGACGATATTTTGTAACGATAGGCCTGAGCTTGGCCTGTTCTTTCGACAGCGCAATCAGCTTTTTCGTGTCGCGGGCGACAGACGGGTCTGAAATCTGCCCTTCTATCTCCTTGAAACGCCCGTCAAGCTCTTCGAGCTTGGTCAGCAAACTATCTTTGACATCAGCCATAAGCGTAATTCCAGTGTACATGAAGTGTTGACGGAGCCATAGAAAAAACCAAAGGCCCCCTTTTTGCGCTTAACGAACAAAAATGGAGCCCCTGTTATCGCCTTGCAGTGTAGCTACTTCTTTTCGTCTTTTTTCTGCTTCTTGAAATAATCCGTACCGTACTTCTTCTGGAATCTCTCGACCCGCCCTGCGGTATCGACGAACTTCTGCTTGCCGGTGTAGAACGGGTGGCACGCCGAACAGATTTCCGCGTGTATTTCCCTGACGGTGCTGCGGGTTTCAAACGTATTTCCGCAGCCGCAACGTACCATCACCTTCTCATATTTCGGATGTATATCCTTTTTCATAACGGTACTCCCAAAACTCCAAACAGTTAATTATATCAACACCGCCGGTCGTGTCAACAAAAAATTCCTGCGGAGCAAGCCGGAAAAACAAGGACGCAAAGACTCCGATGCGCACGGGAGCTATTTCTATTTTCTGCAGATGACGGCTGAATAGCCGCCGTCGTGGTCGAACGGCCCGGGTGAGGGCAGGATGAGTTTCTCCGTTTTTAACCGGAAACGGGGATTTTCATTGAGGAACCTGGCGACGAGCAGATTGTTCTCTTCCGGCTGGGCCGAGCAGGTGCTGTAGCACAGCCAGCCGGCGGGTTTTAGCACTTCGACGGCGGTGGTGAGCAGCTCAAGCTGAACACGTGCCAATTCCACGATGGCCGATTTGCTCAGGCGGTGGCGCAGTTCGGGCCGTTTCGCCAGCACTGCCGTGTTCGAGCAGGGCGCATCGACCAGGACGGCATCGAAAGGACCGGCCGAGCCGGCGATTTTATCTAAGTGTGCGTAGTCAACGACCGCAATGCTGTCGGCGAGTGCGAGCCGGTCGAGGTTCTCGCGGACCTTCTGCAGGCGATGTGGGTCGATATCGGTGGCGAGGATTTTCGCTTTGTTTTGAGTAGCTTCGGCTAACTGAGTGGTTTTTGTGCCGGGAGCTGCGCACAAATCGAGGATAATCCAGCCCGGCTTGGGGCTGAGCAAGGCAACGGCCTGCGAGGCGGCGAGGTCCTGGACGGTGAAAAGCCCGTCGGCAAAGCCGGGCAACTTTTTGATTGCGCCCGGGCTTTTGAGCCGAATCATTGCTCCGTCGGGGGCAGCTTCGCATTCCACGCCGGCGGCACGCAGCTTCTCAAGAAGCTGCTCAACGGTCGTTTTCAGAACATTGGCCCTGACATAGACGCCCGGCCTGCGATTGCTCGCAAAGCAGATTTGGCTTGTCTGCTCGGTGCCGTAGGTATCCAGCCAGCCATTCACCAGCCAGCGAGGCAGTGAAAAGGCAAAGCTAAGATAGCCAACCGGCGATTGTTCGGGGTCGGGAAAAAGCGATACATCAAGCTCGCATCCGGCTAATGTCGAGTGGGGGATTGTGTTTCGCGGTTCGGCCAGGGCGAGTGGCTTTTCGCGGTCTGTGATATGTCCGGTTATCCGGCGGAGGATGGCGTTGACGAAGCCGGCCTGTTTTTGGTTGACGGCGGTTTTTGCATACTCGACGGCCTCGGCGACGATTGCGTACTGCGGCGAGAGGGGACAGAAGCAAAGCTCATAGATACCGACGCGCAGGATATTGAGTATCGCAGCCGGTATCCTGTAAACCGGGCAATCGCAAACCTTCTCGATAACCATATCAATGAGCGAGCGGTTCTTGAGTACGCCGAAGACTATGTCTGTGGTGCGCTGAGTTTCGGTGGTTCGGCGAAGGACGCCGCTGAGCAAATTGGTAACACTGTCTTTTTGCGGGTCGGTTTTTGAAAGGACCTGCGCGGCTATGGCGCGTGCGGTATTTGGTTTCAGGCCGGCCATATCAATCGCCTAAACTCTCGAACCTGTCGCCGGGCGAGGTTGCCCTGCCGTTGACGAAGTCGGCGAAGCTCATCAGGCGGGAGCCCTGCGGCTTGATTTGCATAATCTGCAGGCGGCCCTTACCGCAAACAACATTTAGGTTCTCATCGATGGTCCCCGGCTTGAGATGTCGGGGGTTCGCCGTTGTCACCAGAACTGCGGATGCGAAGGTTACTTTTTCGGTTCGGGCGGTTTTTTTCGAGACATACAGTGCAGCCGCTCCGGGCCAGGGCCAAAAGCCGAGGATTTTTCTGCGGAGCAAATCGGCCGGCTCGGAAAAATTCACAAAGCCGTCGCTTTTTTTTAGTTTCGGGGCGAAGGTGACAATCGAATCGTCCTGGGGGCTGTAATCGGCCTTTCCGGCTTCTATTTTGTCAATCGTCTCAATCAAGAGAGGCGCTGCCAATTCAGCCAGCCGGTCGTGGAGCCGCCCGGCCGTTTCCTGCGGCTCTATCTCTGTTGTGAGCTGAGAAAGGATGTCGCCGGCGTCCATTTTCTCGGCGACCGTGATTATACTAATGCCCGTCTGTCGCTCGCCGTTAACTATGGCCCAGTTTATCGGCGCGGCCCCGCGATATTTGGGCAGCAGGGAGGCGTGAACGTTTATCGCGTCGTGCGGCGCAAGCTCAATGACCTCTCGGCCAATCATCCGGCCGAACGCGATAACAACGATTAGCTCCGGTTTGTATGCGGCGATTTGTGCGACAAGCTGTGGTGCGTTTATGTCGGTGGTTTCGACGTGCGGTATGGAATGTTCGATAGCCCAAAGCGCGACGGGTGTCGGCCTTGCTCTTTGGCCTCGTCCCGCAGGTTTCGCCGACCTGGTGACGAGACATTTCAGCCGGTGATGCGACCTGAGAAGCGCCTTCAGGGACGCAATGCCAAACTCACCACTGCCGATATAGACTATTCTCATTCGTTTTCCCGGGGCATCGAGATGAAGCAGGGCTATGCCTTTGTATTTTCGTGCCTTTCCTCGAGTTTTTTTAGCTGTTTTCGGTGTGCGATTCGAGCGGTCTGGCCCATGCGGCCGGCGATGGTGACTCCCTCGGTATGGTCGTACTCGTGCTGCAGTGCCCGGGCGTAGAGTCCGTCGGCCTGCTCGGTGAACTCATTGCCGTCGAGGTCGGTGGCGGTAACGGTGGCCTTTTTGTAGCGTTTGATTTTCGTATAAATCCCCGGCACGGACAGACAACCCTCTTCGCTTGACTCAAGGGGGCCTTGCGGCTTGACTGTCGGATTGATATAGACGCGCAGCTTGCCCCTGGTGCCGTCGAGCGAGATGATAAACAGCCGAAGGCCCACGCCCGCCTGCGGCGCCGCCAGGCCTATGCCTTTGTTTTTAATCATAATATCCGTCATCTTCTCGACGAGCCGGCGGATATTGTCGTCGATTGTCTCGACCGGCTCAGCCCGCCGGCCCAGAACAGCAGCCGGGTAATGCGTGATATGGCAATTATCAACATCAATTTTTTGCATTTGCCTTTCTCCTGAATCAGCTTTTAATCAGCACGACCTGATTCACTTCTCGGTACAAACCACCGCTGGCGGAGGCGTTTTTAGTCGAATTCGTCGCCGGCGAAGGTGTTGCCTAAGTAGAGCTTTCGGACGGTCTCGTTCTGGACAATCTTGGCGGGGCTGCCCCAGCCAATCACCTTGCCGTGGTCGATGATGTAGGCCTTATCGACGACCTCCAGCGTTCTCTCGACGTTATGATCGGTGATGAGGATACTGACGCCGCCGGCGACCAGGCGTCTGATATTGTGCTGCAGGTCCTCGACGGTGATTGGGTCAACGCCGCTGAAGGGTTCATCGAGCAGAATCAGTGACGGCTCGGTAATCATCGCCCGTGCAATTTCGAGTTTTCTGCGTTCGCCGCCGGAGAGGAATCTTCCCTGGCTGTTTCGGACCTCCGCCAGGCCGAAACGCTCAATCAGCTCATCGGCCCTTCGGTTGCGCTCTTTTTTTGTAATCGACATTGTCTCGAGGATGGCGTAGAGGTTGTCCCTGACGGTGAGCCGCTGAAAGATGCTCGGCTCCTGCGACAGATAGCCGATGCCTAACCGGGCGCGTTTGTACATCGGCAGGGCGGTAATGTTGCCGCCTTCGAAGACGACGTTTCCCTCGGTAGGGATAACCATCCCCATAATCATCCGAAAGGTGGTGGTTTTTCCGGCGCCGTTTCGGCCCAGCAGGCCGACGATGCTGCGCTGCGATATCTTTATCGACACGCCGTCCACGACCGCTCTGCCGGAGTATTTTTTCACCAAGCCGAAGGTCTCAAGAAGAATCATATTCACTGAATCTGCCACCTCACCTAAGTTCCATCTGCTGCGTACCGCCCGGGGCGTTTGCGGTATTATAACAGCAGGGCCGTTCAAAGCAAATAGATAGCCGGCCGGCCCGCCGGTGTCGGACGGGAGAATTGCATAAATACTGCTTTTTGTCGAAAACCAATAAATTGGCTGGCCTTACGACGGCAATTCTGCTATTAACTAACTCCTGCCGACAGCGGGCAGGATTTGGGTTTGTTTCGGGTACGGCGGTGGAATATCGTCAGGAAACACGACTTTGGATGCGATGACAGTCTATGTTCGCAGTTATAAGTGATATACACTCGAATATCGAGGCGTTGACGACGGTGCTGGCGGATATCGAAGGCCGCGGCATAAAGACGATTTACTGTCTCGGTGACGTCATCGGCTACGGGGCCAATCCCAGGGGATGTCTGGATTTGATAATCGAAAAGGCGCAGTTGTGTGTTCTGGGCAACCACGACTATGCGACACTTTACGAGCCGACCAACTTCAACTACGGCGCCGAGCAGGCGAGCTTCTGGACGCGTTTTAACCTCGAAACGGAAGATGAAAAGGTGCTCCGTGACAAGAGGTGGGAATTTCTGGGCAATCTGCCGATGCGGCAGACGCTGGCAATGAAGCTGGCGAGTGTCGATACGACCATCGATTTTATTCACGCCTCGCCGCGAAGGCCCATCAACGAATACATTTTCCCGGACGACGTCTATACCAATCCGATGAAAGTTCGCGTGCTGTTCGAGCGGCTCAGGCACATCTGCTTCGTCGGGCACACGCACCTGCCGGGCGTGTTTCTTGACGAGCCGGACTTCTATCTGCCGGCGGAGCTCGGTGAAGTGTATCCGATAATCAAGGATGAAAAGGCAATCATCAATATCGGCTCGGTCGGCCAGCCGAGGGACAGAGACAACCGCGCAAGCTACGTCTATGTCGAGGAAAATGAGGTCCACTTCGTCCGGCTGGAATACGATTATGAAACGGCGGCGGCAAAAATCAGGGCTGTCGAGCAGCTTGATAACTTCAACGCCGAGCGATTAGCGGAAGGAAGATAATAAAATCGGGAATATGAATTTCAAAACCGTTTTAGCCGCCGTAGTAACCGCTTTTTGTCTTTTCTGCGGGATACTCGTAATCAAATCCGGCATCTTTGAGGCCCGCTCAGGTGATTCCAAACCCTGCATCCTGCTGCAGAGCACGACAGGCGGGGCGCGGGCCCGGCCAGAGAAGGCCGAAGAGCAAAAACCACAGTTGCAATCGGCTGAGCCGGCGGAATTCACCGCGGCCAACGCCCCGGCAAAGAAGCTCCGGCTCGGCTCAACCGACCCGAACAGCGGCTTTAAATTTCTGCTCGAGCTTACATCAAAGGGGGCGGCAATCGAGCAGGCCCGGCTGAGCGAATTTGACAACCTAGACCCGCAGAATCCTCAGCCGCTCGTCCTGCTGTCTGCGGTGCGCCTGGCCGGCAACAGGCAGTTATCCTCGATGGCAAACACCACACTGGTACTGCCCGAATACGCCGTGCAACTGCCCCTCGATAAGCTCGACTGGAAGAGCTTTCCCGTTCAAACGGCCGACGACGGCTCTGAGTCCGTCCGTTTCGAGGCCTTAATCAAAGACAAGGCCGACGGCGGGACGGCTATCCGGCTGACAAAAACTTACCGGCTGAGAACCAACAGCTACGACCTTGACTGCGAGCTGGCCGTCGAGAACTTAACCGCAAGAACGCTCGGCGTGCGCACCGAGATGACCGGGCCTGTCGGAATCGCAAGAGAAGATGTCCGACGCGATTCGAGAAAGGCGGCGGCGTGTTTCAGGGGCCCGAACGACCGGCTGCAGGCCACGAAGGTTACGATGAGGAGCTTCGATACGACAAAATCCACCGACAGCGACGTTCTCGATGTCAAAAATGCGCAGTTTCTATGGGCCGCCGCCACGAATAAATACTTTGCCGCCGTCGTGGTCCCTATGCCCGAGCAGGGCAAAAAGTACTGCGACTGGATAACCGGCAGGCGGAACAAGACCGGCGACAGACAGGTCTTTGTCAATGTAAAAAAGGGGATGCTCTATTCCATAATGCGGACCTTTACCGGCAAATCCTATGAACAGGAAAAAACGGGAACGGGCAAGACGGTTCAGCTTTTCAACCCCGACAAAAGGGGCGGCACCGACGACGAGAACATCGCAATACGTCTCGACGCCGACTATGTCGAGCTTGCCGGCGCCGGTAAGCCGCAGGCCGTCAAAAACTACAAATTTAAGTTATACCTCGGGCCCAAGGACAAAAGCATCTTCGATAAAAACGAGCTGTACAAGGAGCTCGGCTTTTTAAGCACCATCGATTTTATGCCGTGCTGCTGCTGTCCGGCTGCGATTATAAATCCGCTGGCGTTCGGGATTCTGGCGCTGATGAGGTGGCTTTACTTTTTCATCCCCAACTACGGCGTCGTGATTATCATCTTCGTGTTCGTAGTCCGCCTTGCGCTGCACCCGCTCAGCAAGAAAAGCCAGGTCTCGATGAGCAAGATGGGCAAGCTGGCACCAATGACCGAGCAGATAAAGAAGAAGTATGCGAACGACAAGGCCGAGCTGAACCGGCAGATGATGGCGCTTTACAAAGAGCACGGCGCATCGCCGATTATGGGTATGCTGCCGATGTTTGTTCAAATGCCCGTATGGATAGCGCTCTACAGCGCCATATACGCCAGTATCGCACTTCGGGGGGCGTCGTTTTTGCCGTTCTGGATTACCGACCTTTCGGCTCCCGATGCGCTGTTCAGGTTCAAGGCGGTAACGCTGCCTTTGTTCGGCAAACTCGATTCGTTTAATCTGCTGCCGATTATGATGGGTGTGGCGTTTTATCTTCAGCAAAAGCTGATGCCCTCTCAGGCAACCGCCTCGAGCAGTCCGCAGGTTGCCCAGCAGCAGAAAATGATGATGGTTATGATGCCGATTCTGTTCCCGCTGATGCTATACAAGGCCCCATCGGGTTTGAACCTGTACATTATGTCCAGTGTATTCGCCGGCGTGATTGAACAGTACGTTATCAAAAAACACATCCGCGAAAAACAGCAGGCCGAGGCGCAGAGCCTTGTCCCCGTAACCAAAAAGACGGGCGGCAAAGTCAAAAAGAAAAAGCCGAAACCGTTCTACAAAATGTAGCGAAAGTTTCCAAAGTTGTCATTCCTGCACAGGCAGGAATCCATTTGTCCCATCTTTGATGTACGATGTACGAACTCGACGACACAATTGTCGCCGTAAGCTCGCCCGGTTCAGAGCAGCGGACGATTGTCCGTATAAGCGGGCCCGGCGCCTTTGAGACTACCCGGAAGGTATTCAGCCCCGCCGTTTTGGAAGAGGCCCGGCTCATTCCCGGGAAAATTGCCGTTACAAATCAGCTTAAGCTCGACGCGACACTGTATTTTTTCAGTTCGCCCAATTCGTACACGGGCGACGACCTGGCCGAAATTCACTTTTGGGCAAACTCTTCCGTAACATCCGCCGTGCTGAGCGGTTTGCTCAAGCTCGGCCTGCGAACGGCCGAGCCGGGCGAGTTCACTGCAAGGGCATACCTCAACAACAAAATCGACCTGGCCCAGGCAGAGGCGGTCAACGAAATCGTTACCGGCTCGAACCGTTTCCAGTTAGCCGCCGCCGAGAAGCTGCTGTCGGGCCGGCTCGCAGAGTGCACGCAAAGGATAAGCGAATTGCTGCTGGATACCCTGACTAAAATCGAGGCGGGCCTGGATTTCAGCGGCGAGGACATCGAGTTTATCAGCCGGGCCGAGGCGTTAAGCCGGCTCGCCGGGCTAAAAGAAGAATTGCAGAAATTGCTTGATAGTTCAATCCGTTTCGAGGGGCTGCTCGACCTGCCGGCCGTCGGCGTCGCCGGCGCGCCCAATGCCGGCAAGAGCACGCTGGGCAACAAGCTGCTCGGCAGGGACAGGAGCATCGTCTCAGCCGAGCCGAAGACCACCAGGGACGTGCTCACGGGCGAGCTTGTGCTGAGCCGCTGCCGGTGCGTTCTGTTTGACTGCGCCGGATTGGTAACGCACAGCGAGACGATAATCGACCGATTAGCCCGGCAGGCCGCCGCCGAGGCCCTGCGCAATGCCGCCGTGGTGCTGTTCTGCATCGATATTTCAAAGGCCGACCGGGCTGAAGACCTCGCAATCTTTGAGCTTATAAAACCGCAGAATCTTATACCCGTTGCCACAAAAACCGACCTGCTTTCGCCGGAAGAGCTTGACAGGCGGCTCGCAGTACTTAACGAATTGTTCGGCACCGATTTTCTCGGCGTCTCCGCTCAATTCGGTACTCGATTGCAGCATCTCAAAGACGCCATCGACAGGAAAATTATCGCCGCAGCGACACCGGCAGCCGACGAACATCGCAATACGCAATACGCGATGCGCGATACGCGATACGATATCGCCTTGACCGCCCGACATCGAAAGGCCGTCACCGATGCCGTTGAGAACATCACCTATGCCGCCGATGAGCTAAAGGCAGGCAATGACGAGGTCGCTGCGATGCTGTTGAGGGCCGCTTACAGCCAAATCGCCGGCATCGAGCAGCACAACATCGACGAAAAAATCCTCGAAACAATCTTCTCACACTTCTGCATCGGCAAATAGACCGTTGTCCGTCGCTCGTGACCCGTCGCTCGCGGCTGGTTGGTTTGGTGCAATTACTTGTCTTTGGCCTCGAATTCTGCGTCGATTACGTCGTCGCCCTTCTTTTTGCCCTGGTCTTCGGGTGGCGGCGGCGTCTGTTGCTCTGTCTGGTCCGTTGGCCCCGGCGCCGGCCCTGCCGCCGATTTTTTGGCGGCCTCTTCGTAAAGGACCTTGCCTAACTCCTGGCCGGTGGTGCCGAGATTTTCAATCGCCCGCTTTATCGCCTCGGCGTCTTTGCCCTTGACCACTTCCTTGAGGTTGTTTATGGCGCCTTCGATTTTGCCCCGGACCTCGCCGCTGACCTTATCGCCATGCTCTTTGAGGGTCTTTTCGGTCGAGTAGATTAGCTGGTCGGCCTGGTTCTTCAAATCGACGACCTCCCGTTTTTTTCTGTCCTCGGCCTCGTGCGCCTCGGCATCGGTCTTCATCTTTTCAACTTCCTGCTCGCTGAGCCCCGAGCTGGACTTAATCTCGATAGACTGCTGTTTGCCCGTGCCTAAGTCTTTGGCCGAGACGTTCAGTATCCCGTT
>CAZPDW010000046.1:0-14392 GCA_964585535.1 uncultured Pirellulales bacterium
CCGCGACGACATCGAACTCGTTCTGTCCCTCGCCTCCCTGCAACGACGATACGCTCCCCAGGCCCTCGAAAAAACGCTATCTCTCTGGCCGAACATAGAGACCCTCCTGGCTCAGCTCATACTCGCCGATTTGTCAAACGCTGCCGAGCAGAGCGATACTAACGAACCCGACCTCACGAAAATCACCGCCGTCGAGGCCGAGCTTGCCGCAAAGGCCGCTTCTGCAACAGGGGCGGGGAAATACCGTACTCTTCTGGAGCATATCGCCGCAGGAGAACAATTCCAGCGACCGGCGGTACTGTACGCATCGGCGGCGGCGTTTTCGCACATCGAACCCGAACGTGCGGTCGAACTTTTGATTAAGGCGAGCGGCCTTCAGCAGCGGCACAAATCCGTCCGGCTCGATATCGAGCCGGGCCAAATCGCCGAAGAGGCCGCCCGGCTCGCCTACCGGTTATACGAGAAGAGCCCGGACAACTGCCGGCCGGCCGTCGATGCCTTTGACAACTACGCCGAAATCGCCGCCGGCCAAATCGACCCCCGGCTCGAATATCTGCACGCGCTCGTGCTGGACGGCTGCGGCCAAGAGCAAAAATCGGAAAAGCTGCTCGAAAAAATCGCACAAAGACCCACGGGGCCGGAACGTAACAGGGCGAGATTAGTCCTGATAAAAAAACAATTGAATCAGCCGGAGACCGCCGTTCAGCAAAACGCCATTCTCGAAGAATTGCGAATCCTTACCCTCGACTGCAACTGCCCGCCCGGCGATACCGGGTGCATTCTCGTGCGGGACGAGGCGGCATACCTGTATTGCCGCACCCTGCTCGATTTCGGCGACAAACAATCCGCACGGAAGGTTCTGGATTTGCTGGACAATCCCATTCTCAGCGGCTTTGCGATGTCCAAGCTCTTCAAATCGCAGGCACTTCAGCAAGCCGGCCGGCTGGAACAGGCCGTTCAGCTTATGGCCGATGTCGTCTCATCCGATTCGAGCGGTTCGGCCGCTCCGCAAATCGTCGAGCTGCTCTCGAATGTACTCGACAACTGCGAGCCCGGCGAAAGCTGCGCCGGCAAACCCGATACGATGCTCCGCAATTGCATCCGGTTAGCAGAGTACGCCGACAGGTTCGTCCGCAGCCGCCGCAGTTCTTTGATTCTGGCCGAATTCAATCTCCTGGCGGCAAAGCCCCAAAAGAGCAATTTTGATGAAATTGAAAGGACGCTAAGCACCTGCGAAAAGCGGGACGATGTAAACTGGCTGCGCTGCCGTGCCCGGCTGCTCGGCGCCGAGGGTAAATTCGAGCGGGCGGCGGAACTGTGGGCACAGATTGCCCGAATCCGCCGAGACGACGAACCCTCACCGGACGAGCGAAGCTGGCAGTGGTGGCGGGCGAAATACTACGAACTGTACTGCTTGGCACAACCGCCCAACGCGGGAAAACGAAATATCATACACACAATCGAGGTCCTCGAAAATACATTCAAACATATCCCGCCGCCCTGGGCCGAAAAACTCCACTTGCTAAAGCAAATGCCCACAGATTAAAATGCAAAGTCTTATTCTGACGAGCCGGTTTTCTTCGAGAAAGGATGGTCCGGTGGACGGACGTAAATTTGAGGCCGAAGCTCTTGTTTTATTTTTACTGTTTGCAGGTATGTCGTGCGCCCCGCAGGTACTAACATCAAACATTCACCTCGCCCAGGGCCGGATGGCCGGCGAGCCGACCGCGTCAAGCATCATTCTGCAAAGCCGGCTCACACAAAGCTCTCGGCCGATAGATGGCGACGTCCCCGGAACGACCGGCATCGCCCGCTTTGAGATAGCCGACAATGCACTCTTTATAAACTCGCACAAAACACCCTGCGTAAGAGCCGTGCCCGAAAACGATTTTATCGTAAAGCAAAGAATAGATAACCTTCGCCCCGGCACCCGTTACTACTACCGTCTGCTCTACGGGCCTGAGAAAAATCACCTCAAGAGAGCCGGTACCTGTACCTTCAAGACACTCGACGGCCCCGATGTCGAAAGCAAAGTTACGTTTGTCGTCGTTACCGGTATGAATTATGCTGCATTCCACTATGGCACAAGCAGCGGGCCGCCCTATAGAGGTCCCGACGAAAAGCTCGGCTATCCCGCCCTTGTAACTATAAACCAAATGCACCCCGACTTCTTTGTCGGCACCGGCGACAACGTGTACTACGATAATCCCAAGGCAAAACCCGCCCAAAGCCAAAGCGAGCTGAGAAAAAAATGGCACGAGCAGTTCACCCAGCACCGTTACATTGACCTTTTTGCGAAAGTTGCCACCTACTGGGAAAAGGACGACCACGACTACCGCTACAACGACTGCGACAATACAACCAACAGGCCGCCTTTACCGCAACTCGCAAAAAAAACCTTTCTCGAACAGCTTCCCGTCCTCGACCCAACAGAGTCAAACGCCGTCACCTACAGAACCCATCAGATAAATAAGCTGCTGCAAATCTGGCTTGTCGAGGGACGCGACTACCGAAGCCCGAATAACATGGCCGACGGCTCCGAAAAAACTATATGGGGAAAAGAACAGAAGGCCTGGCTGAAAAAAACACTGCTCGAAAGCAAAGCGACGTTCAAAATCCTCATCTCACCTACGCCGATGGTCGGCCCCGACGATGCCTATAAATCCGACAACCACACCAATCCAAAAGGGTTCAGGCACGAAGGCGATGAATTCTTCGGCTGGCTCACCGAAAACGCCTTTTTGAAAAAGGGCTTCTACATCATCTGCGGTGACCGCCACTGGCAGTATCATTCCATCCACCCGAGCGGCTTCGAGGAATTTTCCTGCGGGGCGCTCGTTGACGGCAACGCCCGCATCGGAAGAAAACCCGGCGACGGCGAATCAACCGACCCTAAAGCCCTGATTAAACAGCCGTACTTCCAACAGCCCGCCTCAGGCGGCTTCCTTGTTGTTACCGTCAGGCCGCGGACGGCAAAGACAATGCCCACCCTCACATTCGGTTTCTACGACGAAAACGGCACGGTCCTCTATAAGTGCCGAAAAACCCCCCGGACGCAGAACATCCGTAATTAAGTTGCACAAATCGAATGACCGAATTATAATACATCGGATACCGAAGTAGTCAGGACCATAATACCGGAACGAAATAATGGCTAAGCGAACAGGCAGTAACAGTAACAGGGCAATCTGCAGCTTCTGCGGCCGCTCGGGTGGCAAAAGTGATGCCTTCATCGAGGGCCCGAACAAGGTCTTCATCTGTCCAGAATGTGTTGACCTGTGCCACAATATCATCCAGCAAAACAAAAAGCAGCTTGTCCGCCAGGCCCTGAACATCAGGCAGCTGCCCAAGCCCAGAGAAATTAAGGAGTATCTCGACCAGTACGTCATAGGCCAGGAGCACGCGAAAAAGTATCTCTCGGTCGCCGTGCACAATCACTACAAGCGGCTGCTGCACGCCGACAGCGCCGACAGCGACATCGAAATCGACAAATCCAACGTGCTGCTCATAGGCCCGACCGGCTGCGGCAAAACGCTGCTGGCCCGCACGCTCGCTCATTTTCTTGACATGCCGTTTGCAATCTGCGACGCCACGACCGTTACCGAAGCCGGCTACGTCGGCGAAGACGTCGAGAACTTTCTGCTTCGGCTGCTCCAGTCCGCCGACTACGACATCGAGGCCGCCCAGCGCGGAATCGTCTATGTCGATGAAATAGATAAAATCGGCAAAACGTATCAGAATGTATCCATAACCCGCGATGTTTCCGGCGAGGGCGTCCAGCAGGCGCTGCTGAAAATGCTCGAGGGGACCATCGCAAACATTCCTCCACAGGGCGGCAGAAAACACCCCGAACAGTCCTACATCCAGATGGATACCGCACACATACTGTTTATTTGCGGCGGGACATTCATCGGGCTGGAAAATATCGTCAAGAAACGGCTCGGCAGGAAGATGATTGGTTTTGACTCGGAGCTTTCCGGCAAGAGCGACAAAAAAAGCGAGTACAGTGACATCATCAGCCAGGTCATACCAGAAGACATCATCGAATACGGGATGATTCCCGAAATGGTCGGCCGGCTGCCTGTTATCACCACGTTGGCCGCACTCGACGAAAAGGCCCTTATCGACATCCTCACAAAACCGAAAAACGCCCTTATCAAACAATACAAGCGGTTCTTCGAGATGGAGGACGCCCGGCTCGAATTCACCAAAGACGCCCTGCACGCTCTGGCGAAAAAGGCCCTCAAGCGCGATACCGGCGCAAGGGCACTGCGTGCAATCGCCGAAGAGCTTATGGTCGATTTGATGTACCAGCTTCCTGAAGAGTCGAAACCCGCAAAGTACGTCATCACCAAAAAGATTGTCGAAGGCAAGGCCGCTCTCGCCTCGGCAAAACAAAAACCACCCAAAAAGGAATCCGCTTAAAGGATACTACAGTGGCCACGCCCCGGGCCAGAAGAAATCGTACCATCACCCTCACGCAAAAAGAAAAAGCAATCTACGCCAAAGACCTAATTACTATCGACAGGCCCGCCGGCATTGGTGACATCGAGAACAAAATCGCCAACCACGACCTCTTACAAATCCTCGATTTGCTCCCGGGGCGTTTCGCCGACCTGCTCATCCTCGACCCGCCTTACAATCTCAACAAATCCTTTGCAAAAACCCGCTTCAAAAAAAAGAGCTTAAGCGATTATACCCGCTGGTTCGAGGGCTGGTTCGTCAAGCTGCTGCCGACGCTGACACCAGACGCCTCTGTTTACGTCTGCTCCGACTGGCACAGCTCGACCGCCGTTCACATCGTCCTCGAAAAATATCTCAGGGTCCGCAGCCGTATCACCTGGGAAAGGGAAAAAGGCCGGGGCGCCAGGAAGAACTGGAAAAACTGCTCGGAGGATATATGGTTCGCAACCGTCTCAAACGATTACACCTTTAACGTCGATGCCGTAAAACTCAAACGCCGGGTCATCGCCCCCTATACCCGCGGCGACGGCTCACCGAAGGGCTGGGACGAAACGGCGCAGGGCCGATTCCGCCTCACCCATCCGTCTAATTTCTGGAGCGACATCACCGTCCCGTTCTGGTCGATGCCCGAGAATACCGACCACCCAACCCAAAAGCCGGAAAAGCTCTTAGCCAAGCTCATCCTCGCAAGCACAAATCCGGGCGAGCTTGTCTTCGACCCCTTCGCGGGCACCGGCTCGGCACTGGCTGCCGCCAAAAAACTGGGCCGAAGATTCTTCGGTGTCGAAATCGAAAAACAATTCTGCCTGCTCGCCGCAAAACGCCTTCACCTCGCCGAGACCGACAAGTCCATCCAGGGCTTCAAAGACGGCACATTTTGGGAAAGGAATACGCCCGCCATAGGGCGGCGGTAAAAGTAAAGGCGCCCCGGCCCTTTGGCAAACCGGCCTGATTGACCCCTTATGCGACTATTCAGCGGCGCTGTGTATATCCTTCAGGGCAGCTAAGCGAATGTCGGTTGCGGTGCTTTCGGCGATGGCGGCCAGTGCGTACTGGGCATCGGCGTAGCAGACGTCCTTATCGACGCGCAGTGTTATGACCCTGTCATTGGCCGGCTTGGCTTTTAATCGGCTGTCTATCAATTCTGCAAGCCGAGCGGCAATTTCGCCGTAATCCGCCGCCGACACCTTTTCCGCACCTACCGCAAACTCCGCCTTGCCGCCGTCGGTCTTCATAATCGTTACCGTAGTCAATTCCCCGGCCGGGCCGGTATCGCTCTGCGCCCTGTTACAGCCGTCCGGCACAGCAACGGGGAAATTTTCCGCCTCGATAAAATGAGAGACCACGCAAAAGAATATTATCAGCAGGAAAACAATGTCTATCACGGGCGTCAAATTGAATGACGCCGGCCCGTTGGAACGGCGAAACTGATTAAAAACCTTTACAGACATTGATTGGTCCAAACTCACCGGCTCGGCTGAACGCCCGGCCGGCGTTCGATACGCCCGCCCTTTTGCTTGGTTTCTTCAATACGGCGCAGTTGTCTTTTCGGCCGCTCGCCCCCGAGGGACTCGCGTCTTTGCTTTTCAAATCTTCGCCTGACTTTCGCCAGCGCACTTTCCGCCTCTGTAACCGCTTCATTGGCCAGCGTCTCAAGGCGATTGCTGAACACCCCGTACAGCGCCAGAGCCGGTATCGCAATGGCAAGTCCCCAGAAGGTTGTCACCAATGCAATGGAGATGCCGTCCGCCAACTGTGCCGGCTGCGGCTGGCCGCCCGCCAGAACAATCGCGTTAAACAGCTTTATCATCCCGAACACCGTCCCGAAAAGCCCGACCATCGGCGAAACGTTGCCAATCAGATTGAGCCATTCTATCCGACGCATAAGGGCCGACGTCTGCTCCTGGAGCGATTCGAAGAGCGTATCGCGCATCCGAAACCAGTCGCCGCCGCCTCGGCGCACCGCACTCGAAATCGCCCTGCTGACGAGGTCCCGCTCGCCGGCAATCGCCTCGGCAAGCTCAGCCGGGCCGAGCCGCCCGCCAAGGACGGTGATTTCGGCGCCGACGCCGTCGGGCAAAAGCACCTTGCGGCGAATCGTAAGAAAATACCGCACCGCCAAATAAACCATAACGATTGACATCGGCAGCAGGATGAACCAGACTATGGGCCCACCCGCCGTCACAAACTGCTCGAAGAACGACCGCTCAGCACCGTCATTAACACCCGGCGCAGGCACACCGCCCCGCATGCTTGCAGCTATCACCGCCAGCACCGTCGCTAATGCAATCGCCAGAAAAAACACCTTTAACAGAAACGCTTTTGACACCATTGCCTCCCGGCAGTTCAAAAATCATCCTCAGCCGTCACCGTCTGCGACGAGAATAAATTCGCCGCCGGTTGACGCTGCTATCCTCTCCAGCACCATCTCGTCTTCACTGCTCGGCCAGAACCCGATTGTATTTATCTTCACCGCCGGTGCAAAACTCCTTCGCAGCGTTGCGACCCTGTCGCAGAACCTGCCCGCATCGCCCCGGCCCAATTCAAAGCCGTCCGTCAGAAGATAGATGACCGAGGCGCCCTCGCCGCGGCCGTCACGAACCTGCAGAGCCGTATCAATCGCCGTCAGGGCATTCGTTGTCCCCTTTGGCTCAACAGATTCGATAAACTGCTGCGCATTTTTCTTGGCATGCTCCGTCGCCCGTGTCAGCTTACCGTCGCCGAATGCAACTGTCCCGCCGCCGAAGAAAATTATCGCAAAATACCGGTCGGGCTGCAAATCGCCAATCGACTTAGCCAATTCGGTTTTGACCCGGCCCAAAAGACCTCGCATACTGCCCGAGCAGTCAACAACGTAACAAATTCTGCGTCCCCGGCTTCGGCTGCCGAAAAAATCAACCCCGTCCGGCAGAATATCTGCATCTTCCAGCCGGAAAATATCCTCCGAAGCCACCGGCCCCGTCAAATCGCCTGAACCGCCGTCGTCGGCTTTTCCAATGTCAAAAATCTGTCCTTCATCCGAATAGCCGGGACCGCCGCTCAGCAAACCACCCTGCGGCTTGACCCTGCTCATCTTCGGCTTGGGGATAACTCTCGGCGTCTCGGCAAGCTTTCGTATGCCGCTCATTTTAGCCACTGCGCCCGGATACACCAGCGCATCGGCCTTCGGGGGCGAGAACTTCGCCGCCGCTAACACCGCCAGAACAAGCAAATGAACGGCTATCGAGACCGTCCACGCCCAGAAGCCGGCCCTTCGCTCAAGTTTAACCGTTCCCTGGTCCATTGGTTACGCCGATACAATCCCTTAATTCAAGCGTCCTGCCGGCCATTTCAGCGCCTAATCCACTACGTCCACGAGCGAGACGCCGGGCATCAGCAGCTTGTACATCAAAATTGCATTTCCGTTATGCAGCCGTATGCAGCCCTGCGAACCGGCCGTTCCTATCTGCTCGGGGTCCTTTGTGCCGTGGACGGCAAAGCCGGTTCTTCCTACGGCCTGTCCGGAGATTCCCTCGAGCCCTATCCACCGCGAGCCCAGCGGATAATCCGGGTCGTCGGGCAGGAATGTTTTTCCGCTGACGGGGTCCGTCCAGGTCGGCTTGACAAGCTTACCGCCCGGCTTCACACGCCATCTGCCCGTAGGTGTCTCCATCCCGGGCTTGCCCAGCCCGACGGCGAAGCTGCGAACGTAAGTGTTCTGCAGAAACAAATCCATCGTAAAGCTCGAGCGATATACCCGCGCATGAAATGGGCCGTTGACGACCTTTATCACCGTCCCTGCCTGCAGCACCTCCGGCTTTGCTATCTTGTTTATCTGCATAAGAATCTGGTATGGGACGTTGAACTCTTTACCTATATTCGAGAGCAAATCTCCGGGTTTTACCCTGTAATCCCGGCAGAGCCGGTCCTCGCTGAATATCTGCCTGCTGAACAGCCACTGCTGTGAGAGTTCGGCAAGCTGCTGTTTTATGAAGGCCCTCTGCCGTTCACTCTGGCCCCTCGGCAGAAGCTCGTTAAGCCGGTCTCGTGCCTCTATTATCTTTGCCGGTTTTTCATCCAGCAGCGCCATCGCCCCGGCAATAAGCCCGGCAACGGTCTCGTTCGGCTCGGCGGCAAGCTCAACCGCTACGGCAGCCGGCTGCGGCTCGACGACCGGCTCGGGTACGATGACTTTGGTCGGCTCCGGCCCGGCATCTTTTTGCTGTACCGTCTGCTCCTGTGCCGCCGTCGAAACGACCTCTTCGACGACCGGCTCGGAGACGGTATTGTCGGCCGCACTTTCCCGCCCGCGTCTGCTGCTATAAAAATAAAAAACCACAGCGGCGGCGACCACCAGAACCACTATGGTATATGTCAACCTGCGAATCCGTCTCTTTCGCCTCTGATAAGTACTTGCCGGATAACGGACCATTTTGTTCTCCTGTCCAAACTACTACCCATAATGCTCATTCTTCTCACGTCCGGTCATGCCGGGATGGTCACAATACAGCACCTGCTCATCCGTGACTAAAAAATCCACCGCTATATCGTGCTCCGTTACCGGCACACTATCGAGGACCTGCCTGGAATAAGCAAGCCCGCATCGTGCCGCCCGCAGTTGGGGGCTGGCAAAGAACCTGTCGTAATACGAGCCGCCCCGGCCCAGCCGGTTGCCGCACCTGTCGAAACCCAGTCCGGGAGTAACCACCAAATCAATCTGCCCGAACGGAACAGGAACTCCCGTTATCGGGTTTCGCAAACCTGATGTCCCAGACGAAAAACCGGTCTCAAGCGAATTTATCCGAACGGGTATCATATGCCTCTGCTGCCACGATACCTTCGGAACCGCAACTGTCTTGTTGAGCTGCCAGGCGCTCAGGATTGCCTCCGATGTATCAAGCTCGTGCGGAAGAGACAAATAGAGCATAACCACGGAGGCCGCTTTGAACTCCGCAGTCGAAATAAGATTGCGGCAGGCACTGCGGCTTTTCTCCGCACGTTCCTGAGCCGAAATCTCGAGAAGCAGCTTCTGCAGCTCCAGCCGCAACTGACCTTTGTCCATACTAACCTCGTATCACCCCTGACCGGTCCGGCGATTCGGGCGGTTGCCCGTGCCCTTTCGATTTGTTAGTTTGTATCAAGCTTTCGAGCCGTTGTAAATAACGCCGGATATTTTTTTCGTACCCCGCCGGCTTCGGCTGATAATACCTGCCCCTTGCCTCGCCCGGAAGATATTCCTGCGCCACAAAGCCGTCGGGGTAATTATGCGGATACTTGTACTCGGCCCCGTATCCCATTTTCTTCGCAGCGGCGTAGTGACTGTCCTTCAAATGCTTCGGCACGGGCCTGGTCGGCTCACTTTTCACGTCCGAAACGGCCTTCCATATCGCCGAAGCGGACGCATTCGATTTCGGTGCACAGGCAATGTAAACAGCCGCCTGAGCCAGTGCAAGCTGGGCCTCGGGCAGTCCGACAAACTCCGATATCTGAACCGCAGCGGCCGCCAATACCGTCGCCGTCGGGTCGGCGTTGCCCACGTCCTCGGCCGCACAAACCGCTATCCGCCTGGCAATGAAACGAACGTCCTCGCCGCCCGCTATCATCCTCGCAAGCCAATATACCGTTGCGTCCGGGTCGCTGCCGCGCATGCTCTTTTGAAAAGCGCTGGCCAAATCGTAGTGAGTATCGCCCGTTCCATCATAGTCCATCGTCTTTTGCTGAATCGATTCTTTAACCGTCTGCACATCAACCTTGACTTTCTTGCCCTCCTCCCGGGCCGCCTGCGATAGAACCGCCACCTCAAGTCCCGTCAACGCCTTTCGCGCATCACCGCCGCTCATCACCGCCAAATACTTCAGCGCCCCGGCCTCGGCCTCAATCTCGTACCCGCCAAGCCCCCGCTCTGCATCACCCAACGCACGGCTCAACAGCTCCAGTATGTGCTTTTGCTCGAGCGGCTCGAAATGAAATACCGTACTTCGAGAAACAAGCGGCGAGTTAAGCGAAAAATACGGGTTCTCCGTTGTCGCACCGATAAGTATAAGCACTCCCGATTCGACATCGTCCAGAAGGACGTCCTGCTGCGCCCGGTTGAAACGATGTATCTCGTCGATAAACAGTACCGTTCGCTGCCGCGAGCCGGCTAATCTGTCCCGTGCCCCGGCGATTATCTGCCGGATATCCTTTACGCTCGCCGCCGGCGCACTGAGATAGACAAATTCCGCCCTCGTCTGATTCGCGATTACCATTGCCAGGGACGTTTTGCCAACCCCCGGCGGGCCGTAAAATATCAAGCTGCTCAATGCGTCCGCCTCAAGCATCCTCCTCAGGAGCTTGCCCTGCCCAATGAAATGCTCCTGACCGGCGAACTCGTCGAGATTTCTCGGCCTCATCCGCACCGCCAGAGGGGCCGCAGAAGCCACATTTGCCCGCTCAGACCCGCCAAAAAGCGTATTATCACCCTTGCCCATACCCATAAAATACATTATACGCCCGGCTACCGAAGCTGCATAACGCAAAAATTTCACAGAAATTTGCTTGACAGGCCCGTTTTCGTTCCTTATTAACTAAAGACTTATACGCCGACGAAATCGAAACTATGCCATTTGGAGAGAAACTATGGAAATCAAGATTCAGTTGAAGGAAAGTGATATTCCCCGACAGTGGTACAACTTGGCCGCGGATTTGCCCACACCGCTGCTGCCCCCGTTAGGCCCTGACGGCAAGCCCATCGGCCCCGAGATGCTCGCACCAGTCTTTCCTATGAACCTTATCGAGCAGGAGGTAAGCCAGGACCGCTGGATAGACATCCCTGAAGAAGTCCTCGGCATCCTCTACCGCTGGCGGCCGAGCCCGCTGAAAAGGGCGGTCTATCTCGAAAAGTTCCTCGATACCCCAGCCAAAATCTACTACAAGGACGAGAGCTACAGCCCGCCTGGGAGCCACAAGCCCAATACCGCCGTTCCACAGGCCTGGTACAACAAGCAGTTTGGTATCGAAAATATTACCACCGAAACCGGCGCCGGTCAGTGGGGTAGCGCGCTGGCCTTCGCATGCAAAATCCTCGGACTCGGATGTAAGGTCTTTATGGTCAGAATCAGCTTCGACCAGAAGCCCTTTAGAAAGACTATGATGCAGGTCTGGGGCGCCGACTGCGTAGCAAGCCCGAGCACCGAGACAAATGCCGGCAGAAAAGTCCTCGAAGAGATGCCCGACACCCCCGGCTCGCTCGGTATCGCCATTAGCGAGGCAATCGAAGCAGCCGTCACCGACCCTAAGGGAAAAACGCGTTATGCACTCGGAAGCGTTCTTAATCACGTCCTGCTGCACCAGACGATAATCGGCCTCGAAGCAAAGAAGCAGCTCAAGCTCGCAGGGGAAAAGCTGCCCGATGTCGTCATCGGCTGTGCCGGCGGCGGCAGCAACTTCGCAGGATTGTCATTTCCCTTCGTCGCCGAAAAAATCAGCGGCGCAGATATCGCAATCATCCCGGTCGAGCCCGAGTCCTGTCCGACGATGACGCGCGGCCCATTCGCATACGACTTCGGCGACACCGCCTGCACAACCCCGCTGCTGGCAATGTTCACGCTCGGCCATGCCTTCATCCCGCCGCCCATACACGCAGGCGGCCTGCGCTATCACGGTATGGCTCCGCTCATCTGCCAGGCCATCGTCGAGGGCCTCCTCGAGCCGAGGGCATATCACCAAATCAAATGCTACGAAGCGGCTATGACCTGGGCCAGTACCGAAGGCGCCATCTGTGCCCCCGAAACGAGCCACGCCATCGCAGCCGTCATCGACGAAGCCCTGAAGGCAAAAGAAGAAGGAAAAGAAAAAGTCATCCTTTTCAACTACAGCGGGCACGGGCTGATGGACCTCAGCGGATACGACGCCTATATGGCCGGTAAGCTCATTGACTACGAGCTTCCGCAGCAGGACCTTGAAAAGTTCACCGCGGTGTTAAAAAACCTGCCGCCGGCCGAAAAAAGAAAATCCGGCAAGTGGTAGCGGTCAGGTGTAACCAAAAAATGAATTGGAGTGTAAGTGAAAAAATTTGAACAACGTTTTTTAAGGAGATGAGCATGACAGTAAAAAAAACAATTCTGTTAGCTGTAGTGGTGTTGTTAAGCACAATGACGCTCGCACAGGCCCAGCAGCGTGACCTGCACGGAACCGTCGGCGTCACCTATGACACGAAGTATATGTGGCGCGGCGTTACGGTCTTCGGCGACAAGAGCGGTATCCATCCCTTTGTCGATTTAGACCTTATGCAGACCGGCTTCCACGTCAACGTTATCGGCCACCGCGCCAACTCCAGCGGCTACGAGAAAAACGAGCGATGGGACTACAGCATCTACTACCTTGGTTCGGTCTTTGACGAAGAGACTTACGCAACTAAATACCGGCTGGGTTACACGTACTTCAACTATCCTGATATGAGCAGCCACAGCAGAGCCAGCTGGGACCTTGAGGAATTCAATGCCGCTGTTTCTTTCCCGGCGCTTCTTGCCGTCAAGGGACTCGTGCCGAGCTACGCCATCATCAAGGGCTGGCCGAGCAACAGCGGTTCCGCTGTCGGCGCCGCCAACGCAAACGGCGGAACGTACGCCGGCTGGGCGCATGTTTTTATGCTCGATTACGCCCTGCCCGTGACGAATCTTGCCCCGGAAATTCCCGAGCAGACATTCAACTTCCACGTGGAGACCGTTTACAACGCCGGCGTTGACCCGCGTCCCAACGGCGGCTACAGCGACAGCGACTGGACGCACATATTGCTGGGTGTTACCACCGACTTCGACCTCGGCAGCGGAGTTACCTTCACCCCCGGACTGTACCATCAGATTACTATGGAAGACGACAAAACCAATGGTATCAGCCCCGACCACGACATCAACTGGGCAAGTTTGACTCTGACATACAAGTTCTAAAAAGCAACCGCATCTTTTCGATAACCAGGAGAAGCCGGTTTTGACAATGAACCGGCTTCTTTTGTCTTTAGCCGCAGAAAAACCCGAAAAGGACCTCAAAAAAATCCCGGAAAGCATTTCTTTTCTACTTGATTTGTGCTTACGGTATGATTAATTTGGTTTTTGGCTTTGGGCTCGATTGTCTCAGCCCGGAGGACAGCCAAACAATGTAAAACAAATAAAAAGTCAGCTAAAATTGTTAAGGAGAAATGAGCATGAAAAAGCCGGCACTGTTACTAATCACACTGTTTTCAATTTGTATGGTCAGCTCCGTCCACGCTCAACAGGCGGACGTTACAGGAAGCGCTGATTTCACCTTTCTCAGCAACTATATCTGGCGCGGCTTCGACGTCTATCACGGCCACAGCGCATTCCAGCTCGGCGCCGATATCGACCTGTTTCAGTCCGGCTTCGGAACCGACGTTCGCTGGACGAGACCCGGCGGCGGCGGACTGGAAAATGCCGAGGAAATCGATTTCGGTCTTTACTACAAAAACAGTTGTGCCCGGGGCGAAGCTTATGCCACCGACTATCAGGTCGGCTGGGTTTACTATGGTTATCCTGATGAGCCCAGGAGCGGAAGCTCCACATCCACCGCCGCCGACATGCAGGAATTTAACCTCACGCTCGCCTGGCCGCAAGCCGTTCCGTCAGGGCTGGTCCCGAGATACACCATTGTCTGGATGTGGCCATCCGAAGGCAAATCACTCAGAAACGAAAACGGCGGCTGGATGCACCTGCTCGGCGTTATATACCCCTGGACAGTGACAAACCTTGCTCCCGAAATACCCGAACAGGTCTTCTATCTCTCCGCCGACCTCGTTTACAACGACGGCGCCGCACCGGGTGCCGTCGATGGCTCAAACATCGACCACGACTGGTCGCACTTTCTGTTCGGAATTATTACCGACTTCGACCTCGGCAGCGACCTGACCTGTAGCCCCTCGGTTTACTACCAGGCCAGTATGGATGATTCCGTTAAC
>CAZPDW010000047.1:0-14347 GCA_964585535.1 uncultured Pirellulales bacterium
AAACACTCGAGGCCCAAATCCTTCCCCTGCTGGAGAAGGCCCAAAAGCAGAGAGTCGTTCTGGACTTTGCCAATTTGCGGTTCCTGGCAACACCCATTTTTGCCCTCCTGATTAAAATACGCGAGAAGATCGGCAAGCTCGGGGGCCAGGTCGAGTTTTGCAACATCAGCCCGACCATTAAAGAGGTTCTGGACGTAACAAACCTTGCAAAGATATTTCCCATTTCCAAAGACCCTCGCACGGACCGCTAAAAGTCACTTGCCGCCTGCACCCGGCACCTGCGGATAACCGGCAAGAGCCGACGTTCCAGGGGAAAACCCAGCCCGAAGTGTCCCTTCCTGTTTGTTTCAGTCAGGCCTTACAATGCCCGACACCATATCCCCTATGGACGACAAGGCCGCAATTTCGCATTTTTATTTTTGATTTTCGCACCCTCAAACCGGCCGCTGCTCAGTTTGAGCATACCGGCCTCGATTGCATTTTCCCGTTTATCCGCAGGTAAGTAGCTTGAATCGTCTCTCGTCTGTGGTCTTCGGTCCTTATTCGCAGGTATCTACTACCCTTAAGGGTATAAAATACCCTGCCGGGGCCGTCACATTGCCGCGACGAGCCCCGGCAGTTCCAAAAAACACCGGAGCAGCCACCAAATCCGACCGGGAAACCTCCAGCCCTCCCTGTTGCTACCAGCTCTTTAATATCCACTGAAACCGTCATTTGCACACCTGCTATATCACTGCACAAACACAACTCACTTCTTCGCCGGCAATACCACGCCCGACAAAATCCCATAACAAAGAACAAATGTCAAGCAAAATGTTAATAAAAAGCGCGAAAAATTCATAAAAGTTTATACTTGCCGCATATACGTTTTTACCTACGCTTGTGTTATGCTAATACAGGAAGGTGAAAACCGTGAAGAGTTGCTCTCAGCCAGGGTATCGGCTGAGCTGCGCAGCAAGTTCTGGGCCACAGTCCCGAAGGGCTTCAAAAACAAGCACGTTATGACCGCCGCCGCGAAGCTCTGGGTCGAGCTGCCGCCGGAGGTAAGACACAAGCTGCTCACGAGCAGTTATGACAATGTCAGCTTTGTCGAGGTCGTCCGGCAAATCGTTGATGAACGCCTCAAGCAGGCCCTGCCCGCCGTCAGCCGCAAACACGCCCCCACAAAAGGGCAAAAACAAAGCATTATGCAGTCCATCGAAAACATCAGCTACTATATTAGATTCAAGCTGCCCTCCCGACAGGAAGAGAGAATGTTAAAGCAGCTCTACAAACTGCTTGCGCCCGCCGCCGGCAAACGTGCAAAACGCCGCTCAGGCGGCTCAAAATCCGCCTGATAGTTCCCTGCCGGCCTCGAACACCGGAAAACACAAGCTGCCGGCCCTTGCTCGACACATTTAAAAAAACACCGGGCCGAGCAGGTCCTGACTCAACCTGCTCGGCCCTGTAACTTTCACCAACTTCTACAAGATTATTCTAACTAAAAGCTTGTATTGCTGCGGCTTTCGGCAGCGGCAACCGCACAATCACCGTTCCCAAAATACACGGGGTGGAGTAGCCCCTTTTAACCGCGAGCAATCCCACAATCATTATCACGGCATCACAGAGCCGCGATCGTTGCCGTGCTGGGTTTGCCGAATTCTGTGTAACCGGTTCAAACCCAGCGAAAAGGGAGAGAGAATGCTTCACATTAACCCAAAATACCTCCTGTTTTATCACGTGCTTCGAAAAAGCCGTGCGAATATTCACGCTGGGTTTGGAGAAGAGTTCAGTCAAACCCAGCGAAGAAGGAGAGAGAGAGAATGAGCTAATTTAGTACTACAACATCAAAACTCATCACGGAATCAGCAATCCGTGTCTGTTAACGTGCTGGGTTTGCAGAAAAGCTCGCCCAGCAGAAGAAGGGGAGAGAGAATGAGTAGTTTTATCCAACACATCTGTTATGTGCATCACGGTTCATGACCGTGGTTTTTGTCGTGCTGGGTTTGGAGAAGAGTTCAATCAAACCCAGCGAAGAGGGAGAGAGAAAATGTGTAGATATCACTGTAATTGGTATCATAATCACGACAATTGCCGTGCTTACATTCTGCCGGGCCTGCCAACCTCGCTTTAAGGTAAATAGATTTTTTCCTTTTTTACGGTCATCAAGCCCAGCTTGGGGAGAGAAAACTCTTCGTGAGCGCTTATCACTATCGCGGCATAGCAAAGCCGCGGTCGCTCTCATTAAGACGGTCAAACTCTCTCTGTATCGCTCTCCGATAGAGTAAGTTCTCCCTGTCCCCTTATATCAGAGCCGACTGCTTTTTGATTTTATCTCTCTCGCAGCAGCTCTTCGGTATCGTCAGCAGACGATATTGCTTTTATCGAGACGGCGCCCTTGAGCTTAAGGACGTTCGCAACCGTGTCCCGGAACAGCTCGTCGCCGGCGTCTTCGGTAAGCACCGCAGCGACTCCGAGACTTCGCGCCGCGATTTCCTGCCGCGGGTCCGAAGCCCTGACAAACGCTATCGTCGGGATGTCCGGTCTTATGGCTCTGAAGAACTTTAGAAACTTCCCGTCGGCCATATCTTCCAGGTCCCATCTGCTGATAACACTGTTGACCCTTTCAGTTTTCAAAGAACGAGCAGCCCTTCGACCGGACTGCATTGTTATCAATCGTATCGGCAACTGCCGTAAAACTTCGTTTCTGCCGTTAAGGCCTACCGTTAATACTGTTGCTTGAACGAGTACAATCATTCCGTTTCCTGGCTTCGTCTGCTATAACCGCAGTGCCTATGCACACAAGTGCGGTATTCCACTCAAGTCGATACAGTTGCGAAGCATGTGCCAGAACGGCACCCGACGGAAACTTTTTTTTAAGTCTTTACGTTCAAAGCAGTTGCGAACGATTATTTTTCCTATGGTATGCAACGCCGACTATCGCAAAAGCGGCCGGAGTGGTCGCTCGAGCACAAGAAAAATGTACCCATCTCCCGGCGCACAAACACATTACAGACCGATTGACCATTTTGGCCGCCCCCGACCGAAACGGTACATAGGACCGGCAAGATGCACCAACAGTGGGGGCGTAATATTGATTATTGGTTATTGGTTATTGAATAGTGAATATGTGCGCTGCGGCGCAAAGATTTTCTTACCGGGGTGTTTGTGAGGATTTATACTGTTTCTGGTTGAAATGGAGATGACGTTGAAACTGAGTATCGGGCAAGCTGTGCAAAGGAAATAAAATTTGTTAGAATAGAATATTACCACAAAATAGTGGTTTCCCTAAGCGAAACCATAAAAATAATGAAGCAGATCGATGAAACAATCGACGACCACGGCGGCTGGCCAATAAAACAAGGAATAAAATATGAAATATAAGAAATTTAAATGGAAAAGAGTTGATAATAGTTATGATCTTGAACTTCTAAATCCAGAGATTACGAGTACTCGTGTACTAAAAAAACTTCTGTTGGTTGTTGAGGATATTGAAAGCTGGGGTAAGCATTTCAACCAAGAAGGGTTCAGCGAGTTTGATAGGTGGCTCCAAAATTTAGACACGCCTTTGAAAGAACAAGCTTATGCACGCTTAAGTAATTGGTTCCTTTGCGGCATGAAATTGATTCGAGAAACCGACTTGGGCATAGCTTCAGGATACTTTTGGGACATCTTATTTTGTACCAGACCGGAGAAACGCTTAACAAAGCCAGAAAGAGATCACAAGATCCTCCGTGAGGAATTTGCTTTGTGGTGGCCAAAACAATTAAGATGCCAAGAGGATTAGTCAGGAAATTAAAGTTGTCCGGCCATATTTTTTTTTCGAGGTATGTGCCCCGGGCCACGAGCAACGAATCACGAAAAAAGAATCTGGCTTCAGAGGAGGGTAATGAGCATTCACTGCACCTATTAGGTGTAGTAATCCAAGTAATTGCTGAAAAACTTGAATTTATGAAGTTCAGGGCGGTCAGGGTGTGCACGGTGAAGCAAAGCCACAACAGGGTTTGCGTCGCCGGCTTTTTCAACAGCCCACTGCTCCCGTTATCATCAGTTCCCATTATCTGTTATCACCGGCACATCGACCGATAACATACGGCCTGCCCGGCGATAAAGCCAACTGAAATTGGGCGTTTCAGCCGAAGAATATGGGCTGATAATGTTGCGTTAAGTAGAACGCAAGTATTGCCGAAAAATTGGCAGGCAAGTGTAATGTGAAAGCAAGCGAGGGGGTTGATTGGGGTTATATGGGGGGCAAAAATGGATGCCCGTAAGAGTCTATCGATGATAATCGCCTGTTGAGTGCAGCGGGGTTCGGTAACGCCCAGCAAAATATGCTGCACGGAGTTATCGATGAGACATATTTGAGCAGTTATATCCGGTGTGGTTACGATTATCGGGTTTACGGGGGTAAGAATATGAAAGTAGAAAATAATATAAGTTTTTCTCTCGTTATGAGTTATTTGAAGAGTAGCTGGTTTCGTACACATATAATCACTTTGATATTAGTGACCGTATTTTTTTCCGGCTGCAGGCGGCGTTCAGAAAAGGCAGAGCTTGAGAAAGTCAGTATTGCTTTTCAAAAATGGGTAGGGTACGGCCCGCTTTATCTCGCCCAGGAGAAGGGATTTTTCAAAGAGGAGGGAATGGAGCTGGTTTTTATCGATGAGCAGCTGGATTCAGCCAGACGTGACGCCTTTAAGCTGGGCATGCTTGATTGCGAGGCGGGCACAATTGATTTATTAGTTTCCAAAAGGGCGCAGGATACGCCGATAGTGGCTGTTTTGGAGATTGACCATTCTATAGGAAGCGACGGGATAGTCGCGACAAAGGACATACAAACTGTAGAGGACCTGGCAGGTAAAAAGGTAGCTTTTTCAAGAGACGATGTCGGCGAGACTTTTATTTCATACCTATTTTATAAAAAGGGGCTGTCACTCGATGATATAACCATAACCATCATTCCCAGAAGGCCTGAAGACGCGTGGCTGGCCTTTGTAGAGGGCGAAGCAGACGCGGTGGTAACCTGGCAGCCCTGGTTGACAAAAGCAGCACAAAAAGGCGGCGGGCATATCCTGATTTCAACCAAAGATGAGCCGTCTATTATAATAGACGTGCTTAACGTGAGAGAAGATTTAGTAAAAAACAATCCGGAACTGGTTAAGAAGCTGATGAGGGGATGGTTTAGAGCCGTCGGGTATTATAAAGAACATCCTGTCGAGGCAAGCGGAATTATTGCCGGTTATTATGATATAACAGCGGAGCAGTATAGAAAGCAGGTTACAGGCCTTAGATGGGATGATTATAAAAGACAGATTACAACAGACAAATTCGAGGAGCGGTTGGAAACCTTCAACACCATCGCCGAGATTAAACTTTCCAACGGAAGAATATCAATGAAACCGAACGCCGACAATGCGTTCGATACTATGTTGCTCGGAGGCCTTTATGAAAATACGAAGTAAAATAACCCTTTCATTTTTTACAACGATAGCGATTCTTGCGGGCATTTCGCTGCTGATGCTACATTTTATAGCAAAAAACAGTTTGGAAAAAGCTATATACCCTCACCTGAATACGATTGCCCAGTCAAGAGCCAGTCATATAGAGACATTTTTGGAGGCGAACAAGGAAGCGGTTAAACAACTATCAAAAAGTATTGTCGCCGAGCGATTTTTGCTGGCAGACAGGAATGACGAAGATTTTGACCAAAAGTTAAACGACGTTCTGCGGAGATTAGATAGTACAGTAACGATTAGGGAATCTGTCGATGAAATCTTTATTTTAAGCACAGACGGCAAAATCATCGCTTCTACCAACAGGAGCAGGATTGGCCTGGACAGGTCCGATGATATTTGCTTTTTAGGCGCAAAGAAAGGGCCCTATATTAAAGATGCCTATAATTCTCAAGTGACAGGACAAAAGTCTTTAGCTTTTTCGTCGCCGCTCACAAAGCACCAAACAGGAGAGCTTTTAGGCGTAATCGTTACCAGAGTCGGACTGGAGCCGCTGAATGAGATAGTTACCGACAAAACCGGATTAGGCAAAACGGGCGATATTTACCTCGTAAACAAATACGGCTATATGATAACGCCTTCTCGTTTTATAAAGGATACTTTTCTCAGGCAGAAAGTCGATACTGAAAATACAAGAATGTATTTTGAGGATATTAAAAGGTTCGGCACAAAGCCCCATAAACACGAAGCTCACTTATTTACCGACTACAGAGGGGTCAAGGTATTGGGAACTCACTACCATATACACCAGATGTCATGGTGCCTTTGTGTAGAGATTGATGAGAAGGAAGCCCTGGTATCTTTGGCGACGGTTAGATTATTCTTCATTATTGTATTTTTTGCCCTCTTGGCCGCAGTATTGATAGTCAGCAGATTTCTTTCGAGTATTATAAGCGCGCCGATTTATAACCTCCGCAAGGGAGCCGAAATAATCGGCACCGGCGACCTGGAGTATAAAGTAGCCACAAAAGCTCAAGACGAAATCGGCGAACTCTCGCGGGCATTTGATAAAATGACCAGAAATTTGAACGAAAGCACTACATCAATAGACAAGCTTAACAAAGAGATTGCCGAGCGCAAGCGGGCGGAGCAAGGGGTGGAAACTTGTAATGAAAATTTAAAGGCAGCGGTTGGAGAGCTGAACGCGGCGAACCGTGACCTTACTGATTTTGCCCACGCGACAGCTCACGATTTAAAGGCGCCGCTTCGAGCGATTGGAAGTCTGGCCGGTATGATATCCGAGGACTGTGGAGATGAGTTAGACGAGCAGAGCAGGGAAAAGCTTGATATGCTTGTTGGAAGAGTGGGACGAATGAGTAAGCTTATCGATGGAATTCTGCAATATTCCGAGCTTGGCCGGGCTGTTAAAAAGAAGCAGGTAAATCTGAATGAGGTTCTTCAGGAAGCTATCGACGAAGTCGCTCCGCCGGAAAATATTGAAATAAGCATAGAAAACGAATTACCGGTCGTGATGTGTGAAAGAACGCGTATGATACAGGTGTTCCAAAATTTGCTGAGCAATGCAGTGAAATATATGGATAAACCACAGGGCCAAATCAAAATCGCCTGTGTCGAAGAGAACGGTTTCTGGAAGTTCAGTGTTGCCGACAACGGCCCGGGGATTGAAGAGAAGTATTTTGGAACGATTTTCCAGATTTTTCAGACACTGGCCGGGCGTGATGAGGTTGAAGCCACCGGCATAGGCCTTTCATTGGTAAGAAAAATTGTCGAAATATATGACGGTAAGGTCTGGCTAAAATCGAAGCCGGGCCAAGGCAGTACGTTCTTCTTTACACTGCCAAAACAAAAAACAGCGGTAAAAAATGCGGAGCTCCAGGTCAATACTGTCTGTTGAAAAGGCATTGGATTATCTAAGGAACGAAGTCCTCTAAAGGACAATTTTCCAGCGTGCTCGTCCGTACGTAGTTACGAAGCCCACACAAAATTACCGGAGAGGAGGGGATTGGAACCCAAATCCGCAAATAATGGACAGTGGAGCGGCCATCCAAACCACCAACTACGTTCGGGACAACGTCCAGAGAATAGAAATGGTTTGACTGTCATTTATCAGGCCTTTTACCTGCGAGATAACCAATAATCCTGTCGATTTGCACGGTAACGGCGGTCATCATAGTAAAAACAGAAATGTGACTTGACAGAGCCGCTGCGGTTTTTGATAATACAACAAGATGGAATGCAGTAAATGTAAGATTGGATTGGATTTCGGGTTTAGTTCCCCGATAGCTCAATTGGTAGAGCGAGCGGCTGTTAACCGCTAGGTTGTAGGTTCGAGTCCTACTCGGGGAGTTTCAGGGCTGATGGTGTTCGTAATTTAACCGACCTGAATCTTACTTGATGTTTGAAAAACTAAAGAAACGGTGAAGTTCTATCACCAGCGAGGAGGCGGGAGGGGGCGAAACGCCTTGAACAGGCGTAGATTCGGTGCTCCCTTGGAGATAAATTTCGCGGGAATGACATCTTCGCTTTGCTTGTGCAGCAGCGTTCCATTTAATATTCAAAGATCAACAGGTTTTTATACCCTGATGTCGAGGTCAATGATATTATTCCAGTTCGCTTTGTGAGATACCACAGAGTGAGATATGGGTTGACGGGCGGTGATGGGGGGAATATACTGTTTGTTTTTACGGCGGTTTTCGGGAGTTATTGTAGTGCAAGAGGCAATATCAAAGGCCCGCGGTCTTATCGAGGCGATGGAGTATATCCGGAAGTTTCGCGGCAGAATAGTGGTCGTGAAATTGGGCGGCAGTGTGCTCGAAGACGAAGGTCTTCGCAAAAAGCTGTTGACCGATATTGCATTTATGGCGACGGTGGGGATGCGACCCGTGATTGTTCACGGAGGCGGCAAGGCGATAACGCGTGCGATGAACGAGGCGGGCCTTGAGCCGGTCTGGATTCAGGGCAGACGTTACACCGACGAGCGGACGCTGCGGCTCGCCGAGCATACGCTTGTGCATACGCTGAATGAGCCGATTTGCAGGACGCTGGGCGAGCTGGGCTGCCGGGCGATGGGGCTGCATTCGCTGAGCAGCTGCGTGCTCTTCGCCGAGCCGTTGAGATTGGCGGGCGAGAACGGGCGAAAAATCGATTTGGGGCTTGTCGGCAGGGTCATCGAGGTGAACGGCCGGCTTTTGAGGACACTGTGTTCGGACTTCACTGTACCGGTTATCGCGTCGGTGGCGAAGGACAAAAGCGGCGGCAATCTGAATGTGAACGCCGACAGTGCGGCCGGCGAGGTGGCAGCGGCGGTCGAGGCGGAAAAACTCGTCGTCGTAAGCGATACGCACGGGATACGCACCGACATCAACGATGAACAAAGCTGTGTTTCAAGTTTAAATGAAGCGCAGATAAAAGAGATGATAGAGGCGAAGATAATTACCGAGCCGATGTATCCTAAGGTCGAGGCGTGTTTGAAGGCGCTGGACGGCGGAGTGAAAAAGACGCACATTATCGACGGGCGAATCGAGCATTCGCTGCTGTTAGAGATATATACGGACAAGGGTATAGGGACGCAAATTGTGAGGTAGAAAGACGGATGCAGGTTAGATTGCTTCGCTGCGCTCCCAAGAAAATAGAGAAGTTTTTGCGGTATGACGGCCGAGATTGCCGCAGTCGCTTCGCTCCTTCGCAATGACAATTTCTTTTGCATGCATCCTGAGAATCAGGTAAGGTACTCGCAATGACATTTGGCTGGTTGTGGATTGGATTTGACAGATTAGGTTGATGGGTGCAAGGAAATGACGACGCAGGAAACGATAGAGATGTTCGATAAGTATGTGATTGCAAACTATGGGCGATTGGGGCGGGTGATTGTGAAGGGTCAGGGCTGCTATCTCTGGGACGCCGACGGCAACAAGATACTGGATATGTTTCCCGGCTGGGCGGTGAGCGGGATAGGGCACTGCCATCCGAAGGTGGTCGAGGCGATTCGCCGGCAGGCGGGCGAGCTGCTGCATATCGACAATACGTTTTATTCCGAGCCGCAGGGTCTGCTGGCGAAGCTTTTGAGCGAGCGAGCGTTCGGCGGCAAGTGCTTTTTCTGCAACAGCGGCGCCGAGGCGAATGAGGCGGCGATGAAATTAGCCCGGCTGGCGACGGACGAGGGCAAATATAAATTCATTACGGCTGAGGGCAGTTTTCACGGACGGACGTTTGCGACAGTGACGGCGACGGCTCAGCCGAAGTACCACGAGGGATTTTTGCCGCTGCTGCCGGGCTTTGTATATGTGCCGTTTAACGATATCGATGCGCTTGAGGCGGCGTTCAGTGACGAGGTCTGTGCGGTGATGGTCGAGCCGATTCAGGGCGAGGGGGGTATCAACGTCGCTACGGAGCAATACCTCGAGGCGATTCGGCGGTTGTGCGATGAGAACGGTGCATTGATGATTCTGGATGAGGTGCAGAGCGGAATCGGGCGGACCGGCAAGTGGTTTGCATATCAGCATTTTGATGTCGAGCCGGATATTATTACGATGGCCAAGGCGCTCGGCGGCGGCGTTGCGATTGGGGCAATGATGGCGACCGAAGAGGTGGCGGCGAAACTGGTGCCGGGCAAGCACGCCTCGACGTTCGGCGGTAATTGCCTGGCCTGTGCGGCGGGCGTTGCGACGATTGAGGCCATTGAGGAAGGAAACCTGCTGGAGAACGCGGTGCGGATGGGAGAGTACACGCAGGAGAAGCTGCGGCAGCTCAGGGACAAACACCCGATTATCGACCACGTGCGCGGGACAGGGCTTATGATAGGTATTCAGCTCAAAGGCCCGGGCGGTGCGATAGTTGATAAGTGCCTCGAAAAAGGACTTCGGATAAACTGCACGACGGGTACGGTTCTTCGTTTTATGCCGGCGATGATAGTGACAAAAGAACAAATAGACGAGGCGGTTGGGATACTTGACGGCGTGTTAAGTGAGAGTGCGTAATGAAGGATTTTCTTTCTATAAATGATTGTACGGCGGGGTGGCTGGCCGGGCTGCTGGCTGAAAGTGCTGCGATGAAGAAGCTCTATAAGAGTGGCGGTTGGGATATGTGCCTTGCCGGGAAGGTTCTGGCGATGCTGTTCGAGAAGCCGAGCTTACGGACGCGAATAAGCTTCCAGGTTGCGATGACGGATTTGGGCGGTTCGCCGATATATGTGAAGCCCGAGGATATCGGCGGCATCGGCAAGCGCGAGCCGATTAAGGATATGGCTCGGGTGCTCAGCCGGTACGTCGATGGGATAATGGCAAGGACGTTCGAGCACAAGACGGTGACGGAGCTTGCACATTTTGCGACGGTGCCCGTTATAAATGCGCTGACGGACTGGTCACACCCCTGCCAGGCGATGGCGGACGTGCTGACGATAAAGGAGCATCTTGGCCGGTTGGAAGGTGTCAAGCTCGCATTTGTCGGGGACGGCAACAACGTTGCGCGGTCGCTTGCATTTGCGGCGGCGAAATTAGGGATGAAACTTACGGTGGCGTCGCCGGCGGGCTATGAGCTTGACCGGGGCTCGATTGAGCGGGCAAATGCGGAACACACCGGCTGCGTTTCACAAAGCAATGACCCGGTCGAGGCGGTTGCCGAGGCCGACGTGATTTATACCGATACGTGGGTGAGTATGGGCCAGGAGGATGAGAAGCAAAAGCGCATCGAGGCCTTTGCGGGTTTTCAGATTAACGCCGAGCTTTTGAAGAACGCCCCGGCGGCGGCAAAAATTATGCACTGTCTGCCGGCGCATCGCGGCTACGAAATTACCGACGAGGTGGTCGAGTCGGAAAACTCGATTATATTCGACCAGTCGGAAAATCGCCTGCACTTCCAGCGTGCACTGTTGAAAAAGCTGATGAGCCAATGAGCAATGGATGACGAATATCCCCCACAGTACGTCAAAGAGAATTACAAGGTCTTTGATAGATTTACGTTTGATTATCTGTTCAAACGGCTGCTGATTGAGGGCTATGAACACGAGGAGGCGAAGGACATCATTATGTTCAACTGCGCCCTGAGTGCGTTGGTATTACAGGAACGAATTCACAACGAGTATTATCTCGAGATATCGGCGCAGGACGAAATAGCTCCTGACCTGGAGGAACTCAAGGAAGAGATTGCCAATAAAATACTTCTCGATAAGATTCTTGAAATACTGTGAGTTGATGATTATGGCCGGCAAAAACAGAAGGATACTTGTAGCGAGTGGGAATCCGGGGAAGGTGGCGGAGCTGCGGGCGATGTTGGGTGGGGAGATTGAGTGGGTCGGTTTGGGGGATTTTGCGGATGTGGTGGAGGTAGTTGAGGATGGCTCTACGTTTGCAGAAAATGCCCGCAAAAAGGCGGTTGGCTATGCAAAGCAGACGGGGCTCTGGACGATGGCGGATGATTCGGGGTTGGTGGTCGATGCGCTCGATGGCCGGCCTGGGGTGAAGAGTGCGAGATTCAGCGGCGAAAAAGATGCCGACAGGACACTAATCGACCATAAGAATATGGTTAAGGTGCTCGGGATGATCGAGGGTGTACCGAAGGAAAAACGCACCGCCAGATTTGTGTGCCGGCTTTGCTTAGCCAGCCCTGAGAAGGAATTGATTGAAACAGAGGGGACATTAGAGGGAATTATCGCTGAAAAAGCGATTGGCGAGAACGGCTTCGGGTACGACCCGATTTTCTTTGTGCCGGGTTTGAATAAGACGGTTGCGCAACTGACGCCGGAGCAGAAAAACGCCATCAGCCACCGGGGCAATGCAATTCGCAAACTCGGGCCGTTGCTGGATGAATTGTTGCAAAGACAAAAAGTTTGAAGCATCTAAGAATCTATCCGAATTTCAATAGTTCTTAAAGCCCTTCATCCAGGCCGGCCAGTCGCCCGGCTTAGCGCCGCCAGTTCTTGTCCAGGGGCCTTGTGTATCGAAATTGCGATGCCATTTCAGCTTCCACAGCTCTTTAAGCCCGACCGGCCTGGCTGACCAATCCATAAAAAGGCAGTTTACGGTTCCCTTAGGATGCCTGTTGATGCAGAAATCTTTCATTTGCTCCGTAAGTGTTGTTTTCAGCGGCAACTGTCCGTTGTACTCGGGCGGCAGGGAGTTTTGGTCGGGCCAGGATGCAATGCCGAGGCAATCTGCAAACACCGGTATATTCTGCCGGCCCTTGAAGCCCGTGTGCCTGAAGTAGAGTTTGTCTCCAAAGACGGTCCCTTTTTCGGCGTCGCAGACCCAGGCGTTTAGGCCGTAGCTGCCGTAATCGCCTTCCTCGTCGCTCCAGGCGACGAACACTCCCCTGCCGCCTTTATCGCGTGTTTTGGTGGCGGCAGGGCAGCAGGTTATCCCGCCCTTCTTAACGTATGACGGTCGGAGTATCTCAATCCAGTCGTTCCATGAGCCGTCCAGCATACCCCTGAAGAAACGTCCGTCGTTGTTATCCGTATATGCCTCAAGGATGATGCCCCACTGATGCAGGTTTTCCTCGCAGGCGACGGAGATTGCCTGTTTCCTTGCGTACTGCAGCCCAGGCAGCAGTATCGCCAAAAGCAGCGTAATAATTGCGATGACCACCAAAAGCTCCACCAGCGTAAAGCCCTGCCGGCGATAAAAACTCTTCGCAGCCGGGCCTGTCCGAGGTGCTGCGGTTTGTGAACCGGAACCTGTTCTTACTGCTGTTAAGCATTTTCATCCCGGCAATGCCAATACGCGAGTCCGACATATTGCGTTTTCGAGCCGAACCGGTATGAGCATAACACTTTCCGGCACAACGTGGAAATTGTTTTTCGTTGACAACTCGCAGGTGCATCTGTATCTGGTCTTTTCTAAACTTTTTCGATAAATGAGCCGATTGGTGTTAGCAGTGGCGGGCTGTACGCCGAATTCGGTTTATAGTTGAGTGTTTTTTATGGCGAAGACAAATACGAACAACAAGTCATTGGTGATCGTGGAATCTCCGGCGAAGGCGCGGACTATAAATAAATATCTCGGCGGCGGCTACGAGGTCAGGGCGTCGATGGGTCATATACGCGATTTGCCCTCGAAGGGCCTTAGTGTGGATATAGAGAACAGCTTCGAGCCGACGTACGAGATAATGCCGGGCAAAAAAAAGACGGTTGCGGCGCTGAAGTCGGCGGCGAAGCGCTGCAGGCAGCTTTATTTAGCAACAGACCTTGACCGGGAGGGCGAGGCGATAGCGTGGCACTTAGCGCAGATCCTTGGTGTTGCTGAGGGGAAAATTTACCGGGTGATATTCAACTCGATAACGAAATCGGCGATACAGCGGGCGTTTGCCGAGCCCGGCCGGGTCGATATGGACAAGGTGAACGCCCAGCAGGCGAGGCGCATACTCGACAGGATAGTGGGCTATCAGATTTCACCACTTTTGTGGAAGAAGGTAGCCAGGGGCCTGAGCGCCGGGCGGGTACAGTCGGTGGCGGTCAAGCTGATTGTCGAGCGGGAGCATGAAATAAAGGCGTTCGTGCCGGAAGAGTACTGGCTTATACCGGCTGTTTTCACGACGGAGCTACAGGGCAGTTACGGCCGGGCGTGGCGTGAGTTTGTGGAGTCCGAAGGTAAGAACGGCAAAGGACCGACGGTGGCCGAGCAGAACGCCTGGCTGGCAGAGCACAATGCCTTTAATGCCGAGCTGAGCAGGATTGGGGACGAGAAGTTCAAGGCATCGAACGAAGAGCAGGCCAAGCGTATTTACGAGGCGATGAAGGACGCCGAGTTCAGGGTAGCGGCTATAGAGAAGAAGCAATCGCAGTCCCGGCCGGGGCCGCCTTTTATTACTTCGAGCTTGCAGCAGTCGGCTGCAAATCGATTGGGTTTTTCGGCGAAGCGAACGATGCGGGTGGCCCAGCAGTTGTACGAGGGGATTGACTT
>CAZPDW010000048.1:0-14051 GCA_964585535.1 uncultured Pirellulales bacterium
CCGCCGACTCGTATCACCCGGTGCCCCTCCGCCCCCTGAAGACCCTTTTTTCACCCCCCGTCGACCAAAAAACCGGCCAAATATGCCAAAAAAATTATTGTCACCCGAAGCTTTGACGATTACTATTACAGTTTCGTTGATAAGGACTAACGGCTACCAACAGTGTACTTGGGGTGATAAAATGCGTTTTGCAGGGTTGCTGAACAGTGCAGACTAACCGAACAATGGGGCGTGGCAACTACGAATTTGCCCCTGTGGTGGCCGGCAGGCCCGTTTTTCTGCTTCAGTGGCGCCGGATGGCTGAATGGTTTTGCTGCCGGAGGCCGATTATGTTGTAGGCCAAAAGCTGCAACATTTAGGTGGCGCCGGTGCGTATGAGGTGGAAACTTTTGGGTTTCCACTTTTTTTTACTCTTTTGGAAGGATGTCGAACACAGATGAATCAGGAGCTGCTCAGAATCATTGACAACATTGCTCGAGACAAGAATATCGACAAGGAATCAGTCTTCCTTGACCTCGAAGAGGCCATGGTCTCTGCTGTTCGAAAGCATTTCGGTGCGGTGGAAAGCGATATCGTCGTCAATATCGACCGCACAACGGGCCAGGTTGTTACCTTCAGGGACGGTGAGCAAATAGACATTAAAAAGCTCGGCAGAATACCCGCCCAGACCGCAAAGCAGGTAATCATACAGAAAATAAGGGCCGACGAGAGAGACAGCATCTACACCGAGTTCGTCCAGCGAAAAGGCGAGGTCACAAGCGGCTCGGTCGTCAGATACGAAAACGGTACCCTCATTGTCAGTCTCGACCATCGAACAGAGGCCTTCATGCCGAAAAACGAGCAGATTGTCGGTCAGAGCCACAGGCCCGGCGAGAGAATCAGGTGCCTCATCCTCGATGTTAAAGAGGTCGCCAGCCAGGTCAAAATCATCCTCTCAAGAACACATCCCGATTTCATCAAACGGCTCTTCGAGCTTGAGGTGCCCGAAATCGCCGAAGAAATCATCGAAATAAGGGCGCTCGCCAGAGAGGCCGGCTACCGTACAAAGGTCGCCGTCGCCTCGTACGATGAAAAGGTTGACCCGGTCGGCGCCTGCGTCGGCGTCCGCGGAAGCAGAATCAAGAACATCGTCGATGAGCTTGGCGGCGAAAAAATCGACATCGTCCGCTGGGACGACTCCTCCCAGGTGCTCATCGTGAACGCTCTCAGGCCCGCACGCGTCAGCGAGATAGCGCTGTGCTTTGAGCTTGGCAGGGCCACCGTTGTCGTTAATGAAGACCAGCTCAGCTTGGCCATCGGCAAGCACGGTCAGAATGTCCGGCTTGCCGCCCGGCTGACCGGATGGGACATAGATATTCTCACCCCCGACGAGTACAATCAGGGAATCGAACGGCTCACAAACTGCATCAAAAACGTACAGGACGCCGACGATACCCTCGTGGACAAGCTCATTGCTCTCGGTGTAATATCCGTCCTCGACCTCGACGACGTCGGCGCCGAACCGCTCGTCACCGAGCTTAACATAAATCCGGAGCTTGCACGAAAATTGGTTGTCGCGGCTGTCGAAGAAACCAGGGCCATCGCTGCGGAATCGAAGCAAAAACAGGCCGAGGAGCTGCTGGCCCAGCAGAATGAGCCGGCTGAACACGTTGATAAACCGCAGCAGCAATAGTCATTGCGGAGTTTGATAGTGGCATCTACAAGAGTTTATATTCTTGCCAGGGAGCTTGGCGTAAAAAGCACCGCCGTCGTCAAAAAGTGCCGGGACGAAGGGCTTGACGTCAGGAACCATATGTCCACCATCTCCGCGGGTCTGGCCGCCACCATTCGAGAATGGTTCAGCGAAGGAGAGCACACCACCACTATCGAGACCTCCGGTAAGGTTGACCTTGAAAAGGTTCGAGTCAAAAGAAAGAGCAGGAAGAAGAAAGCAAAACTCGAAGAGAAAGAGCAGCCCGAACCCGAGACGGCAATCGCCGCGCCCGCCGAGGGCCAGCCCGCTGCCGCTCAACCGCAAGCCGCGCCGCAGGCCGTCCCCGGCCAGCCGGCCGAAATACCTGAACAACCCGCCGAAGAAGAACCGCAAACGCCCGAGCCCGAACCCGAACCAGAACCGGAACCGGAGGTCATAACACCGGCGGGGCCGATGCTCGAAACACCCGAACCCGCAAAGCTCAACGGACCACAGGTCGTCAGAATCGAGCCGCCTGAGCTGCTCAGGCACACCGGCAGACCGAAACGCAGGCCCGCATACGACCAGCCCGCTACCGAACCACTGATGTACACCGGCAACAAAGTCGATGCCGCCGCAACAGAAAAAACACACACGCTCAAACAGCACAAGGAAAGAACGCACGGACGAAGACGAACCGACTCCGCTGCCGAAATCGTCAGGAAGGAAAAATTCAGCGCACTGAGACACCAGAGAGACATCGAAGAAAGGCGGGCGCGCCTCGACGCCGCGGGAGGCGAAGGCCTTCGTCGAAGACCAAGTAGAAAAATTGCCACAAGATCACGCGCTGATATTACGGCGGCGGCAAGACCCGCAAAGGCCCTTATAAGCGAGCCAATCATCGTAAAAACCCTTTCCGCCATCCTGGCCGTCAAAGTCTCCGACATAGTCGCCAAGCTGATGAAGCAGGGAGTGATGGCAACCACAAACCAGGTCATATCCCCGGATGTCGCCGAGTTTCTCGCCCTCGAATTCGGCACCGAACTTATCGTAGAACATAAAAGCTCAATCGAAGAGCAAATCCAAAAAGAATTCGAGCAGCGTGAAAAAAAGAACCTGAAAAAACGGCCCGTCGTCGCCACCATGCTCGGTCACGTTGACCACGGCAAGACATCCCTGCTCGACAAAATCCGCTCGACGAACGTTACCGCCGGCGAGGCCGGCGGCATCACACAGCACATCGGCGCCTATCAGATAGAGACCGGCAACAGCAAGGTCACATTCCTCGATACGCCCGGACACGAGGCCTTCACTGCTATGAGAGCCAGAGGAGCAAACATCACCGACGTTGTCGTGCTCGTCATCGCCGCCGACGACGGCGTTATGCCCCAGACAATCGAAGCCATCCATCACGCCGCGGCTGCAAATGTCCCCGCCATAGTCGCACTTAATAAAATCGACCTGCCCGGCTGTGATATCAATCGAATTTACGCTCAACTGTCCGAGCACGATTTGACCCCCGTCGAATGGGGCGGCCAAACCGAGGTCGTCAAAACCAGCGCCGTTACCGGCGAAGGTATAGACGACCTTCTCGAACACATTGATTACGTCGCCGAGCTACTCGATCTCAAGGCCGACGACACTATTGCCGCCGTCGGCTGGGTCGTCGAGGCGAAGCTGTCTGCGCGGCAAGGTCCGGTTGCAACCGTCCTCGTACAGGAAGGCCAGCTCAAAAAAGGCGACGTCGTCCTGGCGGGAAGCGCCTACGGAAGAATCAAGTCGCTCAGGGACGGATACGGCAAGAACATTAAACTCGCCACCAGCGCTATGCCCGTCGAGGTCACCGGCCTCCAGCTTGTCCCGGACGCCGGCGACAGGTTCTACTGCATCAACGACCTAAACAGGGCAAAGGCCGCTGCCGAGCAAAACCAGGCAAGAAAAAGGGAAGGCACCCTCACAAAACGCACCCGAATCACACTCGACAACCTCTTCACACAAATTGAAGCCGGAAACGTCAAAGAGCTTAACATCATCGTCCGTGCCGATGTCCAGGGCTCGGTCGATGTCCTCAAAAAGTATCTCTCACAGCTCAGCACCGACGAGGTCAAAATCAAAATCCTCCACGCCGCCACCGGCGGCATCACCGAAGGCGACGTCGTGCTCGCCGAGGCATCCAACGCAATTGTTATCGGTTTCAATGTCGTACCTGAAGAACGGGTTCAGAAAATCGCCGAGGGAAAGGGCGTGGATATCCGCCTGTATAGTATTATCTATCGAATAACCGAAGACCTTCAAAAGTCGATGGCCGGCCTGCTCGAACCGGAAGAGCACGAGCAAACCGTCGGAAGAGCCGTCGTAAGAGCCACTTTCAAGGTGTCAAAAGTCGGAACTATAGCCGGCTGCTACGTTAATGACGGGCTTATCAGAAAAAACGCTAAGATACGGCTCATTCGCGACAACATCGTTATCAGAGACAACCTTGCCGTCGAGTCGCTCAAACATTTCAAGGACGATGTCAGCCAGGTCAAGGCCGGCCTGGAGTGCGGCGTGAAAATCGCCAGGTTCGATGACATCAAGGTCGATGATGTCTTCAGCTTCTATGAAACCGTCAAAGTAGCAAGAACCCTGTAGGTAATGCTTCAAGCTGCTATGCCGACAAGAAGACAACAAAAAGTTGCTCGTATCATCAGAGAAGCGGTCAGTGACGCCATAGCAAATCACCTCAACGACCCGAGAATCGCCGGATTTGTCTCCGTCACAAAACTCGATGTGACAGCCGACCTGCGCTCCGCCGACGTCTATCTGAGCGTTTTCGGGCAGAGCGAAAAAGCACAACGCAAAACCTTTTCGGCCATAAACCATGCCAGAAGTCGAATACAATCAATCCTCGCGCGGAAAATGGAAAGCAGGTTCTGCCCGGTTCTGCGTCTGCACAACGACGAAAATTTCAAGAAGACGCTTCAAACAATGGAGCTTATTGACAAAGTTGCCGACGAGCTTAAACAGAAAGATTCCATTGACCCGACCGAAAACTAATTGTAAATTGGCTCTTTGCCGTTGCGTTTATCCTTGATACTGACTCACAGAAACGCAAGAGGCCTTTATGAAAGACAGCAAAGAATACTCGAAACAAATACAAAAACTCTACCGTGCCCTGAAACGGGGTAATCCCAGCCCTGAAAGGCCCCGGTACGACGAGCCCGTCGATGCCCTCGTTTATGGCATCGTCAGCGAGAACCTCACCGACTCGAAAACACGGGACACTATGAAAAAGCTCTCCGGTTATTTTGTTGACTTGAACGATTTACGCGTTGCACTCACCGAAGAAATCATTGATGTCCTCGGAGACGACAATCCCGCAACAAAAAATATCACCTCCACAACCAAAAGAATACTGGCCTCGGTTTTTGAAAAATACAACGCCGTTACCCTGCAGACACTTAAAAAACTGGGCAAAAGACCCGCAAAACAGGTACTCCAGAAAATCGACGCCGCTACCCCCTTCGCCGTTGACTACTGCATGCTCACCGCACTGGCCGGACACGCCGTCCCGCTTACGGAAAGAATGATTCAATTCCTGAAGACCGAACGGCTCGTCCATCCGCGGGCCGACCGGCAGGAAATAGAAGGATTCCTTACAAGACAGATTGCCGCCAAAAATGCATTCGAGTTCTACTATCTGCTTCGCCGGCGGAGCGAATCAGCCGTCCCGTACAGGAAAAAGATAACCGCTCGAAAGGTAAAAACCGCAGCAAAAAGACCGGCCAAAACCGGGACAAAAAAACCCGCCGGCGGGAAACTGAAAAAATGAACCGAACCAAAAAGTAAAAAACAAACTGCAAAAATACTCGCGAAAAAACGATGACAAAACAAATACTCAAATTAGGCATTCCCGCCGGAAGTCTCAGCAAAGCTACTGTCGAGCTCTTCCGAAAAGCGGGATTTACGATTTCCGGCTCGGAAAGAACCTTCCTGCCGAGCATTGACGACGACCGGATTCGACTGACAATGCTCAGGGCGCAGGAAATGAGCAGATACGTCGAGGACGGCGTGCTCGATGCCGGAATCACCGGCTGGGACTGGATTATGGAAAACGGCTCCGATGTCGTCGAAGTCTGTGAGCTTGCCTACAGCAAGGCCACATCCAACGCGGCAAGGTGGGTACTCGCCGTCGGCGAAGAATCAAAAGTAAAAACAGCCGAAGACCTCAAAGGCGCAATTATCGCCACTGAACTGGTAAATGTCACCCGGAAATTCTTCAAAGACAAAAATATCGACGTCAAAGTCGAATTTAGCTGGGGCGCAACCGAGGTAAAGGCACGCCTCGTCGATGCAATCGTTGAGCTTACCGAAACAGGGGCCTCTCTGCAGGCCAATAACCTCAGAGTAATCGACACCGTTATGACCTCGACAACAAGATTCATCGCAAACAACAACGCCTGGCGGGATAAATTTAAAAAAGAAAAAATCGAGAACATTGCTATCCTGCTCAACGCCGCCATCGACGCCGGAAACAAAGTCGGTCTCAAGCTGAACATCGAAAAAAACAACCTCGCCAACATTCTCAACGTTCTGCCCGCAGAAAAAAGCCCTACCATCTCCTCACTCGCCGACGACAAGTATATGGCCATAGAGGTCATTATCGATGCCAGAATCGAACGCTCCCTTGTCCCCGCCCTCAAACGAGCCGGCGCCTCCGGTATCATCACCTATCCGCTCAACAAGGTGATACACTGACCCGGCTTCACCGACCGGGCGGCTGTATGCGGTTTAGGTACTTCGATTCGAAAAAGAACCCGTCCGCCCGGCTGACGCCGTACATTACCGACGAGCCGAAGTACTTGCGAACCGCATCGAACTCAGGCAGCAGCGCAAAATCGGCCCAATCGCCTATCCCGGCTGCGCCCAGCATATAACCGGTCGGGCCCATCCCCACCACACCGTTGCTCTCGGCGCTTTGTTTGAGCATCCACCACAACAACTCCGTCGCAGCGGCGCTGTCCTCGAACACCGCAACACCCGCCACCGACGGCATCGCAGCCCTGGCGGCACTGAACCAGCCCGCAGAATTGAGCGATGTCGTCTTCGTACCGCTCAGCATCCGAATCGCCTGCTCCACCGAGGGCTCGGATGCAATAATAAGATGACTGTCCGTAACCGTGAACGCCATCGCAGGCCCCTTCTGCCCCTGCAGCCGGGCAATCTGCATCGGCCTTGCCCCCGCTCCGAAAAACGGCAGATTGGGCAGATTCAAAATGTATATCGTATGACCCAGCAGCTCACGCCTCGCATCAGGGTCTTTGGACCCGACGAACCTGCTGTGAAGAAGCGACAGAGACCTCTCCAGACCCGCCCGGTCACGCACACCAACCGCAAACAATGTCTCCGTCGGCATCTTGTGACTTTCAAAGGGCTTCTTAATACTCTGCGCAATCACTACCTGCGAACCAAGATAATCTATCACGCCGCTCTTAAGCTCGATTGCCGCCGCCCCGTCCGGGCTTGCTGGCAGCAAAGGCGTGTTCATCGCCGCCGCACTCGCCGGGCTTATCTTCGAGATTACGTTGTACAGCTCGTCGTATGCCTTCTTGATATCGATATTGACGAACATCACCGAATATGCCGACGGAGGCACGAAGCGAGGCGCCCTGACAGGCGCCGAGACCAAATCAAGCATCTTGCATATCCCGCGCTTGGCCCCGTTTATCTTCACGAACATCTTGCCCCCCCACGAGCTGCCGGGCTCTCTCGCCACCGCAACCGAACAGCCGATGCCGGAAACGTTGTCGAAACCCATACTCGTCAGACTCGCCTGCGTCCTGCCCGTGTCGTCCTCTTGCCCGACCGTCTTGACCAACTGCTTGATATTCACATAAATATCTATATCGTGATTCGGCCCGACCGCACCCATCGCAGCCGTATAATCAACGTCGCCGGCCAACGCCGGGCCCGAAGCCCCCTCTATATGCGCAACGACAAACTTAACAAGCTCCGCCTCCGCCGATGCAATCAGGCAGTCGTCGATAAAACAGTAGCTCGTTTTCAAAGGCGGCCGCTGCACCGTTTTCGTCCCGACAGGCCCCTTGTCGGGGTCGTAATTGGCCCAGTCCTTAACCTCCACCGGCTTTTGCTCTTCTGTCGTCGTTACTATAGTAACATCCCGATAGTTCTGTCTCGATATGTGCACGCCCCTGTCGGCCAGCTTCTCCGTCGCCTTTTCCACCTGCTCGCGTATCTTGTCCACGTCACCGGCCCACTGGCTTATCACTAAGATGGGCGGTCCGTCGGCATCTTTCGACTGCTCGTCCAATACTAAGGCAAATGCTAATCGTCCCGATGGCACAATCTCCAGCCCGAGTATTGTCGCCAGCAAATCATCCTGCTCACCCGCAAACCGCTCGCTCCATTTGCTCCTGAGCTTTTCCACAAAATCCGACATCGCCGGCTCTTCCCAAAGCCCGTTCAGGGTGGTCTTCTCGAACTGTCTCCGCAGCAGGCCAAAATCATCCGTCTCCACCAGCAGCACCGTCTCGGCGGGCACAAGCTCCGCCGTCTTAGGCAGCGCCTTCGCCTCGAGACCAGCCGCCGCACACAAAGTTATAGTTGCACCAAAAACAACGGCACCTGTTGCTATCTTCATTTTAAAACCTTTCTCCGCCAAATGCGTCTCAATCGTAGCACGGCCATCCTGCCCGCATCCTGCTCACAGCAGCAACCTTCCAATCAGTAAATCGACAATCGAAAATCAATTCTGTTTCTTTTTCTTCGCCCTGAGAAACTCAGCCGCCGCCGGGTTTCGCCTCTTGTTCGGCTGATAATACCGGTAGCCAGTGTTCGGATTATCCCTGTCAAAAGCAAACGCATCCCGGTTGTCTATGAAGTGTTTGACGTAATCAGCCGGTATCGCAAAGCCAAGACCGCCGAAAAATATGTAACCCATATTCGTAACACCAACCACCTCGCCGGCAAGGTTGAACAAAGGCCCGCCCGAATTGCCCGGATTGATGTCCGCATTCGTCTGAATATAAACTAGACCCTCGAATGCACGGTTCGTCGTACTTATAACTCCGTTCGTCACCGTCCGCTCCAGACCCAGCGGGTTGCCTATCGCAAAAACCGGCTCTCCGACCCGAATCTTCTCGATGTCGCCGAGATATACGAATCCGACTCGCGTATCACCAAGGCCCTCAACCTTCAGCAACGCAAGGTCAACAAAAGGATTTATCGCCTCTATCCTGACCTTCTTAAAGCTTTTCTTCTCGAACCCGCCCTCGCGTTTTTCAAATACGGTAACCTCTATCCTCGTCTCTTTCTCTATCACGTGGTAATTCGTTATCAGGTAGCCCTGTTCATTGATAAAAAAACCCGACCCCATACCCGCAGGGCTTGAGACCTTGACCACTGCCTGGGATACCTCCTCGACACACTGCTCAATGGTTTTCTTCGCCCGCTGCCCCGTGTAATACAACCGGCCCGCAACTCGCTGCGAAGGCCCATCGGCTTGCACTTCTGCGGCGTTCACATCGTACTCGTATTCGAGAACATCCTCAGTCGGTATTGCCAGAACCGTAAAGCCGACATCCACATAAAGATGCGCCTGCTTGGCCGCAAGTATATCCCCGGTTAGCTGCTGGCCGCCCTTCAAGACCACCACATCGCCCGGGCACACCCCGCACAGAACTGCCATTATCAACCCGGCGAAAACGACGCCGGTCATGCCTGTCGGCAGTGAAACTCTCGCATATTCCATAAATCGCCCCGAAATCAACGATTAGAGAATTGCGCTATTATAAGATTTCGATGCCCTTTACGCAAGAGCAAAAAAGCTTAACTATCCCTCCGCGAGCCGCCTCGCCTGTTCGTGTTCATAAACACACCTTTATCATTAACCTGCCCTCTGCCTCTTTCTTTTCACTCATTATAAGAGCGCTTCGCCCGACTGCAACCGCAAAACCCCGTCCCGCTTTGGCCGTCGATGAAACCGGCGGGAGAATTCTATTGAAAAGCAATGCCAATCCACTCATAATCATCGAAAATCATAAATAGTAAATCGTAAATCAAAGCTATGGTCTTTACGCTGCACAGATACATTTTTCGCGAGGTCTTCAAGGTCTTCGTCCTCGCCGCCCTGGCCCTGACGCTGATGATGTCGTTAGGCAGTATCCTCCGCCCGGTGCAGGAATACGGCGTAGGCCCCAGGCAGGTCACGCACCTTATGCTTTACTTTCTGCCTGTAACGCTCACCTTTTGTCTGCCAATGGCCGCCCTGTTCGCCGCCTCTCTCGTCTATGGCCGACTCGCAAACGACAACGAGCTCGACGCCTGCAGGGCCTCCGGAATCTCGCTGCTGTCGCTAATCTACCCGGGCCTCGCCCTGGCCGTCATCGTCGCAATTGCAAATCTCATCCTGAGCTTCTACGTTATGCCCGCTTTCATTCGCCTCGCCGAGAAATCCATAAAGGACGACGCAAAACAAATCCTCTTCAGAAATATCCAGCGCAGGGGTTACTATGAGCTGCCCCCCGACAACAGGTGGAAAATTTACGCCGACCTCGCCGACATCAAGAACAACGTCCTCTCAGGCGTCGTCACCATTTACAGCAAAGGGCCAAAAGTAAGTAAAATCATCACCGCTCAAACGGCGAAGATTGTCTTCTCACGCGTTTCCGCCCCGGGCGGATTCAACGAGGTCCGAATCACCGCCTACAAAGCCCATCAAATGGGCTCCGACGACAGGGCCGGCTTCTCCGCCGAATATCTCTCGCTCACTCACGAATTCGGCTCACTGCTCGGCGACAATATCAAATTCAAAAACATTCGCGAAATGAAACAAATCGCCGCAGACCCGATGCAATTCTACCCAGTCGCACACATAGCAAGGCAGACCGCCGCCAGATTCACCGCCGAGCTGCTCGCTCAGGACATCACCAGTGCTATCAAAGAAAGCAGCGCCGGCTTCTATCAGCTTTACAACAAGAGCCGGTTCATACGACTCGCCGCCGATAACTGCTCAGTCAGTGAGCCGCCCGCAACCGGCGTCCGGCTTTCCGGCAATGTCCTTATTACCCAAATCGATATGCAAACCAACAACGGCGAGCCGAGGCAGGTCTCCCGGCTGCAATGCTCAAATTGCTTCCTCGACATAGATTCCGACCAGCTCGCTCCCACCCTCACCGTCGATATCAGAAACGCCAGAGAAGAAAAAACTCAAAAACTCATCGCCCGCCGCATCATCAGAGGCCTTATCCTGCCCGAGTCCGTCAGAGAACGCTTCAAATATGAAAACGTCCTGCTTAACGTAACCCCCAAGCTCACCAAAGCCGCCCTGATAAAAGGCCCGAGCGCCAACCTGGCCAATCTCCAGAACACGCTCGCCCGAAAAATACACAATACCTTCGCCGCAATAGACGCCGAACTCCATTCTCGCCTTGTCTTCGGAATCGGCTGCATTACCCTGATTATGTTCGGAATCGCCCTGGGAATTATCCTCAAAGGCGGACACCTGCTCACCGCCTTCGCCGCAAGCGTTGTTCCCGCGATGATGCTCATCGTCTGCATTATGATGGGAAGAAACATTACAAAAAATCCCGGCACCGAGGCCGTCTGGGGGATACGACTAATGTGGGCCGGACTTGTTTTGCTCTCAGCCGTCGCACTCGCCCTCTATCGAAAACTGCTCAAAAAATAAATAATGAAAATCTTAGATAAATATGTCGCAAAGAGCTTCCTCACCGGCTATCTAATCGCCTTCTGCGTCCTTATCGGCCTGCGAATAATCATCGACCTGTTCGTCAATCTCGATGAGTTCAGCGAGCACGCAGACCTCGGCACCCTTGCAGTCGCCAAAAACATCCTCTCTTACTACGCAATACACTGCACTCTCTACTTCCGTGACTTCGCCGGTATGATTATCGTCGTCGCCGCCGCATTCTCGCTCGGCAAAATGGTCCGTTACAACGAGCTTACCGCCATAATGGCATCGGGTGTAACGCTCAAACGCATCATCGCTCCGATAATCGTCCTGGCCACTATCCTCACCGCCCTGCTCGTTATCGACCAGGAACTCATAATCCCTCCGCTCAGCGACAAACTCGTCCGCGGCCAAGATTGCATCCCAGGCCAGGAAAAATACGACGTCTGGTTCATTGCCGATGCAAACGGCTCGCTCTTGTGTTCCGGCGACTTCGACGTGAAAACCGCTACATTCACAAGCCCCACGATTATCACTCGAAAACGCATTCCCAATTCCCCCTTTTGGAAGTCCACCGGCTGGCTCGAAGCAAAAAACGCCGCCTACGACCCCAAAAATAAATCCTGGCTGCTCACCGAAGGTTCCTTTGCCCCCATCCCGGATTTCAGCGACCGCAACCTCGATAAAATAGCTCGATTTGTACGTAAACCCGTCCCGGCCTACCCAACCAACATCACACCAAAAGACATCCCCGTAAGACGCAGAGCCGAAAACAAAACCCTCCTCAGCTTCCGGCAGCTCTCGGCCCTGGAGGCACAGGGCACAAAAATCAAGGACGTCCGCCAGCTCGCCGCCCAGAAACACTTCCGTGTCACCGACCCCATTATGAATCTCGTACTGCTGATGGTTTGCCTGCCCGTCCTCGTCTGCCGCGACCCGAAAGCCATCAAATCCGCCATCCTCACCAGCTTCCTTATCACCGCCGCCTGCCTCGTTACAAACTTCACCTGCAAACTCCTCGCCACCGAAACAATCCTCGGCATCACCAAACCCCAGTTCTGGGCCTGGCTGCCCGTCTTCATCTTCGCACCCATCGCCTTCATCGAGCTCGACTCAATGAAAAGCTGACCCGGCCTCCTCTATGCTAAAACCGCAGTTTCACTCCGGTGCCTAATACCTGAATATCACCCCAGTTTCCATTGCTCGACCTGCTCGTCTGCCACATATAGAAAATATCCGCGCTGACAGTCTCGGTCAGGCCGAAGGATGCACCCGCATACAGCCGGTTCCTGTCAATGTTATCGTCGTTCATTGTAACGTATATCTCTTCGGCCACGTATGGCTTTAGCTTCAACGCCGTCAGCTCAAAAGGCAGCTTCACCGTAACCTTATTCCTGCACCGCCACACATCGTCCTTATTCTCCCTGTTCCGGTACTCGAGTCTTACCCTGTTGCTCAGCGCCATATCAAACAGCCGCCCTTTCAGCGTCACATTCAAATGAGGCCTGTTCTCTCGCCGCCACTCGTCGTGCCCGTTCTTCTCATAAACAATCCGAAAATTCGCACCGATATCTATCCAGTCGGCCAAACCGCTGTATGTAAACCCAAGGTCCGAATGTTCGCGATACAAATTCCCGCCGTCGTCACCCAAACGCAACTCTTCTGTAAACGTACACTTCCAGTCCTTGTTAATCTTCATTGACACCCCCGTACTCGTCCACCACTGAAAGCCCTCGTCGTCGAATCCGAAACACCTCTCGCTCGACAGCAGGACGGCAGCGCACGCCAGATACGCCAGTACGGTTCTGTTCATAGCACAAATCCCGAAGAAAATACGGTACAAAATGGTTTGTCCAAGACGCGGTTTTTAGCAGCAAGAGCCGTAAATGTCAACACCGGCAGAAAATTCTGCATCCTTACCGGTGTTTTGCAGGGTTGATTGCATCCCGGATTTCCCTGTTAATCCGAACGCTGCACCACGCCCGCCCGCACATCGAGCAGAAATCCGTCCCCGAAAGACCCTGCCCCGGCATCATCTCGGCGCCCGCTTCTTCGTGCATTCGTCCGGCCGTCTCGGGGTCGAGCGATTCAGCTATATGCCTCTGCCAGTCAAGATTCGCCCGCGCTGCGCTGAGTGTTTTGTCACGTTCAGCCGACCCGGCCAGCCCACGCGCCACATCGCCGGCGTGTGCCGCTATCTTCGCCGATATCACACCCACACGCACATCTTCCGCATCCGGCAGCCCCAAATGCTCTCTCGGCGTCACGTAACACAAAAACGACGCCCCGTAATACGCCGCCGCCGTACCTCCTATCGCGCTGGTTATATGGTCGTAGCCCGGCGCTATATCCGTCACCACAGGCCCCAAAACGTAAAACGGCGCACCCTTGCAAAGCCGCTGCTGAATCTCCATATTGTATTGTATCTGGTCAAACGGCACGTGACCCGGGCCTTCCACCATAACCTGACAGCCCGCCGCCCGTGCACGCTCGGTAAGCTCACCCAGTGTCCGCAGCTCCGAAAGCTGCGCCTCGTCCGTCGCATCTGCTAAACAGCCGGGCCGAAGTCCGTCACCCAACGAAAAACATACGTCGTATTCTCGCATTAGCCCGCAAAGCTCGTCGAACATCTCGTAAAGCGGATTCTGCCTGTCGTGATAGAGCATCCACTTCGCCAGCAAAGCCCCG
>CAZPDW010000049.1:0-13994 GCA_964585535.1 uncultured Pirellulales bacterium
GCCGAATCCTTATGAGCTTGAGCACGCCGATTTGGTGGCAAGCATACGCAGCGGCGAACCACTTAACGAAGGCATCCGCGTCGCCGAAAGCACAATGACGGCGATATTAGGCAGAATGAGCGCCTATACCGGGCGGGAAATAAAGTGGGACTGGGTAATGAACGCCTCGAAGCTGGACCTCAGCCCGGCCAAATACGAATTCGGAGATTTGCCCGTAAGGCCCATCGCCGTACCCGGCAAGACCGAGCTGATTTAATCGCCGAAGGCAGGGGCCGCCGGGCCGAAAAGACGAAAAGATGCGGAATTGACAACCGTTGTGTGATGTAGTATTATGGTGGTAGAACTGCCGGATAAATTCGTTTGAAGGCATTTTGGTAACATTGCGTGAAGGAGAAAAGACTAGATGTCGGATAAGACTATTGCACGATGTATAAAGGTGAGCTTGGCCGTCGTGCTGGCGCTGGTTTTGCTCGTTGCCGGCTGCAAAAAGGCCCCGCCGGAAGGTGGAAATGATGTTCCTCCCAGGCCGGGCGACACCACTGAAAAAACCGGCGACGCTTCGGCTGTTAAGCCCGCCGATGCGGACACATCGGCGGAGATGGTAGCCATAGACATCAAGCTGCCCAAGCCGATGTTTGTCGGTACGCCTCAGAGTTTTCAGGGCGTCGCCAACCTCGAAAAAGCGCTCGGCAAGCCCAGGCCGCCGTTCTATGCCCCCAAGGGGACGGTGAACATTTCTGTGGGAAAGCCCGTAAGAGCCTCCGACGAGGAGCCCATCATCGGTGAAATCGAAATGATAACCGACGGCGACAAGGAGGCCGCCGACGGAAGCTACGTCGAGCTGGGTCCGTTCCTTCAGTATGTTAGCATCGACCTCGGCGCCGAGTGCGACATCTATACAATCGTCCTCTGGCACTATCACAAGCAGGCAAGGGTCTATCGCGACGTTGTTGTTCAGGTTGCCGACGACGCCGATTTTATTGCGAACGTGCATACGGTGTTCAACAATGACGACGACAACTCCGCCGGACTCGGCACGGGCGGCGACAAAAACTACGTCGAAACATCCGAAGGAAAGCTCATCGATGCAAAGGGCGTCAGAGGCCGGTACGTGCGGTGCTACAGCAACGGCAACAGCTCAAACGACCTGAACAACTACATCGAGGTTGAGGTCTTCGGGAAACCGGCAAAATAAAATCTCGCTGGCGCGTATTCCGCGAAATGACAAAGAAATACTGGATTGTCATCCTGGCAGTGGCGGCTCTTGCCGTTGCGCTTCGCCTGCCGCGTCTGCAGATGCGTCCGATGCACGGCGACGAGGCCGTCGGGGCCTATAAATTCGGCGAGCTGCTCGAGGAAAACTATTACCGTTACGACCCGCACGAATATCACGGACCGGCCCTGAACTATTTTACGCTCATAGTCGCCCGGCTGGCCGGTGAAAAAAGTTATGCCTCACTGACCGAGCTCACCGTGCGCATAGTGCCGGTCTTTTTCGGGTTTCTATTAGTGCTGATGCCGCTGCTTTTACTTGCCGGTATCGGCAGAGCCGCCGCCGTCGTCGCGGCCGGTCTAACGGCAATATCACCCGCCTTTGTCTTCTACAGCAGGTACTACATACACGAAATGCTGTTGGTCTGCTTTACGTTTGCCGTTATCGTCGGCGGCTATCGCTATGCCAAAAGCGGGAAAATCGGCTGGGCAATATGTACGGGCGTCTTTGTCGGGCTTATGCACGCGACAAAGGAGACCTGTGTCATCGCCTTCGGCTCGATGCTGGCCGCGTTGGCCCTGACACTGCTGTTTCGGCGGCGGCGAGCAGGTGGTATCGACGGCTCGCCGAGAAAAATCAAGGCCGTTCACCTGCTCGCCGCTGCCGCCGCTGCAATAATCGTCTCGGCATTGTTCTTCTCATCTTTTCTTACACACCCCCAGGGTATTATCGATTCCGTCCGCACCTATGGCGCCTACTTCAGTCGAGCAGGCGGCAATCAGCTCCATATCCACCCCTGGTATTACTATCTGGAAATCCTGCTTTACCGGCCCGGTTATGCACACCAGCCGCCCTGGACAGAGGGGCTTATCGTAATCCTCGCTGCTGCCGGTCTGGTCTTTATCGCCGTCAAAAAAGCCCTGCCCACCGCCGAACGGTCGCTGTTCAACTTTCTCGCCGTCTATACAGTCATTATAACCGTCGTATATTCAGCCATACCCTACAAAACGCCCTGGTGTTTGCTCAGTTTCTTTCACGGTATGATTTTGCTTGCGGCCGTAGGGACAGCGGCAATTTTCAAGTTCGCTTCGAGAGCGAGCGTCAGGATTATACTCGGTTTCGCATTTGGCCTTGCCCTGCTGGATTTGCTGCTCCAGGCGTATCTTTCAAACTACGTTTATTACGCCGATTACACCAACCCTTACGTCTATGCGCATCCCACGACGGACGTTTTCAAAATCACTAATCAGCTAAAAGATGTCTCTGCCGCTCATCCGGCTCATTACGGGATGGGTGTTGAGGTGGTTGTCCCCGACGCTGACTACTGGCCTTTGCCGTGGTACTTTCGCAGATTCACAAACGTCGGCTGGCGAAGCGGCGTCGGGCAGATGACCAGGACCGCCCCTGTTGTCATCGCCTCACCGGACGTCGAGGATGCACTTATCGCACAACTCTACGCCCTTGCGCCGCCGGGTGAGAAAAACCTTTATATGCCGCTTTTCGACGGCTACATCCAACTGCGGCCCGAAATCGAGCTTCGCGGCTACATAACAAAAGAGCTGCTCGACAAATACAATCAGCTCGAAGCAGCCGAAATCCAGGAAGCTCAGAAATGACCGAGACACAACCGGATACCGGTTTTACAACGGGCGGCTGGCGCTCGATACCGAATCTAAGGCGTTTCAGCCACGAGGCAATGGCGACCGTCTTTGATGTTTTTATAACCCACGGCGAGCCCGGCTACGCCGAGCAGGCCGCCTGGGCGGCCTTCGATGAGCTCGACCGGCTCGAAACGCAGCTCAGCCGGTTCGTCGAAAACAGCGACATATCAGCAATAAACTCTCTCGAGCCGAAGAAACAACTCCGGCTTAGCCCGGCAACATTCGAGTGTCTTAAGTTGAGCATTCAAATGTATCACAAAACCGGCGGCGCATTCGATGTTACTATCGGCTCGCTGTTCGACTGCCTGCTCAATTCCGACCGGACGCCTCGCCGCCCGTCCGAGCAGCAGCTCGAGCTCGCCCGCAGCCGGACCGGGTCGGACATGATAAAGCTGAACGAATCCGATTTCACGGTCGAGCTTTCGACCGAAGGCGTCCGTATCGACCTCGGCGCCGTGGGAAAGGGCTATGCCGTCGATAAAATGGCGGAGCTGCTCGGCGAATGGGACATTGATACCGTGGTGCTCAGTGCGGGGCAAAGTTCAATACTGCCCGTCGGGGCGCCGGCAAGGCGGCAGGGCTGGCCTGTTACTATAACCAACCCGAACGAACCAAAACAGGTGCTCGCTCATCTCGACATTAAAGACCTTGCCCTTAGCGGCTCGGGATTGAAAAAGGGCTGTCACATTATAGACCCCCGTTCGGGGGAACCGGTCGAAGGGAAAATCGCCGCCTGGGCGGCCGCCAAAACCGCCGCCGAGGCCGATGCACTCTCGACCGCTTTTATGGTTATGTCGGCCGGGAAGGTAAAACAATTCTGCATTTCTAATCCCGAAACGCTTGCTATAGTGATTCTTCAGGCCGATGCCCCGGGCGGGGAGATTGATATCCTGAAGTTCGGCAAATGGCAGGATATAGGCCGGTTCGACTTTTGAGTGGTAAGCCCCGCAGGCCGGTATCAGTCACGCAGCCGTCTGCGTATCGCCATTAGTTCGCTCAACATCCGCCGGGCGTTTCGTGTCGGACTGAGCCGGCTGTCGCGGTCGCAGGCCCAGTCGATTGCAAATTCCCTTATCCGGCAGCTCTGCTTCAGCGCCCGGAGGGTAATCTCCACGTCGAACATAAAGCCGTCGGTGATGCACTGACCGTAAAGACGCCTTGCTATGTCGCCTTTGTAGATTTTGAAGCCGCACTGCGTGTCGGTGAGCCGGGCCGGTATGCCCATAAATAGAATCATAAACCAGTGAAAAAACCTCGAGCAGATGTGCCTGTAAAGTCCCTGGTCTCTGAGGATGTGCGTGCCTTTTAACCTCCGCGAGCCGTGTGCGAGCTCGCACTCGCCGTTTTCGAGCATGTCAAGTCCGCGAAGAACATTATCGTACGGCACGCAAAGCCCGCTGTCGGCAAACATCACGTAATCGCCTGTGCTCTGTGCGACGCCCGTGCGAATTGCATAACCTTTGCCGCGATGCTCTTTATTTCGGATGACCTTCAGCCCGATGCCGGGGCCGAGCTCAGGGACGGTTTTTTCGGCTGCTTCGGCTGTGCCGTCTTTGCCGCCATCGTCCACAACGATTATTTCGGCCTCAAGGCGTTTGTCTGCGAGGAACTCGGCGGCGGCCTTTATGTCGCCTGCAATTTTGCCGGCCTCTTTATAAACCGGTATTATCACGGAAATCAGCATCCGTCCTGCTCTCTTAAGGCGCCTTAGCGGCGCCAAGACGGCGTCCACCCGAAATGAAGCGTCTATGTTGACTGAAGGCGCAGCTTCGCCTGGCCAATCAGGTAGAAACTGCCCGTTATGCAAATCAGGTCCTCCCTGCCGACCGCACACTGAGCAAGACGTAACGCCTCGCCGAGATTTAGTGCCGTCTGGCACATCTTGCCGCTTATTGAGCCGTACATCTCCGCCAGCTCGTCCGGGTTCGTCGCCTTGGCCGACTTGCTGCGGGTAAATATAACCTTGTCCGCCCCGTACTGAAGCTGCCGGAGCATGCCTTCGATGTCCTTGTCCCGGTTGCACCCGAATATCACAATCATCGAATCGTATGGAATGTTCTGGCCGGTTGCATGTATGAGGGCCTTTATGCTCGCGGCATTATGTGCACCGTCTATCATTATCCGCGGGTCGGTGCAAATCATTTCCATCCGGCCGGCAAGCGTAACATTCGAGAGCCCTTTCACCGCCTTGTCCGAATCTACCGCAAATCCGCCGGCCTTGAGCTTGTCCAGTATTGCCAGCGCCAAACCGCAGTTAATCGCCTGATGTATCCCGTGAAGAGGAACGCGAAGATGCTCGAATTTACTCGTCGGCGTCGTCAGGCATATCCGGTTGTGAGGCCCGTGCTCGGGCGAGGTCTCGAAACGGTGAGAAAAATCTATATCCTCGCCGGTAACGCTCAAGGGCGCATTTACCGTCGCCGCCTGTGCCCTGAGTACGCGCAGCGCCGCCGGGTCCTGCTTGACCGTCACTACCGGAACTCCCCGCTTCATTACTCCGGCCTTTTCCATCGCTATCTTGTCAATCGTATCGCCAAGCTGATGCTGATGGTCGATGCTCAGGCTCGTTATGCCGATTACCTTCGGCTTGATTACGTTCGTGCTGTCCAGCCGGCCGCCCAGGCCCGTCTCTATCACCGCAATGTCGGTCCCGACATCCGCAAAGTGCATGAACGCTATCGCAGTCAGTATCTCGAAAAACGTCGGGTCCCGCCCGTTCTTCGACAGCTTCTCAACCGGCGCATACAAACGATTCAACAAGCCCTGCATCTGTGATTTGTTAATCTTCTTCGAGTTGACTACAATCCGCTCGTGCAGGTCCGTAACGTGCGGTGAGGTGTACAGACCTACCTTATAGCCGTTCGCCTCTAACATCTTCGCCAACATCGTGGCCGTGCTGCCTTTACCTTTTGTACCGGCTATATGGACTGTATCGATTTTTTTATGGGGATTACCCACGCCGGACAGGAGCTTCTCCATCCGCTTGAGGTCGAACGTATCGACATTGTACCGTAGGTGCCTTTGCTGCTCGTAATCCGTCTTCCCATGCAGATACGACATCGCCCGGTCGTAGGTCCTGAAAGCCCGTTTCGGCCTGACGGCGGCAACTTTGGATGAGCGGTTTGTCGAACGTTTCTTCCGAGTTTTCCGAGTCGCGATTTTAGCCATAGATATTGTAGTATAGCACAAATCCCCCCTGCGTTCAATCTTCACGCACTAACGACTCACAAAAAAAATTATCATTACAACACAACGTACTTAAATGCTTGCTTAGCAATAACTTACGAAGCACAAAGTTTTTTCATTACAGCAGCCGTCTGCACATATACTATTAGCATATCTTTACAAACAATAAGCACAGCTTATACTAATAGGCGTTTTATCCGCTTTCCCCCCCGCTGCTGTGTTAAATACGCCCACGAAGCCAAAAAGTTCGCCACAATCACCGTTTTGTGGCCGATGTGGTCGATTTTAAGCGATTTAAGGGCATCCCAGTGCCTGCGGGTCGTATCCCAACCGCCCCCAGGCGTGTATCTGAACCCACTCGAGGTCCTCATTGCAGGTCCAGTCGGTCCCATCCATGTACATACTGGCCTCCCACCAGGAAAGTCCGCATAATTCTATCACCTCTTCAGTTTTCCACTTGTGATATTCGGCATGACCATCAGCGAACGAGAACGTCCCGCCGACATTATGATGTCCCGGCGGCGGGTCCCACCATCGCGGCTGGTTGTAGTAAAGTGTCCAGCTATCAATCGTTGCCCGGCCTTCATCGACAAACACGAATCTCTTGCTTGGATGCAAAATCTCGCTGCGCCTGAAAAACGGCGGTCCTAAGTCACTCTGGCCGGAAAACTGCCATGTCGCAGCACCGGCCATCGCATCAACTATGCTGTACGTCAGAACCTCACCCGGTTCCGCCGCCGGGCATTTGAAGAACTTGAGGTTCCCGCAGTACCGGTACAGCAGATTCGTCCCGCGAATTTCCTGCACACGCCCTCTCTGCTCGCCTATTACTCTTACGTCACACGGGTCTCTCAGCAACTGCTCGGCCCGCTCCGTCTGCCCCTGTTGCATAGAAATTATCAGATTCCAGGCGTCCACCCAGCAGGGCCAGGTTCGGGGAAGAGTTGAGCCGCCGTGGGGGTCCTTGTCGAAGCCGGCGCTGGCGTTGACTAATATACCGCCGTTATCATCCGAGTACATCGCCCACGCCGCCGTCAGTGCCCGCAGATTACCCATACAGACCGCACGTTTTGCTCGCTCTCTGCCCGCTTTGCCGATGGCCCCCACACTCGCTATCCCAAACGCAACACACGCAAGGGCGATTGCAACGTCGATTTTCGTTAAGCCGATTCTCGTTTTCATAATTTACTCCTCTCGCATCCACCGCTCGGCCAGCGCCGTAAGGTCCGCCCGGCTGATATGCGAATCCCTGTTTATATCAGCCGTCCGCAGAGACCGGTTTTTGCCGGCCCGCCATTGAGTGGTAATCAAAGCAAAATCTGTAAAGTTGAACACGCCATCGCCGTTAATGTCCGCTGGCCTGTGCAGGTCAAGGGGCTGGCCATCGCATGCCTCTGCGTTCAGCGCCCAAACACGATTATTGGCATCGCTGACTATCAGTGTACCGTCCGGCGCCAGCACGGGATGGCTCAGGTAACCATTGCCCTCGAAACGAGACAGCTCGTTGCCATCGGGGCTGATTACTGAAAGGTATCCGTCGTCGCCGGCGGCGTAGATATAACCAGCGCTATCCACCGTCAGCGTAAAGCCGCCCACGTCGCCGAGCTTGGTTATCCATTTGATGGCCCCGTTCGGCTCGACCGCTCGCAGGTACGGGTCGTCGAAGCTGACGTAAATCGACCCATCCGGCCCTAGCGCAGGACTCGACCAGCCGCCCGAACCGGCGTAGTTCACATCATAGCTGCTTGGAATCATATTTTTTGCCCAGAGGACGTTGCCGTCGTTGGCGTCAATTGCGTACAGCAATGAATCATCAACCAGGACCTGATAAAGCGTCCCGTTCTGTCCGACAGCAGGCCCGGCAACAGGCCAACACGGCTTGTCCGGCGGCAGCAGCGGGTTCGGCTCGGCCTCGAAATTGCACGCCCACTTCACGCTGCCGTCATTCGGCTCGAGGGCATAAAGATTCGGGTCATACCTGCCGGCGATATAAACCGTCCCGTCATCGCCTATTACCGGCGTCGCATAAATTGCACCGCTTTGTTCGGCGGAACCCTGTGTCTTAAAAGTCCAAAGCTCGGTTCCGTCAAGGCCCAGTGCGTGCATCGTGCCATCTTCCGAGCACACATACACCCGCCAGTCAGGCCCGACAACGGGCGTCGAATAAATCGGCCCGTCCGTCGAATATGTCCACCGCAGCCCCCGCCTTTTGTCCACTGCATAGACGCGGCCGTTTTCGGCGGCGAGAATAACCAGGCCGAAATGCCCAATCGCCGGCGAGCCGACAATAGGCGAGCCGGCATCGTAATTCCAGACAAGCTCGCCCGTCGAATCCAGCACGTATAATTCGCCGTCCTCGCAGGTGATATAGACATTGTAGCGACCGGTATTGCCCGCCAATATCGCCGCAGCAGACGATACAGGCCCGGCCGTCTCGAACGTCCACTTAACACAGGCAAGCTCCGGGCCATAAACCGGGCGTAAAGGCCTGCGCCTTCGCACTAAGCCCGGCGGCGCAAGTACCCTGTGAGGATATTTGCCGATACTGAACAGCCCGCTCGGAACCGTTACCACATCCGATTCACCGCCGCTGCCTGTTACTGAAATCATACACTCATTCGAATCTTTGCCGCCGGGCACGTCCCACAAATAACTGCCCGTATCGTTCACATCGCCGGCAATCAACTCCCACTGGCCGCCGCCGTTTTTGCTCAACAGGATATCAACCGCATCCACACCCCAGCTTTTCCACTCAATCTCATACGTTCGTTTTGCTAACCAGACCTCGCCCGTCTGCGGCCGGCTCACGACAATCATCGGCGAATACTCGTCCGCTCCCATATCCACCGCGGGACCGATTATCCGCTCCTGCCCATCCATATCCACCGAATTAGGTTCACTTGCCCAACCGGCGGGGCCGGCGTTGATGCAGGGCGAGTCCTTTCGCAAATGCAAATCACCATAGTTGTCATTTGCCCCCTCGTCCACTTGAGGCGTTTGAGGGTCGTCGCCCCAGCCGTCGCCGCCGTCATCGGGCGACATCACGAACATCGGGTCGTCGTCGATATTGTTGTTATCCTCGGAGCCGAACGGCACAATCGCGTCGTTCGGGTCGTCGTCCTGGATGCAGTTAAACTCGACACCTTCGTTTTCCACGGCGGTTAACTGGGCATCTGCGATGCTGCCTGAACCGGCTGTATTGCCCCAGATGATACTGTTTATAATCCGGGGTTTCGTCAGCCACAGCCCGCCTGCCAGGTTACGTGCGATGTTCCGGCTGAATGTGCAGTTAGTGATGCGCGTCTGGCCGCGAGCGTTCTCACTGTACAAACCTCCCCCGTTCTCAGCGGTATTTCCACTGAATATGCAATTCGCAAAAGATTTACTGTTGGTAACCCACTCAGCCCACTCACAGTATGCCCCGCCACCGTCGCCTTGCTCCACTCTGTTGCCGTGAATCCTGCACCCCGTTATATAGTCCGGCCCGCCGCTATTGCTGCAAAATATCCCCGCACCCCGGTCTGTAGCAATATTTTCCCTTACAATGCAGTCTCTGATTATTGTCTTCTGTTTCTCCGGCGGCAATGGTGGTCGTATCCTGCCCCCCGTAAGATACATCGGCGTGAATATCCCGCCCCCGTTGAAAGCGGAGTTGTTCTCTATGAGGCAATCCGTTATCAATGCGCCTCCCTTGAGACAGAAAATACCACCACCGCCTTCATTGTTCTGTGTAACGTCGGCACGGTTGCCGCTGATAATGCACCTTGTGATTGTAGAGATTCCATCTGAGTAAATGCCGCCCCCGCTGAACGCCGCATAGTTGCCGGCTATTTCACAATCGATAATCGTTGCACAGACCCACTTACAATAAATTCCGCCTCCACCATTCAAGCTGTTTGCTATATTGCTCTTGATAACGCAGTTGCTTATAGTAGGCCCCGCCGTTGGTTCGGGCAAGATACCGCTTATGAAGATGCCGCCGCCGGCGCCGGCCCGGCAGTTGCTGATTACACAATTGGAAATCATCCCCTTGCCCGTCCAGCTTATCGCCCCCCCTTCGCTTGCAAACCCATTGATTATCGTAAGCCCCTGCAGGGCGCGGTTTGCGTCGTCGCTATACGCGAGAATAAATCCGGTGCCATTGTTGTTGCAGTCCACAACCGTAGCGGCAACCACACAGGGGTCGTTCGGCTCGGTGCTGCGAACCGTAATCGCCTTAGACATAAAGCTGATGTTGAAGTTGCCCTGACCTGTGTATCTTCCGGGCGCAATAACCACCGTATCGCCGCTATTCGCGTCGGCTATTGCGGCCTGAATTGTGTTGAAGTTGGCTGGGCCGTCGTCATCCACCGTTATCAGCCGCCCGGCGCACGGCATAACAGCAAAAAGAACCAAAAAACCGACAACCAGCCCGCGATTAATAACCGCTCCGTATCTCGCTGCCTTCATTTCTCAACCTCGATTCGCAAGTTAAAAAGCGCAATTCGCGAATTCAAGAGGATTTCTCCTCCGCCCCCCGGCAATTTGCTTTTCTATAATAACTATTATACCGCCTTTGCCGTTAAAAATGTAGCAAAAAAATTATGATTTTTCAGCTCCCCGACTGCTAAGATGCAAAGAGGCATACCGCCAAGCGTGTATTTTCTATTGTCTCTGCCAGTGCCAGTCGGCGGCGAAGGCGGCAAAATCGGCTGAATCTACGTAGCCACTGCGGTCGATGTCGCCGGCCAGGCACTCGCCGCCGGTCAGCCAGTATTCGGCGAATACGGCTGTGTCCCCTGTGTCCACCGCCCGGTCGTTGGTCAAATCACTGCGACTGGCCCAGCCGGCCGGCGACCTGCTTGCCTCGGCTGTTCCCCCGTATGCCCCGATGTTGATACGAACGTTGTTGGCATCGCCCGGCTCATCGGCTAAGCGGCAGCCCGGATTGCCCGCATCGACACAGGGGCTTGTCCGGGCATCGCTGACCCAGCCGGCCGTACTCGTCTGCCAGTGCCCGGCCGAGGAGCGAAGATGATAATCGCCCATATTCGCATCGACGAAGTCCGGCTCAGCCGCAATGCTGCCCGGCCCCCACAGCAGCAGACAGTTTTCGCTCACGAGCGCCTCTTCGGCCCCGCCTTTTACATCGCAGTACGACAGTTGTATCGAAGATGGATTCGACAGCCCGTACAATACTATCTCGGCCCCTGCTGCAGCCGTATTGCCCCACAGGATGCTGTTAGATATATCCACGCTACTGTTGTAGTAACCTGCGATTGCGCCGCCTTCATTGCCCGCCGAGTTCATACTGAAGGTACAGTTGCCTATGCTCAGCCAACTACCCGAACAGCAAATGGCGCCGCCGAAATAGGCCGCCGAGTTTTGGCTAACGATGCAGTTTTTCAGCAGCGGGCCGGGGCTGCCGCAGTCCTCCATATATAGCCCGCCCCCGTGGTCGGCCGAGTTTAGCTTCAGATAGCAGCCCGCTATTGTAGGAGTGCTTGACTTGCAATAAATCGCGCCGCCTTCGGATGCCTGTCCGTTTCTGATGGTAAAGCCGCTGACGATGCTGCTTTGGGTTTCGCCGCTGTGAAAATAGAAGGCCCGGCCGATGCCTTCACAATCGATTATACAGTTTGCAGGGCCGTTCTCGCTCATCACCGTAATCGCCTTGCCGCCGAAATCTATATCACGGTTGCCCGGGCCTTTGTACAGCCCGTCCGCCACTATAATAACGTTGCCGTCAACCGCCGAGGCCACCGCCTGCTGAATGGTATTGTAATCATCCGGCACGTAAATCTCCGCCGGCCTCGATGTCGTCGTGAACAAATAGCACGCCCCGGCGTTGTCTTCTGTCGTTACGTTATTTACCTCGTCCGCTGCGGCCAGCTCGAAGTAGTAATCCGTTTCCGGAACCAGCCCGCCAAGCTGAAAGCTGTGACTCGTTTGCGGCATTGGCCCGGCTATGGTGACGGCGTTAGGCCCCCCGCAGGACAACCCATAGCTGACGCTCGCAGAGGCCGGCTCATTTGTCTCGAATACCACCGTTGCCGCGCTGCTTGTTATATTCGCAACATCGATATTCAAAATCACAGGGCCTTGACAGTCCGTCGTCGCCGTGTCCGTCACCTGGGCCGGATTGCCCGTCCCGTCGTCGCTGTCCTCGTAGGTCGCTGTAATAACGTCCCCGTGTCCCGCCTCAAGCATGCCGTCCTCGACGCTGACGGCATTCGGGCTTGTCGCAATCGTCCCCGCAAAAACACCCGGTGACATCGGGTCCTCGTCCAGGAGCACCGTTTCCGAATCCAGCCCGCTCGTGGTCAGCACAACAGTCGCACTGCCCGTGCACGCCAGGTCACCGTCCTCGACCTCTATAGCCAATATGTCGCTGCACGAGTAAAGCTCATCGTCGAGCGTCACCGTCCCCGCAGCGGGCGGTACGGCGTGCTGGCCGCTTATAATCAGCGAGTAATACTGCCGGCCGTCGATCAGTGTCCCTTTGTGGCTCACCTGTACCGTATAGATGCCCGGTGTGTTCGGTGAAACCATATCCACCTGCTCTACGTTATCGAGTATATTGTCGCCGGTGGCGGCAGGATTTGCAGGATTGAGCGGGTCAAGTACATAGGGGTAATAAGTTGTCAGACCGCCCGGTGCGACAATACACAAATCCAGGTCGTTGATAAGCCGCGGCGACGGATTGTCAAGACCTCCAAGCGCAGCGGCCGCCTGGTCCGTCCAGCACAACGTCGCCCTGACGGGGCTGTTGCCGTCCCACACAAAGCTGTACGAGTCGTTCGGATTGCTCGTATCCAGAAGCCCCTCGACAATTTTGTACGCCGACGAATACTCGTTGTGGTCCTTTATCTGCTCGGCAGCCGCTTTTACGTTCATCAGCCCCCACCCGAAGCTGTAGTCCGGCCCGGCGTTGCCCATATCGTCGGCGGTATGTATGATGAGTGCCTTCAATGTGCTCGCCCTCATTGCCTGGCCCGGAAAGAGCCGGTTGTAATACGCGATAAGCAGCACCGCACCGCCCGCCGCATCAGGTGCCGACATGCTCGTGCCCGAATAGCTTGCGTAGCTTGAATCGCTCGAATCCGTGGATGAATAAAGACCAATGCCGTTGGCCACGATGTCCGGCTTGACCCGCCCGTCGTCAGTCGGCCCCCACGTGCTGAACGAGGCCATCGTCGCAGCCGAAACGCTGCGCAGCCCCGCCTGAACCGCATCGCTTACCGCACCGACCGTCATTATGTTCTTCGCATTGCCCTCGTATGCAATCGTATCGAAGCCGCCGTTGTCCCAGCCGTCGTCGTAAGGGCCGGTGTTGCTGTCATAGATTTTCGAGTGCCACGTTCCGAGATAGTAATAAAATGTTGCACCGTCGGCGGGCGCCTTGTCGTTTCTGTCGTTGCCGGCCGATTTGAACGGCAGATAGTACGGGGCCGAATAGCAAATCGAGTCCCACGCCGCCGCGTAATAGTCGTACTGGCCGAAACCTTCGTCTTCCCGCTCGTTCCGCGCCCCGAACCAGTGAGGCCCGTAATTGCCCGAGTAGCTGCCTGTGTCCCAGCCGGTTACTATCCCGTAGGAGTGGTTCGACAGATATATCTTGCCCGTTTCATCCGGATATGACGCCGCCCTGTCGGCCATTTCCGATGTGTCCGACGTCCACTCGTAACTGTCGATACTCACGCCGGGTGCCATCCCTAAGGCCTGCGGGTCCACCCCGGCGGCCCCGATTGTTCCTCCGACGTGTGTTGCGTGATAAAGCGACGACGCCCCGTCCATCACCGTCACTCTGGAGCCGAACTCCTGGTGGCTCGGCAATACCGCTCCGCCGTCCCATATCCCGACCGTCAGCCCGCCGCCGTTCACGTTAAACGGGGCGGTATTGCGGACAAAATTCGCACCGGTCGAAATTGCCGCGTTGACGTTGTTCGTTATCC
>CAZPDW010000050.1:0-13781 GCA_964585535.1 uncultured Pirellulales bacterium
GTCAACACAGAACTGAACGTTCTTGTCAAACTCGGCGATGTAGGGGGCATTGTCCTCGGCGTCAATCAGGTGTTGACTCCAGAGGTTTGCGGCAAGGCCCGAGAACTCCAGGCCCAGGGATTTGAGCCGTTCTTTGCAGGCCTGACGCTGTTCCTTATCCGGCATATCATCCGGGTTAGGATGAGGTGCAAATCCACCTAACTCAACACCGTCGAATTCCAGCTCACTGAGCTTTTCGGTAACCTGCTCCCAGGCAACGGGATTGTCCTGATAGGGGCCGATTGCATAGGCCCAGCTGCCAATCGATATTCGTTTCATCGCGCATCTCCTGTGATAAAAATCTATTCCTTGTTCTCGGTCATTCACATTATGTATTTGGACAGCTTTACAGGTGCCAGGGACTCCGCATCGGCCTTGACAGCATCTGGTTTGCCTGCTCATCGCCCTCAAACCGCTCGATACGTGGGTCCCACTTCAGTTTTCGTCCCAATTTCATTGCTATAAGGCCGAGATGACCGATTGAAATCGAACGCTGTCCCACCTCGGCGGGCGCTATTGCGGCGGTTCGGGTACGGACGCAGTCCAGGAAGTTTCTCTTGTGGTTATCACTTCTGTAAAGATGAACCTCGTCGGGGCCGAACCTCTCGCGGAGCAGTGAACGCGGGTGAACATCGAGGCCGCTGCGATTGATATGAACCCAGCCGAGGTCGCCCTCGAAAAGCACGCCGAGGTTCGAGCCGGAAGAGACCCCGGCAAATTCAATCCCATCTTTGCCGGTCGGGTGCTGCCGGGAATCCTCGACAATCATTGTAAAGCCCTGTGCGTAGCGGCACCGGAACCGGTAGCTTATGACCGAATCGAATATTCCACCTTTCCGAAATGCACCAACACCATCGACTTCGACAGGGCCTGTTCGTTCGGTATCCATCGCCCACTGGGCGATGTCGCCGTGATGGCCCGCCCAGTCTGTTATCGCACCGCCTGCATAATCGCTAATCCAGCGAAAATTGCCGTGCACCGCCCATTTACAATAGGGCTTGCAGGGTGCGGGGCCAAGCCACATATCGTAATCAAATCCATCGGGCACAGCCGTTGGTGTCAGCGGGCCTGTCCAGCCGCCGCCGTGGGGCAATGCCACCCTTACGGTATCGACTTTACCTATTTTGCCGTTTCGCACTAACTCACAGGCAAAGCGAAAATTCGCCCACGACCGCTGCTGACTGCCCACCTGAAAAACGGCGCCGGAACTGTTCACTGCGTCAACGACGGCCCGGCCTTCCACAACGCTATAAGCAAGCGGCTTTTCACAATAAACGTCCTTGCCCGCCTTTACCGCCGCTATTGAAATCAACGCATGCCAGTGGTCGGGCGCAGCCACCATCACGGCATCGATATCGTCCCTCGCCAGAAGCTCGCGAAAATCATTGTACCCGGCACAGTCGGTGCTGCCGTACCCGGCGTTGACTACGTCAATCGCCTTATCACGGTGGCGCCTGTCAACATCACAAATGGCTGCAACCTGGACGTCCGGCTGGCCCAGAAACCCGCCGGAAGGCGTTCCCGAATAATCGTTGCCGACCATATCTCCCAACCCCTGGCTGCCTAATCCGATGCCGCCCATCACAATCCGCTCGCTCGGCGGTACCGCTGTGCCTTTGCCCAGGGCCGAACAGGAAACAACATAGGGAAAACCCACTGCGACCGCAGCTTTTCGGATGAAAACCCGCCTGCTGATTTTCACTTTGCCCATACACAGTACCTCTCAATCCAGCGGCTTTATGAAAATGTCCTTGTACCACGCCTGACCTGCAGGGCCCCCATGAATCTGAAGTCCGATGTAGCCCTTGCGGGCGATTGAGTCGTCCGGCTCCGTGTAATCAACGGTCCTGTAACCATTTATCCAAAGCTCGATATGTTTGCCGACGCAGCGAATGCAATAATCATTCCACCCGTCGCGATTCAATATCTTCGCTATCTTTTGCTCTTCTACGGATGCGAGGGTTTTGTTTCGGCGCGATTCGTCATACAAACTCCCCCAGTACTGCTGGCCGATATCGGCCTGGTAGCCAATCATTTCACTGCTGCCGGGCCTTCGACGGCTCCGGAATTGAACGCCCGCATTCGTGTCGCTGCCGACGATTTTGAACTTAAGCCGCATCTCGAAATCACCATACTGCCCGACGGTAGATAGAAACTCATTGCGTTTGATGCCGGTCCGAAGATTTCCTCCTACGATTGCGTTATCCTCGATTCTAAAAACATCGAGGTTTCCCTGCCAGCCCCTGAAGCTCTTGCCGTCGAATATTCTCACAAATCCCGTTTTCGGCCCGCCTGCACAGCCCGCACGCTGCGGGCCGGCACATCCACAGCCGGTCAACAACGCCGTAAGCGCTACAAGCCGAACAGTTTCAAATGTAAACAATCTCTTCATCTTGACCTTTACTCCTGCATCCTGTTTTGCCCGGGACATTACCACGATTGCCTCGTTGCGATTATCCATTTTATCCGGCGGGATTAAATTATCTGCCATTTGTTCGCCGTTGACAACAAGTTTTTCCACGTTTCTTTGTGGACCCACAGCTATCTATGTGAACCACATACCCATATCGAGGAGCATGCAAAACCTTCGTCGTGTCCCGGCGGCCTTTCCGGCAGCATCCGCAGCGAAATGTCTTGAGCAAGACAAGGAGAATAAGTGCAGAATACTCTCATAACAACTGGTACAAGAAAAGGACGCTCCCCCTGCCCATCCCATAATATTAAAAAATTCCTCGAACTTCAGGTTTTTTTGAGCTTTTTGGGGGAGGAGATTCAATTCAATGCACACTGCCTGTGAGTGACGAGACAAACAAGAATCTATCATTACCCGACAAGAAGTTCCCCCGGGATGCACTGACCGGTCGGCGGGTATTGGCTTGTCGAAGCGCATCCGGATTTAACCGACCGCCTGATTGCCTTTGGCCGGCCGCCACCGGGCAGAGCCGGCTTTGTCCTGTATCGCTTGCTGACTGGGGGCGATAAAGCAGTGGACGCCTGCCTCCGGCTTCGAAGGGCCAAGCTGGAACCCGATAACGGAGAAACTGTATTTCTCGCAGCGGACGGAGTTTTACCGGATTTTACGACTTGATTCGCCGGGCAGCGTAACGGTGTGGATGAACAACACGCCGCAGGGCCTGAGGATTCACAGGTTCTGGCCGGGCCGGGCGACGGAATCAATAAAAAGCCGAACGACCTGTGCCAGACGCCGCGCGGCGACATCTACTTTACCGGCCCGGACTGGACGCCGGGGGCGACCGACCAGGTGGTCTATCGTCTTGCCCCTGACGGGACGGTGACAGAGGTTATCGACGATATGGTGATGCCGAACGGGATTATTGCCTCGAAGGACGGGTCAAAGCTTTACGTTGGCGACAGTAATCTGAAGCACTGGAAGCTGTACCCTGTCAACCCGGACGGAACGGTGGGCGAGGGGTGGGTTTTCTTCGACCCGCTTGTGGCAAGTACGCGCGACCCGGACGGTATGACGATTGACGAGGTGGGTAATCTGTATTTTGTGGGCCTCGGCGGACTCTGGATTGTTTCGCCGGCGGGCAGAGAAATAGAGATGCTCCCCGTGCCGGAGTTTTGCTCGAACGTAACGTTCGGCGGCCTTGACGGCAGGACCCTTTACATAACCTGCCAGGACAAGGTTTACAGTTTGGCGATGCGGGTTCGCGGAGGCAGCTGGGCGGACAGGACGGCACCGAGTCCGGACCCGATGAGCTGGTCAGTGGCTCCACAGCCGTCGGGGCCTTACTCGATAAGTATGACGGCGGCGACGGCCAGCGATAAGTTTGGCGTGGAGTACTATTTTGAGAACGAAACGGACCCGTCCCACGACAGCGGCTGGCAGGACAGCCCCGACTATAACGACACAGGTCTTGACCGGGGAACCGTTTACACATATCGGGTGAAAGCGCGTGACAAATCGGATTCTCGCAATGAGACTTCGTACTCACAGCCGGCCTCATCGACGACAGAGCTTGAGGCGCCGCCGATAGCGTTTGACTCGAATAGCAGCGGTTCGGCCGGCACAGCCGGTAGTACCCTTAGTTTCAGCCACACCATCGGCTCCGGGCAAAATCGTCTTTTGGTGGTTGGAGTGCAGAGCGAAAACCCGAGCGGTTCGATGCCTAACCTGATTATTACGAGTGTCAGATACAACGGCGCTAATTTAGTGAAGGCAGACCATACGTACATAGAGCAGAGCGGTTATGTTCTTACAGTCGAGCTGTGGTATCTGTTCGAGGCGGATTTGCCGGTTTTAGCCGATAGCTGATTGCTCGAAATGTCTGTCCGAAAGGACTCCCAAGGAGCGCCGGGGCTGTGGCGACTATCCGGTCTCTTGAGTGGTGACGGGTACGGGGGGCTGTTTCGGCGTCAGAGGCAGCCAGACCGTGAACGTCGTACCTTTGTCCGGCTCGCTTTCGACCTCGATTCTACCATCGTGCCTGATGACAATTTCCTTGACGATGGCAAGGCCGAGCCCTGTTCCCTGGATTTGTTTTCCCGGCCGGTTGACGCGATAGAATCGGCCGAATATCTTCGGCAGGTCGTCCTTCGGTATGCCCATACCGGTGTCGCTTACCTTTATGACGAGCTGGCGGTCTTGTGTCCGGGCCGAGAGCTTGACCCTGCCGTTTTCGGGGGTGAACTTAATCGCGTTGTTGACGAGATTCGAGAGCATCGACTGTATCTTGTCTGCGTCTGCGACCAGCCGGCCGAGGTGCTCGGGGATATCCAGTTCAAGGTTGACCTTATTCTTGTCGGCCAGGGCGTGCATATCCGGCATCGTGTTATTGATTATGGCGGTAACATCCACGGGTTCGCGTACAATTTCGATTCTGCCGGATTCAATACGTGATATTTCGAGTATGCTGTTAATGAGATTTGTGAGACGGTCGGATTCTTCGTCAATAATATGGAGAAACTCGCGCTGGGTTTCTTCGGGCATATTTCGGTCATAGAGAATGGTCTCGGTATATGCCTTTATTGAGGTCAGCGGAGTTCTCAGCTCGTGTGATACCGAGGAGATGAAATCGGATTTCATACGGTCGATTTCGCGCTTGGCAGAGACGTCTCGGAAGACCATAACAATTCCGGTCATAGTTCCGTCGTTTTTTCTGATTGGAGCGGCGGTGGCGGAGATGGGGCACCGCCGGCTGAACCTGGCCATAAGTGCATCGTGGTCGCCGCCGAACTCGATATTACGGGACTTCAAGACTTTCTCGACGGGACTGCTAACGGGCATATTCGTCTGCTCATCGACGATGTGGAAAATTTTATCGACCGGCTTCAACTGCACTTCGTCAAAAGTCCAGCCGGTCAGTTTTTCAGCGGCTTTGTTAAAGAGCGTGATACGGTTCTCAGCGTCCACGGCAACGACGGCATCGCCCATACTGGAGAGCGTTACGGCTAACAATTCCTTTTCTTCGGCGAGCTGCTCGGTTCTTTCCTTGACTAACTCGACGAGATTCTTGTGGTATCTTTTAAGCTCATCCTCGGCCTTTTTGTGACGGACGGCATTTTTTACGACCTCGGGAAGCACCTTGAGGTAGTTGCGAGCGGGGTCTTTTATCAGGTAATCCGACGCCCCGCGCTTCATTGCCTTGACGGCGAGCTCTTCACTGCCGGTGCCGGTGGCGAAGACCGCGGGGGTTTCGTCTATCGAGTCGAGAATATCAAAAGCCGTGCCGTCTCCGAGCAGGTAGTCCACAAAAGCAATGTCGAAATTTTCTTTGCTCAGGATTTCTCTTGCCTCGCTGACGCTGCCGGCGATTGTATAGTCGTAGGGCAGGTTCTGTTCCCTGACTATGCGTTTGAAGGCCATCTGGTCGAGTTTATCGTCTTCGACCATTAGAATTTTATACGTGGTTTTTTTGGTATTTTTATCCGACATAAGCGGGTAGCTCGCTCAGTGTCCAGTAAAGGTCGATGGTTCTTATCGCTTCGACGAATTTCGTATAGTCGGTCGGTTTGACGATGTAACCGGCGACAGAAAGGTCGAAACTTTCCACCTTATCTCGTTCACTTTTTGAGGTGGTCAGCACGACAACAGGTATCTTTTTTAGTTCTTCGTCGGTCTTTGCAATGTTGAGAAATTCGATTCCGTTCATTTTCGGCATGTTCAAGTCGAGCAGAATAACACAGGGGTTTTTGCTGCCTTCCTCGCTCAGATAGCTCAGCGCCTCCCGGCCGTTGGTCTTGTGCACAAGCTGATTTGTGACATTGAGCTCTTTCAGGGCTCTTTTGACGGTCATTGCATCGACGTCATCGTCTTCAATAAGCAATATGGGTTTCAAGCTTCGCATTTTCGTTCTCCTGTTCGTGAGAAGGCAGTTCGCTAAGCGTCCAATAGAGATTGACTATCCTTATTGCTTCAACGAATTTTTTGTAATCGACGGGCTTGACAATATAACCTGCGACATTGAGCTCGAAGCTCTCGACTTTGTCCCTGTCGTCTTTCGACGTGGTCAGGACAACTGCCGGGATTCTCTTTAGCATTTCGTCGCTTTTGGCAACTTTGAGGAACTCAATACCGTTCATTTTCGGCATATTCAAATCGAGAAGAATGACGCAGGGTTTCTCATTGGCGTCGTTCCTCAGGTAGCCGATGGCTTCCTCGCCGTTGGCGCTGTGAACAAGAGGGTTCGTGACCCTCAGGTCCTTGAGGGCCCGCTTTACCGTCATAGCATCAACATTGTCGTCCTCGACAAGTAAAATCGGCTTAGAGTTTCGCATTTTCAACTTCCCTTTCCCGGTCAACCAAATCGTTCAACATCCAGTACTGGATAATAGTGTTCATCGAGTCCAAAAAGGTAGCGTAATCCACTGGTTTTACGACATAGCCGGCAATGCCGAGACCGAAAGTATCGAATTTGTCTCTTTCGTACTTTGAGACGGTCATGACCACGACCGGTATCTTTTTCAGCCGGCGGTCGGCTTTTATTGCCTGCAGGAATTCGATGCCGTTGACTTTCGGCATGTTCAGGTCCAGGAGAATCAGGCCGGGCTTTTCGTTCGCCGGGTCTCTGAGATATTCGAGTCCCTGCTCTCCGTCGGTTTTGTGGACAAGCTCATTTTTGACCTTGAGATCGTCGATTGCCTGTGTGATTGTCGAGGCATCGACGACGTCGTCTTCGAGCAGTAATATTGATTTCAATCTTGACATTTTTCATTCTCCACTTTCCAGCTTTGGTATTGTGAAAAAGAAGGTAGTCCCCTGTCCCAGCTGCGAGCTGAGCCAGATTCTGCCTCCATACAGTTCGACGATTTTCCTGACAACCGTAAGACCGACGCCTGTGCTTTCGACCTGGTCCCGCGGGGCCAGGGTCTGAAAAATTTCAAATATTTTCTCGAAATACGCCCGCTTGATTCCGGGGCCGTTGTCGGCGACGCTGAATTCCCAGCAGCCGTCTTCCTCCACACAGCCGATTCTGATTTTCCCCATCGGTTTATCTATATATTTGATTGCATTGCCGAGCAGGTTCTGGAAGACCTGCTTGATGCGAAATCTTTCACATTTAAGTGTCGGCAGCTTGTTCGCGATGCAGATTTCAATATTCTTGGGCAGGTCGAGCTCACATATTATTTCGGCTAAAAGTGTGCTGAGGTCAACGTCGTCCTTCTTATCGGTGACGTGGCCTATTTGTGAGTATTGCAGGATGTTGTCGATTAGCTCGGCCATTCGCCTTACCCTTCCGATAAGCAGATTGACCCGCTTTTTGCCCTGCTCGTCGAATTTGTCGGCGTATTGTCTTACGAACCAGTCAACCAGAGAGCCGATTCCTCTCAGCGGGCTTTTGAGGTCGTGTGCCACCACGTGCGCAAAACTTCGAAGCTCTTCGTTCGAACGCTTCAGCTCACTGACGGTCTGGTCAAGCTCTTTGTTCAGCTTCTGCAGGGCGTGCTCAGACTTTTTATTTTCGGTTATATCTCTGATGATGTGGACAAAACGGATGACGTTACCCTGCTCATCGAAGATAGGGTCGGCTGATACCGTAATCCAGGCATCTCTTGAATTAATGTAAAGTTCTCCCTGCTGGTGTCTGCCGGTTTGCTTTGCCTCGCTCAACGGCCAGTCCTGTGGCGGAGCATCTTTTCCGCCGAGCAGCTCGTGACAGCTTTTACCGAGTATTTGGCCGAGCGGTTTGTCAAGCACTTTTGCCGTGGCTGTGTTGGCCTGAATTACCTTGTATTCGCAGTCAACCAACATCATCGAGTCACTTGCGGCGTTGAATGTCGTTTCCCACTGCTGCAGCGCCTTTATCAGTGCTCGTTCGACCTGCTCACGTTCGGCATCCGGCCTGCGCAGATGCGGGCGTTTGCCCTGGTGAATTGTTGTTTTATCCGCCGGCTGTGTGTCTGCCTGAGCCGCGACAGGAATATGTGAAGGGCTTGGCCCCGCACACGACCGGTTTGTTTCTATCTGTTCCGTTCTCATTCGGTATCCAAAAAACAACTCTTAATTATCCCTTGTTACCGTCAACGAACCGTGCTTGTCCGCATCTGTTCTTCTGTGGTTTGTAAGAGCTGTTTCGGCAGCTCGTTTGACCTCCAGTACAGCAGTATCGTGCCTATAATCTCAACGAACCTTGCGTAATCGACCGGCTTGACCATATACCCGGCGGCTCCGAGCCCAAAACTTTCGGTGACATCTGACTTTTCCTTTGAAGTGGTCAGTACGATGACCGGGATCTTCCTGAAATTTTCGTCGGCCTTGATGCGCTTTAAAAACTCGATGCCGTTCATTTTCGGCATATTGAGGTCGAGCAGTATCAGGAAGGGTTTGGGCTTTTGCCCATCGGATAGATAAACCAGGGCCTCTTCGCCGTTGACCGAGTGAATGAGCGAATTGGTGGCGCTCAAATCCCGCATCGCCCTTTTTACGGTCATTGCGTCCACGTTATCGTCTTCGACAAGTAATATGGGCTTTGCATTTTCCATCTCTGTGTTCCTTTTAGTTTTTGGGTAGTGTGAAAAAGAACGTGCTGGCTCTGCCGGGCACTGACTCGACCCAGACCCTGCCGCCGTACAATTCAACGATTTTCCTTACGATACTCAGGCCAAGGCCCGTACTGCTGGATTTGTTCTTCGGGGCAAGTGTCTGGAACATCTTAAAGATTTTCCCGGCATACTTCGGGTCGATGCCCGGGCCGTTATCGGCCACGCTGAACTTCCAGAAACCATCCTCTTCAACGCAGCCGATTCTTATTTTCCCATAGGGCTTGTCCATATATTTGATGGCGTTGCTCAGCAGGTTCTGAAAGACCTGTCTCAGGCGTGTCTTATCGCAGTTGATAACCGGCAGTTGGCCCTCGATACTGATCGATATGCCCTCCGGAGGGGCCAGGCAATCGACGATGTCACCAACCAGTTTTGCAACATTAACGGAAGTTCTTTTCTTTTTCACAAAGCCGACTTGCGAATACTCAAGAATGTCGTCGATTAGATTATGCATTTGTTCAACCCGCAGTCGCAGCAGTTTTATATACCTGCCGGCCTTTTCGCCGGGCTTCAGTGAGCTGTTATTTCCAAGCCAGCTCACAAGCATGCTTATACCTCGCAGCGGCGCCTTGAGGTCGTGAGAGACGATGTGTGCGAATTCCTTCAGCTCCTCGTTAGATGATTCAAGCTGCCTTAGAAGCACCGCCTGTTTTTGCTGCGTTTTCTTCAACTCCGTAATATCACGATGTATGCCTATGGTGCCTATAATCTTGCCGTTATTGTCTGTCCACGGAACCTTCGTGTTCAAGGTCCATAAACGCTTGGAAGCTTTGTCTGTACAGTTTAACTCTTTGTTGATAATAGCTTTGCCGGATGCAATTACATTTTGCTCCTCGGCATAAACGACCCCGGTATGTTCTTCGGGATAAAAGTCAAAGTCCGTTTTACCGATGGCCTCGGCCGGTTCCGCCACGCCCAGGATTTCGGCACAAGCCCGGTTTATCCTGACAAACCGGCCTTCGGTGTCCTTGCAGCAAATCACGTCGGGAACGTTGTTAATCAGTGTATGGAGGAAGGTAATTTCCTGCATAAGTTTTTGCTGCGACTGCCTGCGCCTTGTAATGTTGCGATTGACACCGACAAGTCCTACGATGTTTCCAAAAGAGTCTTTCAGGGGTACTTTTGTAGTCAGCGACCACTTTTCGTTTCCATTCTCGTCGATATCGGACTCTTCGCGGTTAATCAGCGGCTCGCCCGTTCTGATTAGTCTCTGCTCCCGGGTGTAAAACCTCGCAGCGAGCTTATGTGGATAAAGCTCAAAATCCGTCATACCTGTAAGCTCATCCGGTGTTTCTACGCCGAACCGCCTTGCGGACGCCTTGTTGCAGATAAGGAAACGGCTCGCGGTATCCTTGACGTATATCTCATCAGGGATGTTGTCTATCAACGTTCGAAGGATATTATATTCACCGGCCCTGCCGTTCATCGGACCGATAAGCCCTGTTACCAGGCCAAGCGTTTTTTCCGACAGTCTCGCATCCGGCGTTACAATATCGTTCGTGGTGTGTAATTTAAGCTTCATCTCTTTTACTCCTGTAGCCGTTTTTACGGTTTATTCTCATTTCGGCACATTCCATTGTCGATATTAGCTGCTGCTTCGGTCCTCCGGCCCAGTTTGTTCTGCCTTTGCGGCCACCGGGACCTTATCGTCTTCACTTGCATAATCTTTCGCACCGGCTGCCGGCAGGGTGAAGAAGAATGTTGTGCCTTTGCCGACTTCCGATTCGAGCCAGACGCGTCCGCTGTAAAGCTCAACGATTTTCTTGATAACCGTAAGCCCGACACCTGTGCTCTCGAATTCATCTCTTGGAGACAGCGTCTGGAATATCTTGAAAATCCTCTCGAAATATTTCTCTTCTATACCGGGCCCGTTGTCGGCGACGCTGAACCTCCAGAACTCTCCATCCCGGATACAGCTGATTTTTATTATCCCTTCGGGTTTGTCTATGTATTTGACGGCGTTGCTCAGAAGATTCTGGAAGACCTGCTGGATGCGTGTTTCTTCGCATTTAACGACAGGCAGCTCGTTTTCGATTGTTACGGTGATATTTTCCGGCGGGCAGACCATATCGATTATCTCAGGCACTAATTTATCAAGGTCAACATCGACAAATTTCTCCTTGGCCCGGCCAACCCTTGAGTACTGCAGAATGCCCTCTATGAGATTGTGCATTCTGTCCACTCGCGAGCCGAGCAGCCGGAGCTGTTCTTTTCCGTCGTCGTCGAGTTTATCGGCATAGTCGGTGTTAATCCATTCGGCGAGTGTCTTGATTGCTCGAAGCGGCGCTTTCAGGTCGTGCGAGGTGATATACGCAAAGTCCTTTAGCTCCTGATTGGCATTTTCAAGTTCTTTGAGAAGCTCGGCCTGTCTTTGTTCGGCTTTTTTGCGTTCAACTATCTCGGCGGTGAGCTGTTCGTTGCTCGAGGTCAGTTCTGATGTGCGCTGCTGCACCCTCGCTTCAAGTTCGTCTTTGGCGCCGACAAGCTCCAAGTCACGCCGCTGAATCTGCTCGAGCATTTCGTTGAAGGCATCGATGAGCAGACCTATCTCGTCATTACTCTGTTTCACGGCTCGCGCGGAGTAATCTCGCTTTTCAGAAACCTCTTTTGCAACCTCGGCCAGCCCTAGAATCGGCCCGGATATGATGCCTTGAAGTTTTGCCGATATGAGGTATGCGGCCAGTGAGGCAAGAAGCATAACAGCGATTGTATTCCGGGCGCTGCGTCTCAGCGCATCATACATCGGGCTCAAATCCGAACGCAGGCATATAGTGCCGACTTTCTCGTCGTCGAGAACAACGGGCTTGAATACGGTGAGAAAGCGGTCGCTGAAGATATAGCCGTCTTCTTTTATCTGCTTGAGAATATCGGGTTTTTCCGCTGCGTTTCGGTGATAGCTTGCGAAGGGTTGTCCGTTTTTGTCATATACGCAGCCGAAAACGATGGAGGATTTTGCCCGCAGTGCGTTTAGCGTTTCCTCGGCGTCTTTTGTGTCGGCGAATGCCAGAGCGGCTTTGCAGTTATCCGCCGCCACTTCCGCGTGCACCGAAAGATTTTGCAGCATATCGCTGCGAATAGTTGTGTGTTCATACAGAATGGATGCCGTCCCGACCAGCAGCAGCGTTACGATGCAGGTCAGCATCACAATTGCTATCATCTTGTGCTTGATTGTCATATTCGAGAGAAAAAGCATAGATTATCGTCTCTCTTTGTCGGTTTTAAGTTTACCGTCGTCTGAAGGGGATTTTTCCGCCCTGAGCACCTTTGTTGCTAATCGTAGAAGCTGCGACCTGATCTGCAGTTTCGCCTTTTTTACAGCCGACAGGTTGACCTGGAAGCGCACCTTGTTGTCTTCCAGGGTAAAATTGACCATTCCGCCCGCTTCGAGAAATCCCTGCGTGTCTGCAATCGTAAGGACGGCGGAATTCTTAACGAGGTCGATGAGCCGGCCGAAGTTCTGTTTTTCCGAAGGACAGACAAACAGTATGTGGCACCTCTTCAGCACATTCAGCCGTTCCTGCACAATGGAGTTTATAATGACCTTCAGGTTTTCTTCCTTTGCATTGTCCACGAAGACCATGCCGCGTTTTTTCAGCTCTTCGATTTTCTTCTTTCTGGCCTCTTCGTTCTTCTCGCCGCTGATTTGCTCGAGCGAGTCAAGCGGCCTGATGGCGACATTTCCACTCTTGTCCTTGATTATGACGTAGTTTTTCCTCAGCGACTGTATTTGCCGGTAGAGCTTCGCCCTTTCCGCTTCGACGGACTCTTTGAGCTTTGTAAAGTCGCCGAAACGCTGGATGACAACCCTGCGGTCCTTGACTTTCTTGTCTATGAGGATGTCAAATGCCTTTCCAAATGGGTCATTGCCTACGATGCCTATTGTTATTTCGCCGGGGCTTTGTGCGTTTTTATCCTCAGGCCAATCGACGAATTTGAGGAAATTATAGACAAAAGCCGCCTTGATATGGTATTCTTTGTAGCGGGAAGACTCGGGCTTCGAGTATCCTGTAGAAACCACGATGCAGCAAACTAATATGAGGACAAAGGCAGACCGGATACGGCTACGGTACAGACGCCCCGGCCGGCTCCTCCATTTACCCATATTGCTGTGTGCTTTCTGTGTCATCTGGTTGTCGTTTCCAAATCCATCCGGTTTGGCTTTCATTAGAATTTGTATTTGAGGGAGACGCCGAGAGCCGGGGCGCAAGCGCGGGCATCTGCAGGATACAGGGGGTCATAGGCCAACAGCCGCTTATTCAGGGCTATGTCGAACATCCCGAGCAGGTTGTAGCCGTCCACTCGGATTGTCAGGTCCTCGGTCGGCTTGTACTGCAGACCGAGATTGAGGAATGCGCTTATATCGGTTGTTTCATCACTGCTTGGATCGTAGGCCCACGATCCCCAGCCAATATCCGCCCACCCCTGCTGGATAGATGTGGCGTAGTCTTCCTGCCCTGGGAAGCCCCAGTATATTCGCAATGAGCCGTCTAATTGGAGCTTGTCTGTGAGCTTGTACTGTCCGGTAAACTTTGTGACGTCCCTGCTCCAAGCGACAAGCTCGCGGCGGTAGCCGCGGTCTGCCATTGTCGGAGGATAATCGCTGTTGAGCGTGTCGCTAAAGTCATATACAGTGGTGAAGCCGTGAGATGCTGTGAACTTTGCTCTTTCGGTCTTGTAGGTTGCCTCAAGCTCGAAGCCCCAGGTCCGCAGGTTCCCGACGGGAAGCACACCTGATG
>CAZPDW010000051.1:0-13595 GCA_964585535.1 uncultured Pirellulales bacterium
CTGCACGGGCAACAAAATCATCCGCACACCCAATATGGATGACCTCGCTGCGAACGGCTGTCTGTTCACGAATTGCTTTGTTACCACCAGCATCTGCGCCGCCAGCCGGGCGAGTATTTTTGCCGGCCAGTACGCCCGGCGAACCGGCATACACAACTTCGTAACCAACTTCTCTGAAAAAGCCCTTAGCCAGACCTATCCGATGCTGCTCCGTGCCGCCGGCTATCGCACCGGCTTTGCAGGCAAGTACGGCGTCGGTCGAAGCGAAGAAATGCCGCGGGACAAATACGACTTCTGGGCCGGCATCGGGGGCCAGCCAAGATACGAGCACAAAGATAGCGCGGGTAATTACAAACACTTAACGACCATTCTAACCGAACAATCAATCAAGTTCCTCGACTCCTGCACCGCCGGGCAGCCCTTTTGCCTGTCGGTAAGCTTTAAGGCCCCGCACGTGCAGGACTCAGACCCCCGCCAGTTCATCTACGACCCGAAATACGCTAATCTATACAAAGATGTTAGCATCCCCACGCCGCTGACCGCCGAGCCGAAATACTTCAACGCCCTGCCGGAGTTCCTGCGCAAATCCGAGGCGCGGCGCCGCTGGCAGATGCGTTTTTCCACCGCCGAAAAATATCAGCAGTCCGTCAGGGGTTACTATCGCCTCATCACCGGCGTCGATGTGGCAATCGGGAAAATACGCGCCGAGCTTGCCCGGCTGGGCCTGGCCGAGGACACAATCATAATCCTGATGGGCGACAACGGCTTCTACCTCGGCGAGCACGGCTTAGCCGGAAAGTGGTTCCCGCACGAGGAATCCATTCGTGTGCCGCTCATAATTTATGACCCGAGGGCAGCCGAAGAACATCGCGGCCTCAAACGCAGCGACTTTACCCTGAATATCGACATCGCCCCGACAATCCTCGATTTTGCAGATGTCCCCGTCCCCAAACGAATGCAGGGCCGCTCTCTGGCACCTCTAACGCGCGGCCAAGCCCCGAAATGGCGAACCGATTTTTTCTACGAGCACCTCTTCGAGCACCCCGCCATCGGCAAATCCGAGGCCCTGCGCACCGAGCGGTACAAATATGCTCGCTACATTGACTATAGCTACGAAGAGCTTTACGATTTGCAAAACGACCCACACGAAACCACCAACCTGGCCGACAAACCCGAACACGCCGAACTACTCACTAAACTGCGAAACCGCTGCGACCGGCTCCGCGACCAGACAAGGTAAGCACCCCTTAATCCTTCATTTACGGATGTTTGAAAAACTACAGCAATACTCAACGCTGTGTCCTGATAAGTCGAAAGTCCCGGGTGATGCAATGAAGCGAATTCTCTATTTGTCCCGCAGCGGTTTTATAAATGGAAGCCAGAGGCAGCTTTGCTACCTTCTAACCAATCTAAAAAATAATTATGAACCGATTGTAGTCTGTACCAGGGATGGCCGGTTTAGCGATAAATTACGGAATAACGGCATCGCAACGAGGATTCTTCCGATGCGCCCCTGGCGGAAGTTTCCCGCCGGTCTTTATCGTTATCTGGATGCCGAGCGTCTTGTGATGTTTGCGAAGAAACATAAGGTTGCTCTGGTTCATAGTTCCGACCTCTGGCTCAGCGGTTACATGATTTGGATTGCGAAAAGACTTAAAATCCCTTCGGTGCTGCATGTCCGAACGCCAATCAGCGTCCGCAATGTTCGCAAGCATCGTTGCAGCAAGGCCGATGTAGTTATCGCCATCTCAAGACGAATAAGACGGAATTTGCTTTGCGCGGGAATTGTTCCGGAAAAGATAAAACGCATTCATGACAGTGTGGATTTGGGTATATTTAGACCAGAAAACAATAATGGGAATGTTTTGAGAAGAGATTTTCCAGCAATTGGTAATGTATTAGTCGGCCTCATAGGACGTATCGCTCCTTCGAAACGCCAGTTAGTGTTTCTTCAAGCGGCAGAACGGGTAATCAGAGATTCCGGTAAGAGCGTCACATTTTTCCTGATTGGCGAGAACCACAATCCTGATTACTTTGAGAAGCTAAAGAAATTCGTCAGAAAAAACGGCTTAAACAAGAAGGTGATTTTCACGGACAGGCGAGATGATATCCAACAGGTACTAAACTCATTGGATATTCTGGTGAGTCTTTCCGGGGGCTCGGTTATGTTCGAGGCGGCCGCCTGTGGTAAAACTGTCATTTCGGCAGAAGTCAACGGCAATTCGCAATCTGTATTGGCTAATTATACCCGTTCCCGCCCTATCGTGCTCGCATCTGGCTGCGCCGGCCTGGTTGAAGCGATGATTCGACTTATAAACGACTCGGGCATTAGAAAGCAAATCGGCTCACAATCAAGAAATTGGGCTAAGAGTTATTTCTGCCATTACAAAATGGCTGCTAAGACAGAAAAACTTTATGACAAACTGCTTTCGTAAAAAATAAATGCAGAAGAAATTACCACTTCGATTGCTTGATAACTCGGACGAAGAGTCGGTCCGAAAACTGACAGATTTCCTGGCCATTTGCTACAGGGCCAGGGCAAAAAAAGGGTTGAACTACCTTCCCGACGGCCAGGATGAAGAAATAACTCGTCGAAGGATTGAAGGCGGGAAGGTATGGGTTTGCGAGACAGGCCGTCAAATTATTGGGGCGTTTACCATCGCACCGGCTGAAAAGGCCGGAGGGTCTTGGTGGTATCGTAAGCCAGGGGTTGCCGAGGTCAGCCAGATTGCCGTCCACCCGGCCTTTCAGATGCGGGGACTCTTTTCACTTTTAGTTGATGCCGCCGGACAAAGGGCATTGGAGATGGGCAGTTTGGAACTGGCCGGTAGCGTTCCCACTCAACGAAAACGACTCATCAAGGCATATATGAACAGAGGATTTCGTATTGTTGACTATAAGTGGGCAAAGTATAGGAAATATGGCTCCCTTATCCTGAGCAAATCGCTGCAGCAACCAGGCATCAAAAGCGGCCTGTGTAGTCGTATATCGCGTAAGCTGAAATACTTTCGTCGTTTCGTCAGGTATAAATTGCCGGGCTGCAAAACGAAAACGAGGGGGTTATTCGGATAGTCGTTTAATTTTCAAGCGTTCCGCCGGTAATCTTGCGGCGTCGGCAAGATTGTTATTGCAAATGACCGGTGAGTTTGGGATAATCCCAAGCCGCACAAATCAGCAGGCAAAAACAGAAGGAAGAATGCAGAGAACCCGGAAGCCACGGACAGCCGACTATAAAGGCGAGAGGAGAGATATTTGTGAACATTCACGGAATTGACATCGCCATAGTCGTCGGATACGTCGTCGTAGTCGTTATCGCCGGCCTGTGGCTATCGAAACTGGCCGGTAAGAACATCGAGTCCTACTTTCTCGGCGGCAAACGCATACCGTGGTATCTCCTCGGCATAGCAAACGCATCGGGAATGTTCGACATAACCGGCACGATGTGGCTGGTGACCGTATTCTTCGTCTATGGCCTTAAAAGCAACTGGCTGCCGTGGCTTTGGCCGACTTTCAACCAGGTCTTTTTAATGGTATATCTTTCCATCTGGCTTCGCCGCTCGAAGGTAATGACGGGCGCCGAGTGGATTCGTACACGCTTCGGAGACCGGCTCGGAGGCAAGCTCTCTCACATCAGCGTCCTGTGCTTTGCCATTTTTCTCGTCATAGGAATGCTCGCTTACGCCTTCCAGGGCATAGGAAAGTTCTCCGCCGTCTTCCTGCCGTGGGACCTCTCGCCAAATACTTATGCCGTTATCTTTATGACGATTACCACTGTTTACGTGATGTTCGGAGGAATGTACAGCGTCGTCCTCACCGACATAATCCAGTTTGCTCTGATGACCGTCGCCTCCGTCTTAATCGCCTACATCGCATTTTCCAGAACCACTCCCGAAATGATTTCCGCCGTCGTCCCGAACGGCTGGAAGGAGCTGTTCTTCGGCTGGCATCTAAACCTCGACTGGTCCAGCATCGTCCCCGCGGCAAATGCAAAAATCGCTCAGGACGGCTATTCCCTCTTCGGCCTGTTCTTTATGATGATGCTGTTCAAAGGTATCCTCGCCAGTATGGCAGGGCCGGCCCCGACTTACGATTTGCAAAAAGTCCTCTCGACCCGAAGTCCGAAAGAAGGCGCCCTGATGAGCTGGTGCACGTCGGCGGCGCTGAACCTTCCGCGTTACCTTATGATTGCCGGCGTCGGCATCCTCGGCCTGGTCTTCTTCAGCTCAAAATTAAACGCTATGTCCCAGGCAGGCCAAAAAGTGGACTTCGAACAGATCCTGCCTTACGTTATAAATAACTTCCTGCCGCCGGGTCTCATCGGCCTGATTCTCGCAGGCCTGCTCGCCGCCTTTATGAGCACCTTCGACGCCACCGTCAACTGCGGCGCTTCATACATCGTCAACGACCTGTACAAAAGATACATAAACCCCAATGCACCGGCCAAAAGATACGTCTATATGAGCTATGCCTGCTCAATCGCAATTGTCGTGGTTGGTATCTGGTTCGGATTTATGGCAACTTCAATCAACGCCGTCCTCCAGTGGATTGTCGCAGGCCTTTGGGGCGGCTTTATCCTGCCTAACGTCCTCAAGTGGCATTGGTGGCGATTCAACGGCTTCGGCTATTTCGCCGGGATGGTCGGCGGAATTGCAACCGCCCTTGTCTTTCCAAAGCTCTATCCGCTCTGGCACCCGAACCCACCCGACTCCACCTCGCTGCTCGTCGGATTTCCCATCATCCTCGTCGTCAGCACCGTCTGCTCAGTCCTCGTAACCCTGCTAACTAAACCGGACGACGAAAACGTCCTGAAAACTTTCTATCGAAACGTCCGCCCCTGGGGTTTCTGGAAGCCCATTCGTGAAAAAGTTATGCAGGAAGACCCAAACTTCAAACCAAATACCGCCTTTAAGCGGGATATGGTAAATGTCACCGTCGGAACCTGCTGGCAGATTCCGCTTAGTACAATCCCTATGTTCCTGCTCATCAGGTACTACAGAGGCATGTGGATTTCCATAGCGGTGCTTGTGGTAACCTCGGTTTTCCTGAAATTCAACTGGTACGACAAGCTTGAGAACGATTGACCGGATGGTCGCAACGGGAGAGTTAATATGGACGAGAAACAATTCGAGCAAAAGGCAAGGGAGCTTTTCGCCGAACACAACAAGCTCATCGAGCGAAAAAACGCCCCGGGCGGGCGGGGCAACGGTGTTTTTCAAAGATACAAATACCCGGTCCTGACGGCAAAACACACGCCCGTCTTCTGGCGATACGATTTGAACTACCAAAGCAATCCCAACCTGCTCGAGCGGCTCGGCGTAAACTGCGTGTTCAATCCCGGCGCCATCGAGCTTGACGGCAAAATCTGCCTGGTTGCCCGCGTCGAGGGCGCCGACAGAAAATCGTTTTTCGCAGTGGCCGAGAGCTCCACCGGCATCGACGGCTTCAAATTCCGGGATTACCCGATTGTGATGCCGGAAACGGACGAGCCGGAAACAAACGTCTATGATATGCGTGTGGTCAGGCACGAGGACGGCTGGATTTACGGCCTGTTCTGCGTCGAGACAAAGGACCCCAACGCCCCGCCGGGAGATATGTCCTCCGCCGTCGCCAACTGCGGCATCGCCCGCACAAAAGACCTTCAAGACTGGCAGAGATTACCCAACCTCAAGAGCCCTTCGCCGCAGCAGCGAAACGTCGTGCTGCACCCGGAATTTATCGACGGCAAATACGCCTTTTACACCCGCCCGCAGCAGGGCTTTATCGAGGCGGGCACCGGCGGCGGCATCGGCTGGGGCCTGGCAGAAACAATCGAAAACGCCGTAATTGAACGCGAGACCATCATCGACGAACGTCAATACCATACAATCAAAGAGCAAAAGAACGGCCTGGGGCCTGCTCCAATAAAGACCAACGCCGGCTGGCTGCACCTTGCCCACGGCGTCCGCGGCTGTGCCGCGGGGCTGCGGTATGTACTCTACGCCTTTTTGACAAAGCTCGACGCCCCGGATAAGCTCATCGCCGAACCCGGCGGATACCTGCTTGCCCCCGAAGGGCAGGAGCGCATCGGCGACGTTTCCAACGTCGTCTTCAGCAACGGCTGGGTCACGCGTCAAAATGGAGAGCTCTTCATTTACTACGCTTCCTCGGACACCCGGTGCCACGTAGCGACCACTACCGTGGATACCCTTGTTGACTACGTGCTGAATACGCCGCCCGACCCGCTGCGTTCGGCCGGCTGTGTGCAGCAAAGGAACGCCTTGATTGAAAAGAACTTAGCTGCAATGAAGCTGCTGCGAATCGAAACCTGATATGCCTTTGTTCCGAGCGGGCGCCGGTGACATCTCTATGTCAGAAGTCAGGTCCCGGCAAAATCGCAAATGCAATCCACAGCTTTTCCACAAAACCTACTTGCGCTGTGAATAAACTGTTATTAAAAAAAAGATTTTTTGCGTAAGCTCAAGCGCCACAGTGACAAAAGTAAAGTGGAAAAGAAATTTGCAAAAATGATGTTGCGTACTTTTCCCGTCGCTCAATAATTGGAATTTATAAACTTTGTCTCTATGTTAGCGGTGCAGCCGGTTTGTTTGAAGGTGGCTGCGAAACTTCAGAGGTTTTCAACAATGTTTGCTCAGGGGAGAATATTGATGCAGAGCACAATCACGGATGACGGCACAGGGACAGGGCAGTCCCTCATCGGCTCTATCAACGACGCACTCGAACGGCGAATCGGCCGGCAAAGGTTCCGAATATGGTTTAAGAATTCGACCCGGCTCGCCCTTGCCGACGGCTTCGTCAAAGTCGGCGTTGCGAATCTGTTCATAGCCGGCTGGATAGAGAATCATTTCGGCAGCGAGATAATCGAGGCGGTTCGCAGCGTTACGGGAAAGAGCGCCCGGATTACGTTCGGAGTTGACCCCGAGCTTTCGGGCAATCAGCGGCGCAGTCAGCTCGATTGCCGGGCGCAGCTCGTCACCGGCTCGCCGGCCCGGTTACGCCGGGATGGGCCCCGGTCGCCGGCACGCGCACACGGCGCATCGAAGACGCTGAAGCTCCGGTTGGATACATTTGTGGTAGGACCGTCCAATGAGCTGGCCTACAACGCAGCTAAGGCGGTCGTTAGAGATAAGCAAAGTCCGTTCAATCCGCTTTTTGTTCACGGAGGATACGGGGTGGGAAAAACTCACCTGCTGCAAGGGATTTGCGATGCAGTGAGCCGCAGCCGCCCCGATGCCAGGTGGATGTACCTGTCGGCGGAGGACTTTGTGAATCAATTTGTGCTGGCCTTGAAGACAAGAAAGCTGGAGGCTTTTCGACGCCGAATGCGGCAAACGGATTTGCTGGCAATCGACGACATACACTTCCTGGCCAGCAAGCCATCTACGCAGGCCGAGTTCCTGCATACCTTTAATACTATTGACTTAGCCGGAAACCAGGTGGTAATGGCCTCGGACGCCCACCCCAAAATGATTGGCCAGCTCTCGGAAAAGCTCGTCAACCGTTTTGTCTCCGGTATGGTCGTCAAGATTAATGCGCCCGATTTCAAAACACGCTGCGAAATTTGCAGCCGGTATGCAAAAGGCCTCAAAAAACATGTCCCCGAAAGTGTCATACACTACATTGCAGAGAACCTGCAGACAAACGTCCGCGAGCTGCAGGGCGCGCTGATTAAGCTCATCGCCTTCGCCTCGCTGCAAAACAGCAGAATCGACCTGCACATGGCACGGGCCGTCTTGGCCGAGCATATCGAGCGCTGCGACCCTATCGTGCAGATAAGCGACATCGAATCGGCCGTCGCCACGTTCTTCGGCATAACGCCGGCCGGCATCCATTCGGCCAAAAAAGACCGTACCGTCGCCCTTGCCCGTCATTTCAGTATGTACCTTGCCCGCAAGCACACCAAAATGTCCTCCACGCAGATAGGCCGGTGTATGGGAAATAAGAACCACGCCACCGTCCTTATGGCCTGCAAAAAAATCACCGAGCAGCTAAAACTCAACACGCAGCTCAACTGGCACGGCCAGGCCGGTAACAAAACCTCAAAAGCCCGCACCATCCTCGCAAAACTCGAAAAATCACTCACCGGCTGACGCAGCAATAAATATATGCCTCTCGGGCACTTAGAACCTATCCGAATAACCCTTCATGCTCTGTCATTGCGAGGCCCCCTGGGGGCCGTGACAATCCCAAACCTTAGGATTGAGATTGCTGTTCAACACAATATCTCGCCAGCCGGAGTAAAAGCACAAAAAATCCCTTTGCCGGTTATGGCCGGTTGCAATACGGCTCCGTTGGTGATATTATCTTGCTGTTACAGGTAAAGCGGCAACATCTGCCGGTCCCTGTTTTTATCAGGTGGTAACGGATAATGTAATATTCAGTTTTTTTGACAAGGAGAATGAAATGGCAGGTAAATACAGATTTACGTTCGGCCCGTGGAATATACACGAAGGGGCGGACCCGTTTGGGCCGACGGTGAGGGAGCCAATCGAGTTTTCGAGAAAGCTGAAGGAATATAAAAAACTTGGCTTTGACGGTGTTCAGTTTCACGACGACGATGCGGTGCCTGATATAGACAATCTGTCGGGCAAAGAGCTAATGGCCGCCGCCGGGCAGGTCCGCAGGATGCTGGATGCGGAGGGACTTGCAGCCGAGTTTGTGGCGCCGCGGCTGTGGGAAGATTCGCGAACCATAGACGGTGCTTATACCTCGAACGACCCGGCCTGCAGGCAATATGCGAAAGAGCGTTCGAGAAAAACGATTGACGTTGCCCGGGCACTGGGGACAAAGCTGATTGTCCTCTGGTATGCTCGCGAAGGGACATACATTCGCGAGGCCAAAGACAGCAGGGTTGCGGTCCAGCGGCTGGCGGCGGCGCTCAACGATATGCTCAATTATGACAAGGATATACGAATAGCGATTGAGCCGAAGCCGAACGAGCCGATGGACCAGGCGTACATTCCAACAACCGGTCATGCCATAGCGCTGGGCTATCTGACGGATTACCCACAAAGAATGGGTGTAAATATCGAAACGGCACATACAATCCTGGCCGGCCTTGACCCGTCGGACGAGATGGGTTTTGCCTTAGCTTACGACAAACTGTTCACCGTGCACCTCAACGACCAGAACGGCTTGAAGTTCGACGAGGATAAGGCCTTCGGTACCGTTGATTTACGCAGGGCCTTCAACCAGGTGAGAATACTGGATAAATACGATTACGGAACCAAGGGACAATTTGTCGGCCTGGACGTCAAGGCGATGCGGACGCAGAAGCAAGATGTTGCGACGAAGCATTTGTCGAACAGCAAGAAACTGTTCTTACGGCTGCTTGAGCTGGTGCGCAGCTTGGATGAGAAGAAGGTCGAGGAGCTGGTCTCGCAGCGTGACTACGAAGAACTGGATATGCTGATAATCAACCACCTGATGGGAAGATAGCACGCCCGTTCGAGTTGTTACCGCCATTCTGTAAAATTGTGGGAAAGGGAAAGTTTTATGAGTAAGTTTCGAATTGTTCTGGATACCGCCGATGTGTCCCAGATAAAGGATGCTGTAACTACCGGCCTGGTCGATGCGGTTGCCACTAATCCTGAGAAAGTGGCGCAAAGCGGCAAAAGCTACCGTCAGGTGGTAGAGCAAATACGCAGGTTCTTTGAAGGGCCTGTAATGCTCCAGGCCGTTGGCGAAACTGCCGAAGAGATTTGCGATAGCGCTCGGAAGCTAAACCGGATTGACCCTTCGTTGATTATTAAGATAGCCACCAATAAAGCGGGCCTGACGGCGGTGAAAATCCTCGTCGCTGAGGGGGTCACGACCAATGCCACGCTTGTTTTTAATCCCGCACAGGCACTTATGGCGGCCCTGCTGCAGTCGGCTTCTGTAAGCGTATTTGTAGGCCGGGCAAGAATGTGCGGATACGACGGCATCGAGACCGTCCGCAAGGTACGACAGCTCTTCGACGCCTTCGAATGCAAAAACACGGCTATAGCCGCCTGCAGTATAAAGGATGTACAACAGGTAATCGATTCTATCATCGCCGGCGCTCATACCGTGGCGGTACCATTTAATGTTTTTGAAGCTATGTGTGAACACCCGCTTACAGCCGGCGGCCTGGCTGCTTTTATGGACTATCACAAAAATATCACCCAAAGCTAAAATACCGGGGTGCCGCGAACTGTTTGCCCGGGGCTGAGAATATGCTTACGGATGTAATGATCCTAAATACCGCGGTGGCCGATTTCAGACGAGCTGATTTCGATTTTGCCGATGCGCTGGTGGGTAAAGGCGGGCTGGCAAAGTGCCGTTCGGCTGATGCGCCCGCCTATTCGCAAAAGCAGTTACGCGGCTGGATTGAGCAGGGATTTGCAACGGCCGGCGGGCCCGGCAATACCGCCCCGTTGATGGCAAAAGCCGGGCTGAACGTCGCACTCGGTGTGAACCTGGGAAAAGGAGAATACGACGGCCTGGATGCCCAGGGGCGATTCTTCTACGATGTGATGGCTGAAAACGGCGTCGATATGTCGGGAACATACATACACCCTGCCCTGCCGACCGGCACAACATATATCCACGCAACGGCCGGCGGCGAGCGGGGAGGAATCGCATATTTCCCGGGAGCGAACGACGATTTCAACTTCGAAATACACAAAAAAACCGTCGAACGGCTGAGACCGGCAATACTCTATTATATGTACTCGGGCCTTTCGCAAAGGGGCGACGCCAACGACGGCAGGGACCTTGCAGATTTTATCAAGTGGGCTCGTGCGCAGGGCTGTGTTACCATAGCCGACAGTCATACGCTTACCGGCGACCCGGCCGCGTTGATACGGTCCGGCAAAGCCGTTGCGGAGTATCGACTTTTGGAGCCGCTGCTGGGCGAGCTGGATTTGTTCTTCACATCGAGTGATGAGGCCAAAATGATAGAAAATACCCTTCGCTCGCCGAAGGACTGGGCCAGTGTCGATGAGCAAAAAGCGATAGTTGAATTTCTAAATTACCTCTGCCGGTCGTACTGGACGGACGAGCGCCGGACACGGATGTTCGGCGTTACGGTGAGCAACGGGGCTTATGAAACCCATATCAGCCCTGACGGTAAAATTTCACAGCCGGTTAAGGTCGAGTCGCACTTTATGGCGGGCGAAGTCGTGGATTTGGTCGGTGCGGGCGATTCGTTCAGGGCGGGGCTGCTGAGCTATATTACACGCAACCTCGACGCCTTCAGGACTGGAAGTATGAATTTTGGCGAGGCCGTGCAGATGGGCAATCTGTTCGCATCCGTTTATATCAAGGCACCCCTGGCCGACAGGTACAAAAGCAGAAGTTACGAAAAAATGCTGGCGGCAGCACGCAGCGACGAGCAGTTTGACAGCTTCGAACAAATGGAGCAGGCACTTGGCTAATTCGGGTAATTTTAATGTCGAAACATATACTTTGTGGATTTGGTTTTGGTCCTATTGGTGCGGGTCTTTTCGCCAGGGAGGCGTTCAAGAGCGGTAATTTCTCGCGGTTGGTGGTTGCAGACATCGATGCCGAGCTGGTAGAGGCCGTGCGGGCCAACGGCGGCGGCTATTATGTGAACGTGGCCGGGGCGGACGGGATTGAGCTGGTGAAGGTCGATGGGCTCGAGCCGCTTAATCCGAAACTTGAGCCGGACAGGCACAAACTGTTTGAGGTCCTGAAACAGAGTACCGAGATAGTGACGGCGCTGCCTTCGGTAAAGTTTTACGACGCAGGTTCCGGTGACAGCGTCGCCGATGTTGTGGCAAGGGCGCTAAGCGCACACGGGGCCGAGGCAACGATAATCTATACAGCCGAGAACAACAATCGCGCCGCTGAGATACTCGAGCACGCGGTCTCGGCGAGGGCTGCAAAACCGCTGCACCGGCCGGTTCAGTTTTTGAATACCGTGATAGCAAGGATGAGCCGGGTTGTTACCGAGCCGGCTGAGATAGCCCGGCTTCAACTGACGCCGATTGCGCCCGGGATTGAGCGGGCCTTTCTGGTCGAGCAGTTTAACCGTATCCTGGTGACGGAGACAACGTTAAAAGGATTCAGGCCCGGGATAGACAGCTTTGTTGAAAAGGACGATTTACTGCCGTTTGCCCAGGCCAAGCTCTACGGTCATAATGCGATACATGCGCTGTTTGGATTTGTCGGCGCGGTGAAGGGCTATGAAAAATTGGCCCAGGTCGCCGGCGACGAGGCGCTGATGGAGATGGGCAGGAAAGCGTTTTTGAACGAAAGCGGAGCGGCGCTGGCGAAAAAGTACGGGGATCTCGGCTATGAGCTGTTTACAGACCGGCCCTTTGATGCATACGCCGAGGATTTGCTGAGGCGGATAACGAATCCGTACTTGGCGGACACGACCGCCAGGGCGAGCCGGGACGTTGTTCGCAAGCTGGGGATAAACGACCGGATATTCGGCACGATGCGCCTGGCCCTGAAATACGGGATAGAGCCGGTCAATCTGGCCGTCGGTGCGTTAGCCGGCATCGAGCTGCTGTTAAGACAGGCGGATGACTATGGGCTGGACGCCGAGCTGCGCTTCGGCGACTGGCATCGGCTGGATGCGCGAAAAATAGAGGGCATTCTCGATTGGATTTGGGCGGGTCAGGATACCGATTCCTCTCGGGATATAATCAAATGTGTCGCCGACGCCCGCCGGCACCTGGGCGAGATAGTTGATTGATTATTGATTATTGATAAATCGACAATCGACAATCGGCAATCGGCAAACGGCAATAATTTGTTGGCTTCACGCGGGCTGTTATTTTTTGGTTCTCCGGGTGGCGAAGAAGCCGGATACGACGGTGGAGGCGAGCATAGTCGCGAGTGTGATAGAGGTGAAGCAACTTGCCCAGGCGGCGGTGGGTACGTGAGCGGCTTTTATGACGACGGTGCCGATGGCGAATGACTGGATGAACATTTTTATTTTTCCGGAGGCGACGGCTCGGAAATCGATGCCTTTTGCCTCGTAGTAATGGCGCAGTATGGTGACGTATCCCTCTCTGAGGATGAGGACGGCGGCGACGGCCCATTGGATGACGGCCTGCGTGGAGGCGGGTAGGTCGAAGAGCAGGGGCTGGCCTATAATTGCGAAGCAGATAAATGCGCCGCAGACGAGGACTTTGTCGGCGAGCGGGTCGAGCATTCGTCCGAACTTGCTTGCGACGCGGAGTTTTCTGGCGATGGGGCCGTCGGCGATGTCGGTCAGGCCTGCGACGACGAAGATGACGAATGCGATGTCGAGGAAAAAGGAGTAATTGCCGGCTGAGACGTTGGGGGAGTAAAGAATCATGGCGAGGAATACCAGAGTCAGGACGACTCGGCCTAAGGTCAGGATGTTCGGAATTTGTTTTAGCATAGCGATAAGTGTACCTGCCCGGCGGCACAATTCAAGGCAGAATTTAGTCTGGCGGGACAGGGGTGGTTTTCGGTAAAAAGCGGTCGGAAAGACGGGCCGGTGCCCAAACGAGGCGGAGGCAGAGTTGAACGGGGCGGCGGAGCGGTGTTCGGGGTCTGCGTGACCTTAGCGGGCCGCTTGAATTGGTCGGCGGTTTGGGTTCTGGGTAGAACCCCCGGGATGAAGCCGGGGGCTT
>CAZPDW010000052.1:0-13519 GCA_964585535.1 uncultured Pirellulales bacterium
GGCATCATCGAGCCCGAGCACCCATTCTCGCTCCTTCGCAATCCAGTAAAGCCCCTCAGGTATGTTCGAATCCCCGCCGGAATTCGCAATCAATCCATCTATTGCTTCAAATCCATCATCCGTCCTGCCCTGCTGCAACAGTGACAGAATCGTTGCATACTGCGCCCGAACGTCCGGCTGCGCCTGCTCTTGGCCGGCTACCGCCTCTAACTCATCCGCCAATTTGAACAGCTTCTCCGCCTCGTCGTATTTCTTTACCCACCGATACCGCTCCGCAATATCCCGAAGCGTCCCCGGCAACTCCACATTCCCGGAAAAATCGGTAATTAACTTCTTAACATCCTGTTCCGCCAGCCAGTAGCTCTTCGACTCTAACAACCCCAGTATCCCCGCCCTCGAAATCCCGACAGACGCCTTGCTCGCCCACTCACTTTGAGGGTGCTCATCTATTATCTCCTGATAGAGCGCCTTTGCCTGCTCATATCTTTTCTGCCACCTGTATTTCTCTGCCAGAATATACGTTGTCCACGGCTGATTCACATCGTTCGCATAATCAGCCGAAAGCTTCTCCGCCGCCGACTGCGCCGCCGTTTCATTGCCCTGATGAATGTTCACCCACGCAACCTCCATCTGACACCACACGGCAAAATCCGCCCCCGGCCACCTATCGACAACGTACTGCGAAAGCCAAAGCGTCTTGTCAAAATCCTTTACCTTCTTATATTCCCCCGCAATCTCGTGAATCACCCGCCCCTTGGCTTCACTATCGGCCAGCGCCAAAAGCTCATCCAATGCCGCATCCGCCCCAGCCATATCTCCCGCCTCGAGCAGCGATATGATATTCACCTTCGCCTGCTCAATCTCAGCCACCGTCGCCTCCGCACGCGCTCCACCGACCCCCGACAGTACCAGTGCCGTAATAACAGCAGCGCAGACCAGTACCGGCGATACCAAGAGAATCTTCTTAGCCATTATCTTTACCTCCCAATCAACAGAACCCGCGCGCACACACCCACCCGCTGTATCCTGTCCGCTGTCCGCCAGGACTCCATAGGAGAACGCTGTCCATCTCGACTTGAATGCGGATGTGGGCCGCTTTCATTTATTTGCCCTTTTATCCCTGCATTTCAATCAATAATTGTAAATTACCCCCCCCCACTTCGTGTCAAGGAAAAAATCAGAAAAATTAAAAAAAATCCCCCCTTCCCAAACGCAGCCGTCTCCCCAAGCTTAAAACTTAAAACCCAAAGCCAAAAACCAGAACTTAAAACTCAAAACCCACCGGCTCAGCCCTTTTGGTTTGTTGTTTATGGTTCAGGGTTCATTGTTCATTGTAGATTTTATGCTTTATCCCTATCCGCAATACGCATCACGCAATACGCAATACGAGATACGAGATACGCACCCCGCTACTATAAGCAAAACTTATAGTACAGCCGCCAAAATCGCCCCATTTTTTCCAATAAAACGCCCGCTTTTCACCCTGTTTTTCCAAAGTTTTCCAAAATTTTCCAAAATTTTCGCAAATTTTACACCCTTTTTTGCCCCTATAACCCGCATATCTTACCCATCTTAACCCCCGAACTGCATTTTTCGCCCAAAATCAGCTCCCCCCTCCAAAATTTTCCGGATTTCAGCCGCTACTATTAGTTTTACTTATAGTCCGCCGCAACAAAAATCCGGATTTTTGCTGTTATCCTCTGTCTCGCCACTTCCAAATCGCCAATTTTCTCGGTTTAGCCGTTGCTGCTGCGGGGCGACGCCGGACGGCAGCCCTTCAGACCAGGAGGTTGAGAGAGGAAGCATTTGTGAGGATGTTGTGGTATTCGTGCGATTCGGGCCGGTAGTGCTCGGCCGAGTCGGCGAAATCGGAGGGGTTGTTTTGGTAGTACGGGTTGTGCTGTGAGCGGCCGGGGGACGAGTCGGATGAGCCGTTCTGTGCGGACCAGGAGTTCTGAAACCACTGTTGTTTCGAGCTCTGTCGGCCAGTGGTGTCCGTATCGTTGAGGGTAACGTCAAGGGATTTAACGTGGATACCGGCGTCCTGGAGGGATTTGAGGATGTGGGGGATGGCATTTTGAATTTCGGCCCTTGTTTCGGCCCTTGTTGCCTGAAGCAATCCGGTAAGCTCGTTGCCGGTCTGCTCGAATTTGATAGAGAGCCGTCCAAGCTCAGGAGGGTTGAGGCGAATGGTAATCTCGTGGCCGTTCTGCCGGAGGGACGAGCGGATTGATTGGTTGAGCTGCTCTTTGAGGCCTGTTGCGACGTCCTGCGGCAGATTGGCGCCGGCGGCGCTCTCGAAGCGGCCCGGCATTGAGTTCCCGGCGGTCTGCTGAGCGGTCAGGTGCGGCAGTTGAGCGGGAGAAGAGGATGTATCCGAGTTAGCGTTGTTATTTGTGCCTTTTTGGGCATTTATCTGGATTTTCTGTGGTTTCAGGCCCTTCAGGAGCATATCGGCGGAGTGAGCGGCCCTGCCGGGTTCCCGGCTGGTTTGCCGGAATACGGCCTGTTGAGGGGCTGAGGATGGTTTTTGATTGGCGAGCGAGGATTTTTGAGGACTTTGGGCCGGCTTAGTCAATGAATCGAAGGCGTCCGGGCGGGAATTGTGGTGTGCCTGGTGCGGTTGGCTGGCGGCTTCGTCGGGCGAGTTTGCGGCCTGCGGCGAAGGTTTTTGGCCGGTTTTGAGGGCATTATGGACGGTTGCAGGGTCGCTGAGGATTTGCTTTTGGCTATTCTCAGGGCCGGCGGCGGTCTCAGGGGGGTCGGTCGGCTTCGGGTTTTGGGCTGAGGCGGTGGTTTGAGCAGGTAGAATCTGTTGAGGTTTCTGTGTTGAGACGGCACCGGCAGAGATTTGAGATTTGTCTGCCGTGTGGAGCAGGCCCGCCGAAGGCGGGTTTGAAGCTGCGGTCTTATTTTGGAGGGCGTGAGCAACGGGGTATTTTGCGGGCTGTTGGGCCGTCCGGGAGCCGATTTTGCTTATCAAGGCGGATATTAGAGGGCCGGGGTTGTTCGCAGAGGTGATGGGGGCGGGATTTACGACGGGCGGTTGATGGCCGGTGGTTTTTGGTCCCGGCGACGGGGCAGGTTGCAGGCCGGTCGGCTGGGGGGCTGGGTCGGCTTTTTCGTCCTTTTCGCAGGGGCGTCCGGACGGTTTGACGTCGGTCGTATTTTGACGGGTATCGTCCCGGTCGCCGAATCGCTCTGTTTTTCGAGCAGGGTCGGTATAGTCGTGGTTTGTCTGGGCGTTTCGCGGATTTTCAATTTCCGGCTGGTCGTCTTCGGGCGGCATCACGAATCGGTCGGCGGGCCTTTCAGCAGCGCTCGCGTCAGCGGCAACCGAAGGGCGGGCCGGCGGCAAAGAACCAATCGTGAGCAAGTTCACATTCATAGACATTTTCCTGCAATATCAGCATACAAACAGCAAGTATTGTGCCAGTATTCGGCGGGATGCAGGATATGCCCATAAGCCCTTTAGCGGCAAGCACTTACGAGCCAATAAATATGCAAATTAATTGGAGCGTTCGGCGGGTCGAATCGAATGCGGAGAAATGTTCCCCTCACCGAGGAAGAAATTGCCGGTTTTTGTCGGGCGTTTAGCGGGCGGGCGGCTGAAATCAGGGGTCGGGGGCTGTCAAGCAGTGCCCGTCAAGTGTATAGAAATCTGACACATAGGTCGGCAGTGAGACGGCTGGAGCAGGGGCAATTGGGCGTTTTTTGCCCAACAGATGGGATTATGGGGGCAATTTTGCCGTCTGGCACGATTATTGCGGAAATGATATGCCAAAGAAGTTGCAGTGCGCATTTTTTTGGAAACGGTGATGTCCGATACAGCCGGTATAGTTGAGCTTCTCGAGGCGGGCTTGCGTGCGGAGAACCTGCGTCAGCGTGCGATTGCAAGCAACATTGCGAATCTTCAGACGCCGGGGTATCGGCGTGTTGACGTACGTTTCCGTGAGATGCTCGCCAAGGCAATCGAATCGAACGGCACTGTTGACCTGAGAAAAATCAAGATGGAGACATACGAGCCGAGGACAACGACGGTGAAAGCGAACGGCAACGACGTTACTTTAGAGAACGAAATCGGCGAAATGGTGAAAAATACGCTGAGGCACAAGACTTACATTCGGCTGTTAAACAAGAAATACACACAGATGGAGCGGGCGATTAGCACCCGGTAGGCGAAGGAGCAAAACGGCGGCATTTCAGGATTGAATCAGAATTGTGGAGAGCAAGGAAGTGAAGGTTGACAACGCGTTCGGGCCAATAGACATCGCGGTATCGGGACTGCGGGCACAGGGCAGGAAAATGGAGGTGATCTCGTCGAACGTTGCAAATGCACGGACGGTGGATGCGGGCAAGGGGCTTCCCTACCGGCGATTAGAGGCAATCCTCGAGGCGGACGGCAAGGGAATAAGCGGGGTAAAGGTGGACAGGATAACCGAGGATATGAGCGATTTTACAGAAGTTCTCGACCCGGGCAATCCGAAGGCGGACGAGAACGGCTATGTGGCGATGCCGAACGTGAGTTTGCCTATCGAGATGATGAACCTGACGGTTGCGACACGGGCGTATCAGGCGAACGCGGCGATATTGAAACGGTATCAGCAAATGATGGAAACGGCACTGGAATTACTTCGTTAACGGCTATGCGATGCCAATGGCAGCGAGGTTTATGGAAATGATAAGAATTGACGGCAATATGAATCCGTTACTCGCCAACGGGCAGCAATCGGTGCTGAAGGCGGGCGGCGCAACGGACAAGAACGACGAGCTCTCAAAGACAATCAAGACGTTAGAGAAGTACCTTTCGCAGGTGGACGATTTGCAGCAGAGCTCGGATATGTCGATAAAGGATTTGCTTGCGGGCAAGAACGAGGACATAACCAGCGTCATCGCACAGGTGGCAAAGGCGGATATGAGCTTTAAGCTTCTGGTAGGGGTTCGGAACAAGCTGATAGAGGCCTACAAGCAAACGATGAGCATGCAACTGTAGCGGCCCCCCGGGATGGCGAGGCCCCGAACGATGAAGCAGTGCGTATTTAGCAGAAGGCAAAGATGAGTATCTGGCAAAAAGTGCAGGCGGTGTGGGAGAAGGTCAGCATAGTCCAGCGGATACTGCTGGTTGCAATTGTTCTTACGTTCGTGATGGTCGGCGGTTCAATCACATACTGGGCGCGTCGGCCCGATATGCGGATGCTGTACGCCGAGCTGGACCCGCAGGAGGCGGCGAAGATAACGGACAAGATAAGCGAAAAGGGTATTGCCTACGAGCTTCGCGGGGGCGGGACGAGCATTTACGTACCGAAGGAGAAGGTATATCAGCTCCGGCTCGATATGGCGAAGGAGGGCCTGGCGGGCGGCGAACAGGGAGGATACCGGATATTCGACAATGAGAAGATAGGGGTCAGCCCGTTTATTCAGAACGTGAACCTGAAGCGTGCCCTTCAGGAAGAGCTTGCCAAGAGTATCGAGATGATAGACGGGGTAGTTTACGCCCGCGTTCACATAGTCAGCCCGGAGCAGATGGTATTTAGTGCGACGCAGGCCGAGACGAGCGCATCGGTGGTTTTGAAGATTCGAGCCGGTTACCGGCTGAGCAGTGGGAACATTGCGGCGATTGCGAATTTGGTGGCGGGCAGCGTGGAGCATCTCAAAACTGAAAATGTGACGGTGATAGACAGCCAGGGGCGGCTTTTAGCGGGGGCCGGCGATAGCACGGCGGTCAGCGGCGCAGGGACGGTACAGGATTACAAGGAGCGGGTGGAGCAGACATTGGCGAAGAAGGTCGAGGATATGCTGACACTCGTATTGGGGCCCGGCAGAGCGACGGTGAAGGTAAGCGCCGAAGTGGATATGACGAGCAGCCAGCTTATGACGGAGACATACGATTCGAGCGGCAAGGTCCCCTCGAAGGAAGAGATAACGAGCAACTCCGAGACGGAGCCGGGTACCGGCGGCGAGGGGGCGGCGGCGGCGACGCCGGGCGTGAAAAAAGACGAGACGACGGTGACGGAATATCTTGTGGGCAAGACGGTGGAGCAGAGGGTGGATTTGCCGGGCGATGTAAAGTCGGTTTCGGTGGCGGCGGTTGTGGATTTGTCCGTCGGCGATGCAAACCAGGCGGGGGGCGGTGAGAATGCGAAGATAATGCAGTTGGCCGACGTGGAGAACCTTATTCAGAATGCACTTGGTTTGGACATTCAGGGCGGCGACTCACTCAAGGTGGTTGAGGCGCATTTCAATCGGCCCGTTGAGGCGGCACCGATGGAAGCTAAGGGCGGCCTGGACATAATAGCGATTGTTCGTGACGGCTCTTTAGGGATAACCGCAATCTGTGCGCTGCTGGTATTGAAGATATTCAGAGGCGCGAGGAAGAAGGCGTCGGCGTCTCTGCCGGCGGGCGAGTTGGCCGGTGCGGGCGGCTCGGCGGGTCTTCTTCCGGGCACGGCAGCGGGCGGCCCGGAGACGGTTGTCGTGCGCAGGCAGATAGCGGAGGCGCTTCGGAATAATCCCGAGCAGGCCAAGCAGTTGTTCCAGAGCTGGCTTCAGGAAAAGAACGCATAGATAGTACGAAAAAATATAAACAAACGAATGAATTGAACGGACGGGGTCGCAGATGGCGCTGACGGGCAAACAAAAGGCGGCGATGCTGCTGATGAGTATGGATGCGACGACGGCATCGGAGCTTTTGAAAGGAGTCGGGCAGGACACGGTACAGGAGCTGGCCTTCGAGTTGACATATCTCGATAAGTCGGGTTATCGCAACAGCAAGACAAGCGTGGAGTTTGCAAAGAACTTCTGCAATTCTCTGCGTGCGGGGCAGACATTTCACTTCGAGACATTTTTAAACGAGATGCTAAGCAGCACGGTCGGCAGCGAGCGGGCACAGCAGATACGGGTGGAAATCAACGATATGCTTCAGAAGCAAGACCCGTTTTTGCCGGTACGTTCGATGGATGCAGCCACATTGGCGTCCGTTCTGGAGACGGAACATCCCCAGGCGGTGGGTGTAGTTTTGTCGGAGCTTGACCCGAAGAAGAGCTCGCAGGTACTTGGTCTGCTGGGAGAGGGAGTTCGTCTGAGCGTAATCAACCGGATGGCCGGTCGAGAGCATATCAGCGGCGAGGCGAAGGCGAGGATAGCGCAGATGGTGAGCAAGCGTGTGAAGGCGGCGGCCGGTGCCCGCGCAGCGGCCGGCGGTGCGCCTACCGAACCCGCCGAAGGCGGACTGAGAAAGGTCGCTGTGATATTGCGAAATTTGGGTCAGGAGCTTAGGGACGGGCTTTTGAGCGCGATAAAGGCCAAGGACAGCGAGGCGGGTGACAAGGTCTCGGAGCTGATGGTGGTCTGGGAGGACATTATGGTCGTTTCGGACCGTTCGCTTCAGCAGGCACTGCGGGGGATTGACGCAGGCAAGCTCGCACTGGCGTTGTTCGAGGCGGATGCGGAGGTGAAAGAAAAAATAAGGTCGAATATATCGGAGCGAGCGACGGCGATGATGGAAGAGGAGGCGTCTCTTATGTCGAGTCCGAAGAAGGATGACGTGGCGTCGGCGCGGGAGGAGATTGTGAAGGTTCTTCGTGAGATGAACCAGAAGGGCGAGCTTTCGTTTGCAGAAGGATAGATAAATGTCCGAGGCGTTTGTCATAAAGGTTTCCAGGGCGATTGACTCGGCGGCGGTACTGGCCGGGAGCGGGCAGCAGTTGCGCGACGGCGAGAAGCTATCCCGGCCGGGCCCGGGTGGGGAGGATGCGGGGCGAGAAGCGCTGACGCAGACGGTAGCGGCATTGAAGGCGGCGGCGGCGAAGCTGAACGAGTTTTTGGAGCGGATGGTTACGGGTCACAGGGAGGCAATCGCCCGGCTGTCGGTTGAAATTGCGCGCAAGATTTTAGTGCAGAAGGTCTCCGACAAGGACTATGAGATTGCCTCGATTGTGACCGAGGCGCTGAAGAACGCACCATCGCATCAGGATATAGTGGTACACCTGAATCCGGAGGACCTCGGGAGATTTCAGGATTTGAAAGAGACGGAGACGGTTTTTGCGGGCGTGAAGTTCGCAGCGGACGGGAAAGTCGGCTGCGCCGAGTGTGTGGTGGAGACGCCGAAGGGGATAGTTGAATCTGTAATCGAGGGACATTTAGAGCAGGTAAGCAGAGTGTTGACGAAAGCGGTGTGAATTATGAGCGGCGACGACGGCGGTGAATACGTGATAGATTTCGAGAGGTTTCACTCGGCGTTAGAGACGGTAAATCTTCTGGACTGCCAGGGGTACGTGGTTCGAGTGTCGGGTCTTACCGTGGAATCGAATGGGCCGATAGTGGGTGTGGGCGAGCTTTGCGGGATTCATATTCGCGGCGGTCGGCGTGTCATCGCCGAGGTGGTCGGCTTTCAGAACGACCACATAATTCTGCTTCCGTTAGAGCACATAGAGGGGATATCGCCGGGCGATGCGGTGACGGCGCGGAGCACGCCGAGATATATCACGCTGAGCGAGCAGATTTTAGGAAGGGTGGTTGACGGTCTGGGCGAGCCGATTGACAACAAAGGGCCTTTGACGGGTACAGAAAAGAAGGCGCTCGATTCGAGCAGTCCTGCGCCTCTGAGCAGGGAAAAGATACAGCAGCCGCTTGCGCTCGGCATCAGGTCGATTGACGGACTTCTGACAATCGGCAGGGGACAGCGTATAGGGATATTTTCAGGCAGCGGGGTGGGCAAGAGCGTTCTGTTGGGCGATATTGCGAATTCGAGCGAGGCGAACGTCAACATTGTGGCATTGATAGGCGAACGTGGCCGAGAGGTACGTGAGTTTCTGGAGGACGACCTGGGGCCGGAGGGCCTTAGCCGCAGTGTGGTCGTGGTGGCGACGGCGGATTCTCCGCCTATACAGCGAGTGAAGGCGGCGTTCGTGGCGGTGACAATCGCGGAGTATTTCAGGGACAAGGGCAGGACCGTTTTATTTATGATGGACTCTTTGACGCGGTTTGCGCAGGCCCAGCGGGAGATAGGTCTTGCGGCCGGGGAGCCGCCGGCGAGCAAGGGTTATTGCCCGAGCGTTTTTTCACTTATGCCGCGGCTTATCGAACGCCTGGGCTGTTCGGAATCGGGCAGTATCACGGGGATATTGACGGTCTTAGTGGAAAACGACGATTTGACCGACCCCGTTGCGGACAGCGCCCGCAGTCTGCTGGACGGCCATATAATTTTGTCCCGGAAATTAGCGGAGCGAGGACACTATCCTGCGGTTGACGTACTGGCGAGCATAAGCAGATTGATGCCCGCGGTAACGGACGGCGAGCACAGGACGGCGGCGCAGAAGCTGCGGGAGATATACGCCACTTATGCGGATGCGGAGGATTTGATAAATATCGGGGCGTTTTCCCCGGGAAGCAACCGTCGAATCGACGGAGCGATAGCGCTAATCGACAAGATAAGGGGTTTTCTTGTTCAGCCGGTCAGAGAGAGAAGCCGTTTTGATTTTACGGTAGAGCGGTTGAAGTCTATTACACAGGCGTGGGACAAACTTTTAAATGCAGAGAGCTGAGACGTATTTAGATGAGACGATTCGTATGGCGGCTGCAGCGTGTGCTCGACATAAAGGGCAAACAAGAGCAGATAAAGACGCAGGAGCTGTTCGCATTAACGGGGAAACTGGCTGCGAAGCGCGGCGAGCTTCTTACCCAGCAGGGAATACTGAAGGAGATAATGCGGAAAATATCTGAAGAGAAAGCCGATGAGCGGCTCCGTGAGCAGGAGTTTTTTCTGAGGTACTGTTCGACGACGGACGAGCACATCAAAAAGCTCACAGGGGAGCTGGCGGAGCTTGAATCGCTCCAGCGTAAGAAGATTACGGAGGTTTTGAAGGTACGGCGTTTCAAGCAGGGCCTCGAACAACTGAAGGAACAGGCAAAAAGCGATTTCATAGCCGAGGAGGAAAGGATTGAGCAGAAGCAGCTTGACGAGACGGCGGCTATCGGGTTCAGGCAAAGACAATGCGGGGATGTGAACAGTTGAGCCGGGTGGGCCGGTCGGCGTGGAAATATATGGTAAGCCGGGTTTTTGTTTTTGATAAAGTTATTAAGGGGCAATCCGGATGAACAAGAAATTGATAATAATAACGGCGGCGGCCGGGGTTGTGAGTTTTGCGGGTGCGTTTGGTCTGTCGCGTTTTATGAAGCCGGCCCGGCAGAGCGAGTCGGCGCAGGCCGGTCAGTCGGCGGGAGTGGGCCGGCCGCTCGGTACGATGTTTGCGCAGCAGCAGGGCCGGCCCGGCGGAGCGGGGATGCAGGGCTCGGAGCCGGCGGCTCAGCCACAGCAGATGCTCTCGGAGAGGCAGCTCAAGAGCCTGGTATATGAGGTTCGTGAGCGGATACGGCAGTATAACAGCAAGCTCAATGACCTGAATGTTCGCGAGCAGCATTTTGCAACGGCACAGGAGACACTGAGAAAGGACATCGACGAGCTTGATAATCTTCGCATCGAGGTTGCGGCGGCGGTGGCGAAGCTGAAGGAGCAGCGAGATGCTATGGCAGCCGGCAGGACCGAGATAGCCAGGAACGAAAAGACAAACCTGGTATCGATAGCGGCGACGTACGACAAGATGGACTCTGTAAGCGCAAGCAAGATAATGACGAATATGTGCATGACGCAGATGCAGAAAGGTCAGATTGGGGGCGGCAGCTTCGACGATGCGGTGAAGATACTACACTATATGACGGAGCGTACGAAGGCCAAGCTTCTGGCTGAGTTAGTGACGACCGAGCCGAAACTGGCGGCGGTTTTATGTCAGAGGTTGAAACAGGTAGTGGAGCAGCAGTAAGGTTATGGATGTCGCGACAATAGTAGGGATATTATTCGGTTTTGCGGTGGTGATGACGGCGATTGTGGCCGGCGGCGGCTGGCATATATTCATTCACGTACCGTCACTTTGCCTTACGATAGGAGGAATGCTCTGTGCGACGCTGATACACTTTTCGCTGCCGCAATTTCTGGGCATTTTCTCGATTGTCAAAAAGACCATAGTCTCGAAGATACCGTCGCAGGCAGAGCTGATACAGCAGATGGTGAACTTTGCGGCAATCAACCGTCGGGACGGCACGCTGGCGCTGGAGCCGGAGATAGGCAAGCTGGGCAATATGTTTTTCGTCAAGGGCATGCAGATGCTCGTTGACGGGCAGAATGCGGATGCGATACGAGATATTATGTCACCGGAGATAGAGCATCTTCAGGACAGGCACTCGACGGGCAAGAAGATACTGGAGTTTATGGGAGCGGCGGCGCCGGCGTTCGGGATGATAGGGACGCTAATCGGTCTTGTTCAGATGCTCAAGAACCTGTCGTCGCCGGAATCGATAGGCCAGGGCATGGCGGTGGCACTGCTGACGACATTTTACGGTGCGCTGGCGGCGAACCTAGTGTTTCTGCCTCTGGCGGGCAAGTTAGGGATTTACTCGAAGGAGGAGACGATGGCGATGGAGATGATTCTCGAGGGAGTTTGTGCGGTCGCCGGGGGAGACAACCCGACTATCGTTCGGGAAAAGATGCAGACGTTCGTCTCGCAGGGCAGGCGTCAGGAAGTAAAGGCGACGGTGTAATGTCTCGAGCGGGAAAGCAGGCCGAAGAAGACGATTCGCCGGGTGCGCCCGAATGGATGGTGACATTCAGCGACTGTATGACGCTGCTTCTGACGTTTTTCGTGCTTCTTTTGAGTTTTTCATCGTTCGATGACAAGATATACAGGCGTCTTCAAAAGACATTCGGCGACGCATTTCCTTACGTAAGCCCCTCTTCGAGCAGGGACAAGGACTCGTTCGAGATGTCGTTTCAGTTTGTCTATCCCGAGGAGCCGAGCAGGGGCAGCGAGAAGGCGACACTGGAGCAAGGCAGTTCGACAGACGTGCTCAAGGAAACAGAGTTGGAGAATATGTCGCAGCGAAAGGTATTTTTGATACCGTCAAAGGAGATTTTCTGGGGCAGGGGGCCAAGTATATCATCAGGTGGTCGTGCGGTATTATCGAAGACGGCGCTTTTTCTCAGGGAGGTGGAGGTAAGGATAGTGATAAGCGAAAGCGGCAGCGAAGGCGGTGACGAGGCGGGTCTTGGCCGGGCATGGGCGGTTGTGGATTATCTTGTGAGCAAAGGCGTTGACAGGGCCAGGTTCAGTATTTCGGCATCGGGCGCATTCGGAGGAGCCGTCCCCGGCAGCCGGGACATCGACAAGTTGAGACGCCGGGGGCGGCGAATTCTTGGAATCACGTTACTTCAACGGAGTGTTTACAATTGAGCGGCAGAGCGAAAGCAGAAGAATCAAAGCCTAAAGTGCCGGCTTATATCGTGACGTTTTCGGATATGGTGACGCTGCTTCTGACGTTCTTCGTGCTGCTGCTGAGCATGGCCAGCGTACAGGACCCGGAGCTTTTTAACAAGGGCAGGGATTCGTTCTGGCAATCGATAAGGCAACAGGGGCTTGGGGTTTTGTTTGGCTCGAGCGGAGTGCCTTATTTCGGCCATTCCAAGACGAAGCACGAATCGGCCGCTTCGGATGAAGGATACGAAGGCAGAAGCATAGACGCGAAGCTGGAGCAGGTTCGGCGAATTGTGCGTGAGCTGAGCAGGGATATGACGGTAGTGCCTTCTCAAATAGTCGGCAGTCATACGAACTTTGCGATAACCCAAATACACTTTCAGCCGGGCCGGTGGACTCTGGATGCAACCGGTCAGAAATTTTTAGTCGGTTTCTGCCGGGACCTTCAACAGGCGGCGCCGGGCAAAATTTACGTACTGGGCCTATGCACCGACAAATTGGAGCGGAAACAACGCTGGTTAGTCTCGGCCCGGCGGGCGAAAGCGGTGGCACAGTGTATCACAAAACTACTGAAACCACAGGGCGAAACGGGCGTGGAGAATTACAGCTTGCCCGACGGCAATCGCTGGTGGCCTGCGTACTGGTGGGGCGCCGGCCCGGGCGGGCAGTGGGTCAGCGGGCAAGGCGCCGTTGACAGCGGCTCGCAGGTATTGATTGCGGTAATACGGGGCGGCGTTTGAGCGGCGGATGTAAAGATTCTCTACGGGGCTGTAAGCTTTTTTGATAGTCCGGTGGGCCAGGGGGCCTGAACAAGGCCATTAAGGGGGTTTTGCCGGCTGCGGCACAGCATTTGCGGGGGAAATGATAAAGGTTGCTATAACCGGTATAGATAGCGTGTCAGAGAACAAGGGAAAACTCGTTTGTTTGGTGGCGGCGGCGCTGGCCTTCGGGGCAGTGTCCTGGGCCGGTGCGGCTGAGGGGCAGGTCATCGGTACGAGAGACTTGAATCAAACGGCGGCAGTTGAGCCGGCAGGAGCGAAGGCGCACGATTCGAATGCGCAGGCCGAAGGATACTTTGCCGTCGGCGACAAATCGAGCGTGGATGTTACGGGAAAAGAGCTGTACTTGAAGATGATACTGTCGGTCCTTTTGGTGATTGTCCTGGGAGCGGTTGCCGTCTATGCCTCGAGAAAGCTTCTGCCGAGATTGACACAGCT
>CAZPDW010000053.1:0-13350 GCA_964585535.1 uncultured Pirellulales bacterium
GGTGCTGCTCAAGCAGACGGCGGAGATTGCAAAGGGCAGCGGCGTTCCGAACAAGGAGAAGGTGGCGAAGGTGACCGCCGAGCAGGTTCGCAAGATTGCCGAGGCGAAGTTCGAGGATTTGAACGCCTACGATTTGGACCAGGCGGAGAAGATTATACGAGGCACGGCCCGGAGTATGGGCATCGACGTTGAGGATTAGAAATAAGAGAAACGTATGGAGTGCGAAAGACCAAGCGATGACATTCAGAAGTAAAAGATACAAGAAGGAATCCGAGAATCTGAGCAAAGAGCCGGTGGGCCTGGCGGAGGCGGTTGAGAAGGTAAAGTCGTTCGACTCGGTGAAGTTCGACCAGACGGTGGAATGTGTGTTGTGTCTCGGTATCGACCCCAAGCAGGCCGACCAGCTTGTGCGTGGCTCGGTATCACTGCCGCACGGGATTGGCAAACAGAAGAAGGTGATAGCTTTCTGTGAGGATGCGGACGTTGAGCCGGTCAAGCAGGCTGGTGCGTTAGAGGCCGGCTGTGACGAGCTGGTCAAGAAAATTGAGGGCGGCTGGATGGATTTTGACGTGGCGATTGCAGCGCCGAAGGTAATGAGCAGGGTCGGCAAGCTCGGTCGTATTTTAGGCCCGCAGGGCAAGATGCCGACGCCGAAGAACGGGACGGTAACGGCAGACGTTGTCTCGGCGGTTGCTGAGTTTGCGGCGGGCAAGGTCGAGTTTAGAAACGACGCGGGGGGCAACATTCACGCGGTGGTGGGCAAACAGAGCTTCGAGGTGCAGAAGCTTACGGAGAATATCGAGGCGTTTGTTTCACGTATAAAGAAGGTAAAGCCGCAGGCGTCCAAGGGGACGTACATAAAGAAGATAAGCATATCGGCGACGATGAGCCCTTCGGTTACGGTCGCCATGTAAACAGGGGTATCGAGCAGGTTTGATTATACGGATTTTTCAGGTGGCAAGATGAGCAAATACGTGAAAGGGCTTCTGCAGGCGGAGCTTGAGAAGAGAATTGATGAAGCGCAGATAAGCGACTTTATGGTTGTGAGCACGAGGGGGGTAAGCGGCGTTGAGAACAATGCTATGCGGGGCGAGTTCAAGGCCAGGGCAATCAAGCTGCTTGTGGTGAAGAATTCGCTTTTCAAGAAGGCGCTTGAGAGCCGGCGGATGCAGGCCGGTTCGGAGTTGTTCAGCGGCCCCTGCACTATTGCCTACGGAGGCGACAGCATTATTGACGTGGCAAAGGAGCTTGTTGAGTGGGCTAAAAAGGTGCCGGCGATTGAAATTAAAGGGGCTTTTCTCGAGGGTTCGGTACTGGACAGCGGGGCGGCAGTGGAGTTATCGAAGATGCCGACCCGGATTGAGCTGCTCGGTGAGATAGTGTCGGCGGCGAAATCGCCCGGTTCGGGGATTGCCTCGGCCGTCGGAGCCCCGGGTGGAATCATCGCTGGCTGCATAAAGAGTATATCAGACAAGGGCGAGAAGGAGGCGGCTTAGGGCTACAAGGACATTTTGGGTTTGTCGGTTAGTTGCAATGTCTTGTCGTATAAATAAGTTATGACGATTATGTTAAATCCTAAAACCGAAATACGAAACAAATTAAAAATTCAAATGAGCGAAATTCGAAACAGTTTTTTCAGCGGTGTTTGAGCATTTTGTTTGGGGAATTCAGATTTTGAACATTTGGTATTGTTTCGTATTTAGGATTTTGTGCTTGGTATTTTAAGACGGGAAAAAGGTTTTCGTTGTTAAGCGGTGCTGTAGTATCAGGTTTAAGTTTTAATTGGAAAGTGAACTGCCCGGACGGCTGCCCCCGGCTGAGGGGTTAAACGGGACGGCGGAGTCTCGGCTACCGTCGGGCGCTGAGTGACAGGAGTTAAAAATAAGATGGCGGAAGAAACAAAAGAAGAAAAAAAAGAAGAAAAAAAGGAAGAAAAAAAAGCTGAAGTGAAAGGGAAGGTCAAGAAAGAGCCGGCGGAGGTGAAAGAGGCAAAGAAGTGGAGCATCGCAATCAAGAAGTTAGGCGATGCGATAGTGAAGCTTACACTGATGCAGGCCAAGGAGCTTGGAGATTATCTCAAGGACGAGTATGGGATTGAGCCGGCGGCGGGCGGGGCGGTAATGATGGCCGGTCCGGCGGCAGGCGCCGCCGAGGAGCCGGAGGAAAAGACAGCTTTTGACGTCATTCTCAAGAGCTTCGGCGAGAAGAAAATTCAGGTTATCAAGGAGGTAAGGGCCCTGACATCGTTAGGGCTGAAGGAGGCGAAGGACCTAGTCGAGGCGGCCCCGAAGCCGGTCAAGGAGGGTGTGAGCAAGGAAGAGGCCGAGGCGGCAAGGCAGCAGCTCGAGGCGGTAGGTGCGGTAGTCGAGGTGAGTTAGTTTTGGCTATGAGCGTTTTTGTGTGCCATAAGAATAAATACTATCTTTGCGGGAAAGATTGTGCGTAGAGAATCATTACTGTTTATCGCGGTTATTCCGGCGGCGGCTTGTATTGGTGAAGATAATGGTAGGGTCTTCTTATAGGAGGTAATTAGTATGTTGAGAAGGCGAAGATATCTTCTGGCTGTGCTGGCGGGGATAGTGGTTTCTATTGCGAACGGGGCACCGGAGCTGCGTATCAACGGGCTTGGCGCAGCAGTACCACTAAAGGTACAGGGCAAAGAGAAGCTTATAATCTCGGTGTCGGCAGCAAGCGATGTAAATGAGAAATGTCTTTCGGTAATCTGCGAAGACAGAGGGTGGCTTGAGCCGGTGAGTGGGCCGAGCGTGCTCGATGATGAGGTTGTGACGGAATATCGGTTTGTGTTTGATGACGACTGGGAATTGGGTCAGGTAATGCTTGTGGCTGATAAAGGTCTGGTTATCGACGGGATTTCAGTATCGGCGGGGACAAGGATTTACAAGCTGCTTTTGTGCTACTCGTCGCAGGCGGAGACGACCTCTGTAATAGGGATAGATTTTGAGGCGCTGAGCTGGGTGGCGCCAGAGACAGAGGCGAAATCTGAACCGCAGGCGGAACAGCAGATTTTAGTTTCACAGGACGATGAGCCTGAGAAAGATTATTTTGCAGGTGCCTTTGGCGGCAGAACAGTCGAGCTTGCCAGCTTTCCGGAGCCAAATTTTTATCCCAATTTAAACGGCGATGATATAGTCAACTTTGCTGATTTTGCGGTTTTTGCAGATAACTGGCAAAAGTCAGGGGCCGGGCTTGACGGCGATTTTGACGACAGCGGAGCGGTTGATATCAATGATATGGAGATATTTGCTTATTTCTGGCTGAACGGCTCGCATCCGGTGGAAGTTTTCGGATTGTTCAAGGCTGCTCTGGCGGTTGGTGATACGAACGAAGCCCTTATTTACGTCGCAGAGATTTCAAGGGAAAAATACGACGAGATATTTCAGATAATTGAGCCGTACCTCTCGGATTATGCAGCCGGTATGGGCGAGTTGACATACGACCGGCATAGTTACGGTGAAGTTAAATATGAGATGCTCCATCAGGACGGCGGCGAGACTTATAGCTTTCCCGTCTTTTTCATAAGAGATGAAGACGGCAACTGGAGGATTTTTAACCTCTGATTTTTAAGCGGTGCCGCCGGAAATAAAATTCAGAAAAATAACCAATGCAGGAAGATGAGCAGAAAAGCCCGGTAAATCGTTTTGAGATTGCTTGTGAGATTGTTTTTTTTTACAATAATGGCAATAGCAGTCTATGTTGGATCAATATGGTTGTTAGGTGAGCCGATTAACCGTCACATGCCAAACTGGTTTTTTAGCCCAATAGGTCTCTTTATGATATTGGGACTCGATGTTATATGGATTTTTTGTATGAAACTACGGAAATCTAAAACTAAACGAATGAGTCGGGTAAAAAGATTTTTATCTGTTTTAATATTTAGCTTGTCTGCATCAGTATTGACTAGCTGGCTTATACTAAACCTATTAAGCGATATATGGTAAATCTTACTGAAAAATCTGCCCCTTTCAAAGGAACTATAATAATATGAAAAGGCAAATTTACATAATGTTAGTATCTCTTCCCATATCTTTGGTACTATGTGAATCATTACTTGCTTGGGAAAACAAAAAGACACACCCCGCACTGACAAAAGAGGCTATCATTGTTTCATTGATAGACAATTACCTGGAAAATCACCTTGACATACCTGATGGAATCAATTCTCAAATACAATATGATTTGGAAATGTACAATTCATATATCAAAAAGAGAATGGAGAGAGGGAAAGTGGGCGATCCTGAAAATACAACTCGAAGTATCTCAGGTTGGCTTCGTACAGGAAGTGTAATCGAAGACGACGATGGGCGGTGGCCGGTGCCTTGGCGGCCACGTCACCACTTTCATGATCCGACGCGGGACGCCGGGTTGGATAATCATACAGACCATCCGGATTGGGAGGCTCCCTTCTGGTCAAGCTGGCGCACAAATAATGACAGGAAAAGAAAAAAGCAAGAAAATAGATGACCCGCAAAGAGATTGGGTTAATACAGTACTTGAGGTAATCACGCTAATCGCAATGGCGATAGTAGTATTTATTGGCGGGATGTACTTATTGGTAAGAGTAATAGGTCGTTTCATACCATTTTGGTTCTCTGGCCTCGCGGGTCCCCTTTTGGTTTTAGGTTTTGACGTTCTATGGTGCGTTGGTATGAGATGGTGGCGGCCCGGGGGCAACCAACTGAAGGTGCTTAAGAAGATTGTATTCGTAACTGTGCTTGCCTTATCAACGGCAGTATTGACGTGTTGGTGTATAGGTTATCTCTTCCGGCAGGTGTGGTAAGGCGTGCCTGTTTTCGGCATCCGGCAGATATAAAGGCGATGCTTTGAAAGTGAGGATTAGGAAATGAGTAAATGTGGGATTGTGATGTTGCTGGCGATAACCAGCATTATTTTCACCTTCAGTGACATGGTGTTTGGGTTTGGCAACGAAGCTACGCATCCGGCACTGACAAACAGTGCGGCTGGAGGTTCGGTAGTTGACGGTTACTTGAAAGAACAACTGGGTATGGCCAATGGCGTTCAAATCCAATTGCGGTATCAGCCCGAATGGTATCAAATGTACATTGAATACAGGTTGCAAAGAGGGGGTTATTCGGCCGGTGGCAATAACAGAACGGTTCTGGAATGGCTAAAGGGAGGTAGCGTTATCGAAGATGAAGACCTGGATGTTTTACCTTTATTCCCAAGTATTCGACCACGGCATCATTTTCATGACCCGATTCGCAATGTTGGCTTGGACAACAAATTCGACCATCCAAATTATTCCAACTTATTTGCATGGGCAACTCATTTTTACCCTGGCGAATTTGACGTAACCGGGCAATCTGCTATTGTGTGGGCTATTGAAGGAACGGCACCGGATAAAGAACCAACCATCAATAATCAATCATGGGGTGATGCAAGAAACACCTTTCATTCGGCATTGACCGACCCCAATTCCCTCTGGCGGGAATATTGGTTTGCTGCCACATTTCTGCAGTTAGGTTCTGTGCTGCATATGATTGAAGATATGGGCGTTCCGGCACATGTGAGAAACGATTTTCTTTTTGCCCACTATCAGCCGCCATTGGGATTTGGCAATCCCTTTGAGGTCTGGGTTGAAAAGCAGGTGATAGCCAACAACGGCCAGAGTCTCTGGTCTGGTACAGGGGCTGTTGTTTTCGACAAATTAGCGGGGTATTTCGACGCAAATACATACGCGGGCGGCTACCTCGGTGACGGGATATGGCCGCCAGAAAGCCTCTGGGGACTTTCCGAATGTACAAATTATCAGTTTCTATCGTTGAGTACGATGTTCGGGTGCAGCGGCGTCAAGTATCAGTTTCCGCACCCGGCTAAGGACCACACAGCAATACAAAAAGAAGGCAATAAAACGTATTTCACCGGCTATGGAGTACCGCATCTTGCCCGCGAGTCATATAGTTATTATAAAGCGTACGGTTATGGTGCTGTTGGCCTTGTAATCGACAGCACCAACACGACAAATGACGATGAAGTATTTGTTGATTATGCCAATACTACTATCCCACGAACGATTGACTACACAACCGGGCTGATTAACTATTTTTTCCGCGGTCGGTTGAGTGTTGAACCAAACTGGGCTGAACCTAACGTCGTGGAACTTGCCATAACGAATGACTCTAACAATTCGGGGGTGCCGCAGTTTTTGAAAGGCGGGACTTTTGAGCTTTACTGGGATGACGGGGACGGAAATAGAGCTGTTGTGGATGATTTTGTTGTTAGCGGATGGCAGGCAGGCAGCACCCTGGATTACAATGATACGGTAACGGCAACATTTACCAGGCAGGATGGCGCCTCCAAATATGTTTTGGTTTATGTAGGTGACATTTGTGAAAATACATCCGATACTGACCCCAACGACCCTAACGCCATAGCTGTGAGCGTTATTTGTCCCGGGTTTGAAATCGCCGCCTGGGGACGCGACGATTACGGCCAGGTAAATGATGTTCCGAGCGGCTCTGATTTTATAGCTGTTGCTGCGGGGAAACGACATTGTTTAGCTATAAAAGTCGATGGTTCGCTTGTGGGCTGGGGATATAATAATCACGGCGAATGTGATGTTCCCGCCGGAAATGACTATGTGGATATCGCAGCCGGTGTCTGGCATAGTATCGCCTTAAAATCCGATGGTTCGATTGTCGTCTGGGGAGACGACGGCTCAAACCAAATCACAGATAAACCAGATGGCAACGACTTCGTTGCCATAGCAGCAGGTGACTATCACAGCTTAGCTCTGAAGTCCGATGGTTCAACAATCGTGTGCTGGGGCGGCTGGAACACCTATGGCGAGTGCGATGCACCGGCTCCCGATACGGGTACTGTTTACACTGAAATTGCAGCGGGTAAATATCACAGTCTGGCCTTACAGTCCGACGGCACGGTCAGAGCATGGGGAAGTAACAACAAGGGCCAGACGAGAATTTATGATGGCGCCGCCAGCGAGGTTCAGGTGGCGGTAGCTGCGTGCGATTATTACAGTCTGCTTCTGCGAGATGATGAAATGCTTATTGCGTGGGGCGGAGGAGACTGGCTTGAGCCGGGTATTCCACGCTATCATTATCGCCAGCCGGACGGTACTGATTTTGTGGCCATAGCCGCAGGTTGGGATCATATTTTGGCACTTACATCCGATGGTGAGATACTTTCCTGGGATTGGCCCCAAGGTGATTATCCTTTTGATTACTTCTCGAGATTTGTTCCGGATGATTTGGTATTTACCGAAGACATTTCCGCCGGTTATGATTTTAGTGTGGCTTTGAAGCTCCCATAATGAATAATAGGGAGAATTCGTGGCAAAACCAAAAGTAAATTGAAGGTTGTAGCGAGTTTTAGTGCGGTATTTCATATCATTTTGATTGGAGTCGGCGATGGCTGAGGCAAGCGTTCGCAATTTTGGGAAGGTCCGTGATGCGGTCGAGATTGGCAATTTGGTGGAAATACAGAGAAAGGGCTACGATGATTTTCTGCATCGCGGGGTGAGTCCGCAGAAACGGGCGAATACGGGTTTGGAAGGGCTTTTCCGGGAGATTTTCCCGATTGAAAGTTACGACAAGGGCATGGCTCTGGAGTATTTGTACTACCAGTTCGAGCAGCCGCGTTATACCCCAGCCGAGTGCCGTCAGTTGCGTCTTACCTACGGCTATCCCTTGAAGATTACCTGCCGGCTGCGGACTAAGGACGGCCAGGACATAGCCGAACAGTCTATATATCTCGGCGAGATGCCGGTTATGATAGGCGGCGGCGAGTTCATCATCAACGGCGCCGAGCGGGTGATAGTAAGCCAGCTTCACCGAAGCCCCGGCGTTGACTTTTTGATAGAGAGCAAAGAGGGCGACCGCGTCCTTCACGGCGGCAGGATTATACCCGAGCGTGGGAGCTGGATTGAAATCAGCGTTACCCGCAAGGACGTCCTGGTCATCAAGATTGACCAGTCGAGCAAGATACCGGCGACGGTTTTTTTGCGTGCGATAAGCTCGGATTACAGCATGACCGAGCAGATAATCCGGCTGTTCTATAAGACGAAGGAGGTTCAGAGGCACCGGCTGACGGCGGATATGTACGTTGTCGGGGATGTCGTGGATACCGAGAGCGGCGAGATAATAGTGAAATCCGGCGAGCAAATTGGCGAGAAGGTGTCCGTCATACAGCAGGGCAGCATCAGGCGTGTTGAGGTGGTTGTCGATGCGAAGGATTTGCTGATATTGAATACGCTTGCGGAGGACAACTGCGAGAGTCACGAGCAGGCGCTTCTGAAGTTTTATGTTCGGTTGCGGCCGGGGAATCCGCCTAATCAGGACAAGGCCAGGACATTTTTTGAGGACAAGTTCTTCGATGTGAACCGTTACCGACTGGGGAGGGTCGGCAGGTTTCGTTTGAACCGCAAGTTCGGCCATAAGGTTGACGAAAGCAAGATGACGCTTCGCCCGGAGGATTTTCTGGACACGATGAAATACATAATTGCGCTTCGCAACGGACAGGGCGAGGTGGACGACATTGACCATTTGGGCAACAGGCGGCTGCGGACGATTGGCGAGCTGGCGGCATCGGAGATACGAAAGGGGCTGTTAAAACTTCGCAAGACCGTTCAGGAAAGGATGAGCTCGCGCAGGACAAGCGAGGAGCCGATTAAGGTAGCGGATTTGGTGAACTCGAAGAGCGTTTCGAGCAGTATCAACTACTTTTTCGGTCGGGGTGAGCTGAGCCAGATAGTTGACCAGACCAATGCGCTGAGCCAGTTGACCCACGAGAGGCGGCTGTCGGCCCTTGGTCCGGGCGGGCTGAACAGGAGGCGGGCCGGTTTTGAAGTTCGCGACGTTCATATCAGCCACTACGGCAGGATTTGTCCGATTGAGACGCCCGAGGGGACGAACATCGGTTTGATATCGTCATTGGCGATTTTTGCGACAATCGACGAATACGGTTTTCTTCTGACGCCATACCGGCGGGTGAAGAAAGGCAAGGCCCTGGACAAGGTTGACTATCTCCGGGCCGACGAGGACATGAGAGCGGTTATCGCGGCACCGAAGAGGTTTGACCCGAAGACAAATGAGATTGAGAGGGGAATGGTGCTGGCGATGAAGGGTGGCGAGCTGACGCAGGTTTTCTGGGATGAGGTCAACTATGTCGATGTTTCGAGCAAGCAGATTGTGGGGGTATCGGCGGCGCTGATACCTTTCCTGGAGCATGACGACGCGAATCGTGCGTTGATGGGCTCGAACATGCAGCGTCAGGCGGTACCGCTGATCAGGACCGAAGCACCCCTTGTCAGGACGGGAATGGGCAAGGTTGTCGGGCGGAATTCGAGTATGGTCGTTCGGGCGGAAAAGGCCGGTACGGTTACGGCTGTCGATGCCACCAGGATAGTGATAAACCAAACGGACGAATATGCGCTCGAGAAATTTTTCGGATTGAACGAGAGGACGTGTCTGAATCAGCAGCCGGTAGTACGGCTTGGCGAGAAGGTCGAGAAGGGCCAGGTAATCGCCGACGGCGGCGGCACCGACCATGGGGTGCTGGCGCTTGGCAAAAACGTTCTTGTCGGGTTTGTCTCTTACGAGGGATACAACTTCGAGGACGCCATTATTTTAAGCGAGAGACTTGTGAAAGACGACAGTTTCACGAGTATTCATATCAACGAATTTACTGCGGAGATTCGCGAAACGCCCCTCGGCAAGGAGGAATTCACGTGCGACATTCCCAATGTCGGCGAGAAGGCGCTTCGAAACCTTGACGAGCACGGGGTGGTTCGCGAGGGGACAAGGGTGGTGCCGGGGGACATTCTTGTGGGCAAGGTTGTCCCGAAGGGCAAGACGGAGCTGACACCGGAGGAGAAACTGCTGCACGCGATATTCGGCAGGGCCGGTGAAGACGTGAAGAATGATTCACTCGAGCTGCCGAACGGCTACGAGGGGGTGGTCATAAAGACCGAGCGATTCGCCAGGCGTGGAGCGGGCGGAGAGGAAGCAAAGAAGGCGTTGTCGGCCCAGATAAGGGAGTATAAAAAGGACATACAGACAAAAGTGTGCGCTATCTTCAGGCAGATGACGGATGCAATCCGCAAGAAATTCAAGGTTACTATTGTGGACCCGTCAACGAAGCAGAAGGTAGGCACCAGTGATGACGACGAGGTGGTTTATGAGCAGGTGTCGGGCTGGAATATCAAGTGGGTAAAGCCGGCGGCGATGCGCGGGGAAGTGGAGAAGGTTGCAAAGAAATACTTAGCCAGGACAGCAGAGCTTGAGGAGCGGCAGCAGAAGCGTCTTGAGCGGCTCAAACACGGTGACGAGCTGCCCAGCGGCGTCATCGAGATGGTAAAGGTGTATGCTGCGACCAAGAGGACGTTGTCGATAGGGGACAAGATGGCGGGTCGGCACGGCAACAAGGGCGTTATCGCAAAGATAATGCCTGAGGAGGACATGCCGTTTTTGGAGGACGGCACGCCGTTGGATATTCTGTTGAATCCGCTGGGGGTACCGAGTCGAATGAATATCGGCCAGATACTTGAGACTCATCTCGGCTGGGTTGCCAAGGTGCTGGGCTTTACGGCGATTACTCCGGTTTTCGATGGAGCGACGGAGGATGACATACATCAGTTGACCGAAGAGGCCAACGAAGTTATGAAACACAGGGCCGAGCAGCTCGAGGCGAACGACGAGCCGCCGGGAGAGGGTGAGTTTTTTATAAATGTACCGAAGACTCTGAAGACGCAGCTTTACGACGGCAGGACGGGCGAGCCGTTCGACCAGCAGGCGACGATTGGGTATATCTATATGCTGAAGCTGCACCACCTTGTCGATGACAAGATTCACGCTCGTTCGACGGGTCCTTACAGTTTGATTACTCAGCAGCCGTTGGGCGGCAAGGCAAGGACTGGGGGGCAGAGGTTCGGCGAGATGGAGGTGTGGGCGTTGGAGGGTTACGGTGCGTCTTATACGCTTCAGGAGATGCTGACGGTCAAAAGCGACGACGTTGAGGGTCGCACGAAGATATACGAATCAATGGTGAAGGGACAGAATACGCTTGAGGCGGGGACGCCTTTGTCGTTCGATGTTCTCTGCAATGAGCTTAGAGGGCTGGGACTTAATGTGCAGCTTGAGAAGAAGCGGCTTGGCGGCGGCTTATGAGTTTTGTTGTGCAGTAATTTTACAGACTTGGGTCATTAAGGAGTCAGGTTAGATGCTTGGTAATATTTACGACAGGATAAACGATTACGGTTCGGTGAAGATTTCGGTGGCCGGTCCCAACGACATTCGGAGCTGGTCGTTCGGTGAGGTTCGCAAGCCGGAGACGATAAACTACCGCACCTATCGACCGGAGAAAGACGGTTTGTTCTGCGAGCGTATTTTCGGGCCGGAGCGTGACTGGGAGTGTGCGTGCGGCAAGTATAAAGGGACCAAGTTCAAGGGGATAATCTGTGACCGGTGCGGTGTGAAGGTTACTCACAGCAGGGTGCGGCGCAAGCGAATGGGTCACATTAATCTTGCGGCCCCGTGCGTTCATATATGGTTTTTCAAGGCGATACCGAACCATTTAGGTACTTTGCTCGGGATGAAGAGTTCGGAGCTGGAGAAGATAATTTACTTCCAGGATTACGTGGTTACGGATTCGGGACAAAGCCCGCTGAAGGCGGGGCAGCTGCTTAGCGAGGATGAATTTCGTGAGGCGAGCAACAAGTACGGGTCGAGTTTCAGGGCGTTGATGGGTGGCGAGGCGATAAGGGCGCTTCTATCCGGTCTTGATTTGAGTTCTTTGAGCTTGGGGCTTCGGGAGGCCATATCGAAGACGAACAGTGTTCAGAAGCTCAAGGACCTGACGAAACGGCTCAAGACGGTCGATGCGGTTAAGAACAGCGGCAATAAGCCCGAGTGGATGGTTATGGAGGTTATCCCTGTTATTCCGCCTGATTTACGTCCTCTGGTTCTGCTTGAGAGCGGCAACTTTGCGACGAGCGATTTGAACGATTTGTACAGGCGAATAATCAACCGGAATAACCGTTTGAAGAAACTGATAGACCTCAACGCACCTGAGGTGATTATACGCAACGAGAAGCGAATGCTTCAGCAGGCGGTCGATTCGCTTATGGATAACGGCAGGTGTCGCAGGCCGGTTTTGGGCAGCAACAACAGGCCGTTGAAGAGCTTGAGCGATATGATAAAGGGCAAACAGGGCCGGTTCCGCGAGAACCTGCTTGGCAAGCGGGTCGATTATTCGGCGCGTTCGGTGATAGTGATAGGGCCTAATCTCAAGCTTCACCAGTGCGGTCTGCCGAAGCGGATAGCGCTTGAGCTTTATCAGCCGTTTATCATTCGCAAACTTAAAATTAACGGGCTTGCCGACACCATTAAAAGTGCCAAGAGGATGATTGAGCGGCGAAGCGAGCAGATATGGGACATTCTCGAGGACGTTATTCATCAGCACCCGGTTCTTTTGAATCGTGCTCCGACTCTTCACAGGATGGGTGTCCAGGCCTTTGAGCCGACGCTTGTGGAGGGCAATGCGATTATGCTGCATCCGCTGGCGTGCAAGGGATTCAATGCGGACTTTGACGGGGACCAGATGGCGGTGCATTTGCCTCTGAGCATTGAAGCGCAGGCGGAAGCTCACAGCTTGATGATGACAACGGGCAACATTTTTTCGCCAGCCAACGGGCTTCCGATGGTGGGCCCGTCGCAGGATATGGTGATGGGTAACTACTATCTGACCGCAATGCTTCCGGGCGAGAAGGGCGAGGGGATGGTGTTTAAGGATACGTTCGAGGCGATGCTGGCCTATGATATGGGCAAGGTATTACTTCACGCAAAGATAGGTGTGAGAATTGATAAGGCGGTTATCAACGGAGACGAGAAGACACCCGAAGGCCGGAAAGTTATCGAGACGACTGCGGGCAGGTGCATATTCAACGATATGCTGCCGGTGCAGATGCCGTTTTACAATCACTTAATGAGCCAGAAGCAATTAAGCCGGGTGATTAGCGATTGCTATGAGATAGTGGGCAGCACCGAGACGGTTGATTTGCTCGATAACATAAAGGAGCTCGGTTTCAGGCATGCTACGATTGCAGGGCTGAGCTTTGGCTTAACAGATTTGAAGATACCTGAGAAAAAGCAGCAGATTATCGACGAGACCGAGAGAAAGGTTAAAAAAATTCGCAAGAACTACGATGCAGGAGTTCTGACAGAGGGGGAGCGTTACAATCAGGTTATAGACGCATGGACGAATGCTCGTGTGGCGGTGACCAATGAGATGATGCGCGGCTTGAAAGAAGACAAGAAAGAGGACGGCTCGCCTTATCTTAACCCGATATATCTGATG
>CAZPDW010000054.1:0-13165 GCA_964585535.1 uncultured Pirellulales bacterium
CCGGTGAAGACCATTGCGATGCCGTGCTCGTCGGCGCAGGCGATGACCTCGCCGTCCTTTTTCGAGCCGCCCGGCTGAACTATCGCGGCAACACCTGCTCTCGCCGCATTCTCAATGTTGTCCGGGAACGGGAAAAAGGCATCCGATGCCATCACGCAGCCCTGCGTTTCATCGCCGGCGTGCTTGAACGCAATAAGTCCCGACTCCACGCGGTTCATCTGCCCGGCCCCGACACCGATTATCCTCCTGTTCTTGGCTAAGACAATCGCGTTGCTCTTGCTGTGCTTGCAGGCGAGCCAGGCGATTCGCAGGTCCTCAAGCTGCGTTTTTGTCGGCTGTTTTTTTGTCGGGTAGCTCAGCGCCTCCGGCTCCCAGCCAACTAAGTCGCGCTGCTGCAAAAGCATCCCGCCAACGATATAGCGTACATCCAATTCACCGGATGCAATTTTGCTGCGGTCGATAGGCCCGGTCTCTATCAGCCGAACCCTGCCGCCCCAGGCCTTCAGCGTCCTGATTATCTCAACTGCATCTTCATCGAACTGCGGCGCGATAATCACCTCTGCAAAGAACCCGCCCGCCCCGCGCGCCTTACCGAACCTGCTGTACGACTCCATAATCATCTGCGCCAGTTCGACGTCCATCTTCCTGTTCACCGCCACGATTGAGCCGAAAGCGCTGACAACATCTCCTTCGTATGCCTTCCGGTACGCTGTGCAGATGTCCTCATCCACCGCACAGCCGCACGGGTTCAGGTGCTTGACCACGACCGCCGCCGGCTCTTCGAATTCCTTGATTAACTCGAACGCCGCGTTTGAATCAAGAAGGTTATTAAAGCTTATTTCGGTCTGAGCTTCCATTATCCTTGCGCTGCCTATACTCATCTCACCGCTGCCGGCCGGCTTGTAAAACGCCGCCTTTTGATGTGGATTCTCGCCGTACCGAAGCGACCTTACCCTGCTCACCGCAATCGAAACCCTTTCCGGGAACTGCTCACCCGCCCTGGCATTGAGATACTTCGAGATAGCGGCATCATAGCTGGCCGTAAGGGCAAAGGCCGACCGCGCAAGCTCGCCTCGAAGCTGCTCGCTCACGGCCCCATCCTTTTTCTTCATTTGCTCAATCACCCTGTCATACTGCTCACTGCTGGTAACAACCGTTACGAACCTGTGGTTCTTCGCCGCCGAGCGAAGCATACTCGGCCCGCCGATATCGATATTCTCAATCGCCTCCTCGAGCGTACAGCCGGTGCGGGCAATCGTCTGCTCGAACGGATACAGATTCACGCACACCAAATCAATCGGCTCGATACCGTGCTCAGCCATCGCCGCCTTATGTTCTTTTTTGTCGCGAAGAGCCAGAAGAGCACCGTGTATCTTCGGATGAAGCGTCTTTACCCGCCCGTCCATCATCTCCGGAAAGCCCGTCACCGACTCAATTCCCGTTACCTCTATACCCGCTTCACCGAGCACCCTGGCTGTCCCTCCGGTGCTGATAATCTTCACGCCCATATCCGTCAGCTTCCCGGCAAAATCGACAACTCCCGTCTTGTCCGAAACACTTATCAACGCCGTCCTGACCTTCACATCCATTTGAACTTCCTTTCTTTACAAAATCGACCACTCAATTCCACATTATTCAAGAACCGCCGCCCGGCCCACATCCGGCCTCGGTACCCGCCTTTTGTAACAGCCGCTTCAGCGATGGTAACGACAGCCCGGCTCATCGAATGATACCTGCCTCCGTGTCCTCTGCCTGCAAGGCCCGGATGGCGGGACGTCACTCAGCCGGCTCCAGGCAGGCAAGCCGGCCCGTTTCATCCGCAACATATATCTTCGAGTCTAATGTATTAGTCGCGTATCGCGACGCCCCTCCAGGCGCAACCACGTACAACTGCTTACGCCTCGAATTATCCATCACCACGAGTGTACCCGCCCCGGTCATCACGTATGCCCTGTCGCCGGCCTCGGCGACCATTCCGCAGCCGCCCGAAACCTGCCATAAAAGTGTCCCCTTGTCCTTGTCTATCGCCGTCAGGCCGACATCACGCACATACTGATAAACAACGCTTTTGCCCACCTGCGGCGCCCTGTCGAGAATCGCCTCGGTCTGATACGCCCACGCCATTTTTCCCCTTATAATATCGAGCTTGTAAAGCCGTGTGTCTTCACTCGCCAGCAGCAGCCAGTTACCGTCACGCACAAGCTCTCCCGCTATCCTGCCGGGAACGTCAAACTGCCACAGCTTCCTGGGCCTGTCCGGCAAAATGCTGATTACATTGCCCGCATCGGTCCCAAACACCACAAACTTATCGTCTGCAACAATGGAAACTATTGCCGAATTGTTTTTAGCCGCCACTTCAAAAACCTGAACCTTGTCCTTACTGCGAAGGGCATGAACACGTTTATCCGCACCGCCGACATAGAAGTACGACTCGTTGCGAACCACCGGACAGGTAACGCCGTAAACCACGTCCATCCTGCTGCGTTCGGTGCCAAATTCAGGATTTATCTCGACCAGTTTGTTGCCGATTACCGTTATCAGCACATCCTTGTACTGCCCGAGTCTGGAAACGGGCAGACCCGCGGATGCAATGAAGCTGCTGAATATGACCCTGCCGTCCTTTCTGTCCAGGCACGTAAGGTAATTTCGGTCGGACACCCCATACAGCCGCCCGCCGAAAATCATCAACTGCCCAAGCGTCTCGCCGTCCCTCAACGGAATGTTATACTGCCAGAGGATTTTTAACTCCGTCCCCGCCACCGCTGAGTCGCCGACCAGCCAGCGAAAACCACTCTCCTTTGCCGGACACAAACTCGACAAAAACATAACTAAAAGACCGATTGTCGCAGGCAATCCGAACCGTGATACCTTTGTCATCTTCATCACCCCAAAAAACTTAACTTTCAAAAAACCAGCCACATCAAAAATCCGCTAAAAACGAATTCACTAAAAACCGCTGCGCCTCGCCGGAATTTAATCCAGCGCGACGTAATCCGCCAAATCCACATTATGCCCGGCCTCAAACCTTTTCATCTGCTCAATCCGTTCGATGTCGTCCTGAATTCGGTTCGCTAACTTGAATATGTACGGTTTGCCGGCTAACCGGTTACGCAAATCATCCAGCATCGGCTCCCACGAGCCGCCGTAAAGCTGTGCCTTGAGAACGACCAACATCCTGTACTCTTCACTGAGGCCGTTGACATAATCACTCACGCTCTGCTCGACAGCCGTCCTGCCCGGCTTGTTATTTCCCGTTTTTTCGGTCATCGGCCTAAACCTGCCATAGCACACCTTGGCTTTCTCACAGACACTTTTGCGCCATTGTTGCCGAATCATCTGGGGGGAATTTAAACCGTACCGGCCGGAATTGCAACACATTTTCCCAAATTAACCTCCCCCCGCTTACCGACCCGGTCACCCGGCGAGGCCGGTGCGCTGCAGCAAATGCCAGCCCTGCGATATATCATCGGCAACCTCGAATAGTCTGTCAAGGCCGGTCACCGCGAGAACTCCTCGGGTAAGGTGGTTCACGTCGCAAAGAATGAGCCGGTGCCCATTGTTGACCTGGACCCGGCGAAGCTGAAGAAGACTTGCCAAACTCGGGCTGGTTATAAGCTCAACCTCCGCAAAATCAAAAATGACATCACCTTTATCTCTACTACTTATAATATCGACAACCTCTGTCAAATCCTCTCTTAAACGAGGTTCCTGGTGAAACTTGAAAACAACGATATCGTCCGCAAGGTTCTCAGCTTCCATATCTTCTTTCCCTTAACGGCCCACCTACCCCTGTCGGGAGCCCTCACTATCTTATCGACAACAATAACAGCCGACTCAACCTAAAATTGTGTCAAAAAAGCGTTCGCCCTGCGCCCTATAAAAAGCGGCCCGGCGGCTCATCTTACGGGCTGTACTCTTCAGCCGCCCGGCTCTGCCGAGAGCAAAACTTCTCTGCACGTACAGTGATTGCCAAGATGACACAGCGCGAGTCTGGAGACGCCGAACTCGATTGGAAAATCGCCCCCATCGTATTTGCCGTATCCGATGGTTATATGCGGCGAAAAGTTCACATAGCTTGACATCGCCGGGTAATTCTTTATCCAGCCAAGCGTTGATTCGTCCGCCCGCCGCCCCGATATCATATCGACAGCTACATCGTAGCTGAAGTACCGCTCGAGCCGAGTCATTACCTTTTCGTGAAGCCGCTGAAGCCGTTCGGTCCTGTCAACCGCGAAAACAGAAACCACCTCACCCGAAAAACTCGTTGAATACTCAACGGCCGCAACCTTCAGTCTGTCCGGCGCGTAACGCTGTGCAATATCCCGCAGCAGCTCGCCTGCCGGCAAAATGTCCCCGCCCTCGATACATCCCATAGCAAGCGAAATATGGGGCAGACAGCTCCGGCGACTCAGAACTATTCTGTCCCCGAACGCCGCCGACAGCTTTGCATTGGCCGCCAAAACCATATCCGTCATCGCCTCGTCCGGCAGCAAAACCACATCCACCGCTTTCCTGGCCATCTTTGCCCGTACCCAACAATCCCGGTGATAAAAGCAAAACCGTAATCTACAGTGATAATATAAAAGGGGAAATGCCGCCCCCACAAGCACAAAAAAGGGCAGAGCCGGTTCGGCTCTGCCTTTGTTCAACGTGGCTCTTTCCTTTTTCTGCCTTAGCCGTCACTCACTGGGGCCACACATTTCGCTCTGACTTGTGTGTTCGTCATGTCGGCCCGGCAAGCTCAAACTAATAATGGCCGGATTGGTCATTTTTCAGAGCCACTTATTTTGCACTTTTCTTATCTTTGCTCCACTATATCACAATCGACCCGTCCTTTTGCTCTTCTTGAATTTTTTTCACACTTTTTGAATTAGGCAATGTACCCACACCAAAACCCCTTCAACACAAACAACCCAGGCAATTTAGGCAACCACTCTACGTCCAATAACGATTGCCCGCCGCAACTGGCTACCTGCAGCCCCCCAATTTGCGATTAACCCAGCGGCTCCTGTCCGCGCTTTGTGTCTTGTTCACGAGGATAGCACTGCACTAATTCAGCTCGGCCTTCAGGGAATCCATTATCCTGTCGATTTGGTCCTGAGTGACCGTTTCTTTAAGTTCGGGGTCGGTCTCGAAAAGCTGCTCGGTCCAGTCAATCAACTCCTCGATTCGCTCGGCGCTTAACGGCTCGGCTTCCGCTGTTGTAGCGGTCGAACAGGTCAAGGCTGGCAGGGCAGGCGCAGCGGAAACACCTTCTGAACTCATAGCCATTGCACCGCTACTTCCGCCGGCCGTTGCTTGCGGGTCAGGCCCTTTTAAACAGCCAAGGTTTGCTGTTATTGCTTCGGCTCTGGTGTGTCGCCTTTGTCCTTGGAGTCCGTTTTCCGGCTGGATGCACTGGATTTGGTCTTTGTCGGCTTTGTCGGCTCAGTTGGTTCCGCCGGCTCATCGAGTTTTGGCTCGGCCCGGTAGATGTAAATATCGTCGAGAGGTGTGTTGTCAACCTTTTTTCGCATCAGTGCATAGATGATGGTGCTGGCTGAGAAGTAGTAACTCGTTATGAAAGAGACCAGCAGGCCAATAACTACCATCACAATCAGATAAACTATGTAGGCGATGAAAGATTCCCAGCGGTTGGCCGCCAGGGTTGATAACGTATGCAGCTTCATAAAACTCGGTTCGGGCCAGATGGCCATAATTTTGTCCGGCTGACCGCCGGCGCTGTTGGCCCAGACGGCAAAGCACAGCAGGGCGTGCGTTACCCACAGCATCACAAAGGCGACGAATCGTACAAAGATATAGCAGATTGCGCCATAAACGATGGCTACGGCGTAGTAAAAGCCCAGCCGCCAGGGCCTGGCACAGACGTAGCTGTAGGCCCGGCCTATCGCGTCGAAGACGTCGGCGCCGTCATAGGCGATGGCAGGGAACATCAGATTGAATCCCGCGACGGTCCCTATCAGGACAACGGCGATTATCGCGCCCAAAACCAGGGCACAAAGCATAAAGATGACCAGCACAACCTCCCCGGCTACCGGGATGTTGGCGAGAAGTCCGAGCAGAAGTATGGGTACGCACGGGATGACAACCAATATAGCCAGGCCCAGCGGGGTAAAGAAAAAGCTTGTGAATTTCTTCAAGCTGTACCGAAGCGCCTCGCCTAAACCGGGCTTTTCATTTCGCGCAAACTGCAGCGCGGCGATGCGGCATATTGCGCCGCCCGCAACGGCAATGACGGCAAGCTCGATTAAACAGAAGAAAATGGAGTAGATGTAATGGTATTTCGTCGCCCAGACGACCGCATTGAGATAGTCCGCAACGTTTCGTGCGACCCCGGGCAGGTCGAAGGCGAAAAGTGATTTGAGCGCACCGTGAAATTTCCCTCTTGCAAAAGTCCATAGTGTTGTGAATACGCCGCAGTTTTCGCCGGCGTCTCCGTATCGTTCGATGTAGGAGTCAAGCCGTTCAGGCCCGCTCATGTATATCTGAAGTTCCGTTTCCTGGCCCTGCATGCCGGGTGTGGCGACGACCGTTCGGGAAAAATCCATGAGCCAGCCGGCCAGGAAAATTACCAGTATGGCCCCGAATGCGATTATCAGCTTGCTCGGCTGAATCGCCATTCGGAAGCTCTGCAGTATCTTCGGAAAAAGAAGCCCGTCGAGAAACTGAGTGGATTGCTCTGTACCGTCCATTTCGCTTCCTTTCAAAACAGTTACAGCTTTCTGTGCTTTTCTGGAAAACGCCCACGTATATAACTGATTATCGGCCTTTTTCCAAGCGATTTTACAATATTTTTACCATCTGCGGCTCATTGTCAATCTTTGCCCTTGTTTCGACGATTATCGAGCTTCTCAGTTATACTCTCAGGGGGAAAAATTTCTGAAATAGCTTCACCTGCCGCCGCGCAGAAGCTTTCGTATCAGAAGCCCGATATAATACTCACAAACCGGCTTGTTGTCCCGGTTGATTGGGTATCCGTCGGTCAGTTTTTCGATGTACTTCTCGTCCCCAAGGTATATCTGCTGAGGTTTTGGCGAGGCATCAGGCCTGGGCGGTACTTCTGAAAAATCGAGCAGCGCCCCGGACGACAGCATCTTGCGCATTCCAGGGCCGAACGAGGCGAGTAAACGGTTTTGTCTTTCGCTGTTTCTTTCGAGCGGTTCATCGGATGCAAGGCAAAAGAACCTGTATGCGCGGATGTGGGTGAATGCCGACAGCAGAGTCCTGTACATAATCCTGTTAAGGGTGTCGCTGTGCTCGTAGATGCCGACCATTATGACGCCGCCGAGATTAAGACGGCCTTTGGCCAATTCGTAAAAATCACGCGAGTAGAGGTTATTGCTGTAGGCCGTGGTCGCCCTGAGCGGGTCGGTCAGTATCAGGTCAAATCTCTTCGGCGTTACCAGCAGGTATCTTCTGCCGTCGTCTATGACCGTCTCTATTCTGGTATCGCTTAATATCCCGTCGATTTCAGGAATCTTTCTGAGGTTTTTGATTAGCGCGCCGCTTATTTCGACAAGCGTGACTTTTTTAACGTCCCCGAGTTTTAGAACCGTCTCGGTGACCGCCCCGGTGCCAAAGCCGATTATCAATACGTTTTCGACCTTTGGTGCGAAGCTTGCCGCCTCTATGGTCTCGTAATTGAACAACGGCTGGGGACGCATTCCGTGGGCAAGGCCGTTTATGTAATTGACAACCATCCCGCCGTACCGGTAAGTGACGACGATGCCCTGTTTCCCTTCCTCTATGTACGTGTTGAATTGCTCCGCCGGCCGGGTATGCATAGTTTCGTAGAGCCGTCCCTTTCGCGGCAGGAAAATCACCGCCGTCAGCAGCATAGCGGCGACCAGGGCGATTCTCTCTGCAGCGGGCAGCTTCCTGCCGCCCATCCTGGTAACAGCCAATCCAAACAGGATTCCAACCGATACAAAAATTGTTACGGTTGGTTCTGTCCCCAGCGCCGGCAGCAGGACAAAACCGGTAACTATGCCGCCGAGGATGTTGCCGGTGACGTTGAAGAAATAGACCGATGCGATTGTGCTGCCCTCTTTGTCCCGCCTGGACAAGGCAAGCGACGAAATCAGCGGAAAACCTGCGCCCATAAGTATGGTCGGTACGAGTACGAACAGCACGGGCCAGGCGAATATGTCCAGCGAGCAGTGAAGGTCGGTCAGGACCGAGCCGGTGCTTATCAAAGGCGGGTGCACCGGGCAGGCGAAGGATACCTGTGTGTAGTAGCTTAGAAAGGTGTATCTGGTCAGGTAGTAGTAACCGGCGAATGTTACCATTACGCCGGCGGCGATGAGGAACTGCAGCAGGAAGAAAAAATTGCCGTCGGCCTTTAGTTTTCTTTTTCGCAGGGACCTTCCCATCCAGAAGCTGCCGATTGCAATGCCGAAAAGATATACCGACAGCACACTCGAGAAGGCATACGGTGAGGCCTTGACTAAAACAGAAATAACTCGCAGCCAGATAATCTCATAACCTATTGCCAGAAAACCGGTTACGAACACGATGGCATAAGCGACTCTGCCGAGTATTTGCCGATTTTCGATTGCCGAGGGCCGGGGGCCGGGCGACGAGGGCCGATTTTGGCCGCCGAGAGGGACCCTGCTGAGAGAGAAGATGACCGCTGCCAATATGAAGTTGACCGCCGCTGCGAAGTAAACGGCTGTGTCCAAGCCGAACAGTGAAATCAGTACATAGCCGGCGAACAGCGTTCCGAGGGCGGCGCCGATTGTATTGACAAAATACAGAACGCTTACCGTCCGAAAAAAGTTGTGAACCAAACGGTTAAAAATTTTTGTCAACAGCGGCAGCGTGGTACCCATCAGCAGCGTCGGCAGGCACAAAAACAGCGACATATACAGCAGTGAGAACACATAGCCGGCCCCTGCGCTGAGCCGGGCAAGATAATCGAGAAACCAAATACTCACAAGCCCGAAGCAGCCGATTAGCAGCTCAATCAAAGAGTAAAGGCATATCCTGTTTTCAAACCGCTCCGCCAGAAGCCCCCCGAGCAGCGCCCCGAGCCCTAAGCCGAACATATAGATGCTTACAATCAGCGTGATGGAGACCGCCCCCACGCCATAGTGCAGTGACAGCAGCCGCTGCCAGGCGACCTGATAGATAAGCGTGGAAAAGCCGGAGAAGAAAAAGACGAGGGCCAGAAGGGTAGTCGGTTTGGCCTGTGTCCTTGTTGTGGCTGTCACAGACAAAGTCCTCTGAAATGACTTGCGCCCGGCGACCCTGCCGTTATGCTTAATCCTGCTGCTGCCGGGTCTCTGTTGCAAGCCCCTGTTCGAGCATGCGTGCATATTCGACACTGTACCTGGCCCACGGCTTGGCGTCAAGGCGTGTTTTGGCTATGGCCTTTCCCGTGCTTTCACAAATGCCGTATTTACCCTGTTCGATACGACCAAGGGCATCGTCTATTTCACTGAGCAGCTTTCTTTCACTGTCCATCAGTTCGATAGCAAATTCCTGGTCGTAGTTGTCTGTTCCCAAATCGGCCATGTGGATGGGCATGCTCGACAAATCTCCGGTCGCGTCGAGATGTGACTTCTTGAGCGCCTCTCCCTCCATCTCGTTTACATTGCCGATAATCTCTCTGCGCTTGGCCAGCAGCAACTGCCTGAAGTGCTCTATGTCGCCTTTGCTCAGCCGTCTCTTCTTACGCCGGGTCGCACTTATCGTTTTTCTCGAGTTGTTCCTGCCCTTTTGTACCACCTTCGTTCCGCCTTTCTCTTACTTACCGCCGCGGGTACCCGTGAATACCTTTCAAAATCACTTCGGGCCTTCAGCCCGTAACAGGTTGTTTCGTCCATATACGACGGTAACAAAAGCAAAAATTATAGCTGCCGGATGCGATTTGTTCAAGGTAAATCAACTAACCCCCGTAACGGGCGGTTAAAATGGGGAAAATTCCCCGAACTTAGAGCATATCCTAATAATCGGCTCTTAATAGTTTGCGGTTCTGCCGGCATCTGTTCAGGCGATAAACGCAAGCGGTCGCACACAAAGTGAACAGCCAAATTGACCCCTAATCTTCGGGACGATAATGATTTTTTATCCTTGACAAACGCACAGCCCGATAGTTAAATTAGGGTGATGAGGTAATTTAGAGAGAGTTGTGTTTTGGTGTATGTGAAGAGGAGAGTGAATTATGAAGGAATTATTTACGACAGGTGAGGCCGCCGAAATCTGCAAGGTCAGCCAGCAGACTATCATTCGCTGCTTTGACTCCGGGCGGTTAAAGGGTTTTCGCGTCCCCGGCTCTCGCTTCAGGAGGATTCCGCGGACCAGCCTGGTCAAGTTCATGAAGAATAATGACATTCCTCTTGATTCGCTTGGTTCAGGCAGGAAGAAAATTCTCATTGTCGATGACGATGCAGAGATAATCGAGCTGATGGTCGATGTGCTCAGCCGGGACGAAAGGTTTGAACTAAGGACCGCCTCGAGCGGATATGAGGCGGGTATTCAGACCGAGCAATTCAAACCCGACGTCATCTTGCTTGACTATATGCTGCCGGACGTCAACGGCAACGTCGTCTGCCATACCATAAGGCAGAATCCTCGGTTCGAGGATATAAAAATTATCATTGTCAGCGGCGTAATAAAGCAGGATGAAATCGACCAGCTCTTAAAGTCCGGGGCGCAGGACTTCGTCAGAAAACCCTTTGATATCACCGAGCTTGTTGACAGAATCTGTGCCGTCCTCGAAATGGGGCAAAAGGCAAAATAGAGTTGAGATTTGATTTTTATCAATAATCAATAATCAATCGAATTACGGGTGAGGGTGTGTGTATGTCCGAGGGACGTCCCGACAGTTCGGCGCAGCAGCAGGTTGAGCTTGCTGCCGCCCGTATCGAAGCCGTTTCGATTTTACCCTGTGTTATCGGGCGGTTTCTGGCCCGGTTGAATTCGTTCGAGCTGACACCCGGGTCATTGGCTGAGTTAATTGAGGCGGACCCGGCCCTTACCGTTGCGGTGCTTTTCCTCGCCGCCGGGCACGGGCGAACCGGCGGCTCGGTCCGCAGCGTCCTTGACCGGCTGGAGCTGCGAGAGCTCCGCGACCGCCTGATTTCGGCAAAGCCCTACGGCCTCGGCGAGCCGGACGAAGGCAAAATCGAGTTTAGAAAGCAGATTACCCGCCACAGTATCGCCGTCGCATACTCAGCAAGGCGGCTCGCCAAGGCCCTTGGGGCCGGGCCTGCGATACCGCCGGTAAACGTAGATTCGGCTTACCTGGCCGGCCTGCTGCACGATATCGGCAAGCTCGCTCTTGACGAGGCAATGCCCAAAAGCTTCGAACGCATCGTCGAAGAGGCGAAAACGACAAATGCCGCCGGCTGGGCTATCGAGCAGAAATATCTCGGCGTTGACCACGCAATCATAGGCAAACGGCTGGCGCAGCGGCTTGGTCTTGCCCCCGATGTCATCCTTGGTATATGGCTTCACCACAGCAATACGCAGGCGGTTTCGCAGGCCCTGCCCGAGGCGAGCTTCGCCCGGGTTGTCCGGCTCGCCGACTGCATGGCAAGAGAAGCTGAGATTGGTGAATCGGGCAGTTACGACACGCCGACGGCTCAGCCGGAGCTTGCCGAATCGCTTGGCATAACAGCCGGGCAGCTTGCGCAAATCGCCGCCGGGCTCGCCGAGACCGTCGATGACAAGGCCCGGCTTCTCGGCCTGGATTTGCCGGACCCGCAGGCGGCTTACTGCGATGCGCTCAGGACGACCGCGGCCGGGTTGGCCGACGAAACCGGCCGGCTGCTCTCGGAAAATCAGCAGCTCCAGGGCGGTGCAAGCCACTTCAATTTCATAAACGAGCTTTTGCAGAGGACACGCTCGGCAAGCCCCTTAGGGGCTGGCTCACCGGCGGATGTCATTGAGGCGGTGGCGATGTGCTGGCAGAAATCATTTCAGACCGGTGCGGTTTGCCTGTATTTAGCGCCGTCGGTGCCGGGCGAATCGACCGCCGCCTTTGCTCTTGAGACAGCCGAGGAGAAAACCCTTACCTACGTTAAAGTCCCGCAGCAGGCGGCGCTCGGCCTGCAAGACCAAACGGGTGAATTTGAAATCTTCGACGCCGAAGGCCGGGTTGAGTGGCTCTTCGAGCAGATAGATGCCGAGTTTGACCTGGGCAAGTCGAAGCTGGTGCCGTTGACGGCAGCCGGCAGAGAAATCGGCGGACTGATATTTGAGCCGGGCTACCCGGCCTCAATCGAGCAGCTCACCGAAACACTAAGGCCCGCCGCATCTTTAGCTGCGATTATCCTCGATTCAGCCGCCGGCCTGCACAAACAGCAGTGGTTTGCCGAGCGTTTTGCACAGCTTCTGACGTCGCCGCCGATCCGGACGAAGCCCGCGAACGTGGACGAATCGGCTGTCCTCGATGCCCTCGCGGAAATGGCGGCCGGGGCCGCTCACGAACTGAACAATCCGCTTTCGGTCATATCCGGCAGGGCGCAGCTTCTCGCACAATCCGAGCAGGACGACGAAAAGAAACGCATACTCGGCCGGATTCAGCAGACGGCCGGTGAGTTGAGCGGCATTATCGATGACCTGATGAGCTACGCCAACCCGCCAAAGCCCAGGCCGGCGCCCACGCCCGTCAAACAGATTCTCGAAGAAGCGGTGGAACTAACCTCGCAGGAGCAGCAAACGGCAAAAACGGACATCCGGCTCGATATTGCCGGCCAGACGAGAGAAGTAGCCGTGGACTCGGCCCAGGTCGCCTCGGCAATCGCCAATATCCTCTCCAATGCACTCGAATCATACCAGGGCGGCACCGGCGAGGTAAAGGTGTCCGCCGCCAACGACCAGGCGGGCAGCTCTGTGAAGGTTACGGTCAGCGACACCGGCTGCGGAATGGACGCAGCCACACTCGAACGGGCCACTTATCCGTTTTTCTCCGCAAGAGCAGCCGGCCGAAAAAGAGGGATGGGCCTGGCACACACGCAGCGCCTGCTCCAAATCAACGGCGGAACGCTGAAGATAATCAGCCGACCCGACAGGGGAACAACCGTAACAATTTCGCTGCCCTGCTGAGTCCCTCAGGAACGAAGCATCCGGCCCTGGACTAAGATTTTACCACACTGTTAGTGCCTAATGCTCTGTTGAAAACCTTAAGCGGCACGCCTGATTATCATCAGGTTGTGCG
>CAZPDW010000055.1:0-13155 GCA_964585535.1 uncultured Pirellulales bacterium
CCCGCCCTGCAGTCGATAGATAGTGATATTCCGGCGGGCTTTACGACGATTTTCTGGAATACTCAGTGGACAAACAGGCAGCCTCCTCACACCCTCGGTATCTTGTGCGATCCGAAACACCCTGCTCTGGCCAAATTCCCCACCGACTTTCACAGCAACTGGCAGTGGTGGGACCTGGTCACGAAGTCCGGGTTTATGATTCTCGATAGGTTTGATCCGGGGCTTCGTCCGATCGTGCAGGTCATAGACGACTGGAACAGCAACCGCAGACTCGCTCTGATCTTTGAGGCCGAAGTCGGCGGAGGTAAACTGCTGTTTTGCAGCATCGACCTGCGCAGCGACCTTGGCCGGCGTCCGGTTGCCCGGCAGATGCTTCACAGCCTGCTGGCCTATATGGACAGCGACGCCTTTTCGCCTGCCGAGACTGTTGAGACGGAACTTATTGAAAGTCTGTTCAGAGAGCCGTCTTTGCTCGGTAGCTCGGCCGTAATAAACGCCGACAGCGAAGCGCCGGGCTATCCCGGCGTCAATGCGATCGACGGCAGGACAGACACCATCTGGCATACGCCCTGGGGCGAGGGTGCTGCCGGATACCCGCACGAGCTAAGCATAGAACTACAGAAGGAAGTGGAGATACAGGCCCTCGAGTACCTTCCGCGGCAGGATATGTCGAACGGGTGGATTCGCGAATACGAAGTGTATGTAAGCGAGGACGGCGGGAATTGGGCAGATGCTGTTGCAAAGGGGGCCTTCGCCGGAAATCGTGATCGCAAACGGGTTGTTTTTGCCGAGCCGAAGCGGGGCCGGTTCATCCGATTCGTGGCGCTTTCCGGATTCGACAGGCAGATATTCGCTTCCGTCGCGGAGATTGAGATCGTTACTGAGCCGCGGAAGTAAGCCCGGCCGGAGAGCGGCGTCTGAGCATTCGTAGTAAGGAGCTGGGACTATATGAATCCAACGATTCTGTTGGTGGTTGCGATATACTTTGCCGTATCGCTGAGTATAGGCCTCTGGGTTGCGCGGAAAGAGAAGAACAGAGCGGACGACTATTTCCTGGCCGGTCGGAAGCTGCCGTGGTATGCCGTGGCGATGTCGATGACCGGCTCGAATATCGGCACGGAGCATTTCATCGGAATGGTCGGGACGGCTTATGCTTTCGGCCTTGCGCCTGCAACGTTCGAGTGGGGCAACTTCATTCCCTATTCGATTCTCTGCTGGATATTTCTGCCGTTCTTTTTTCGCAAAAAGCTCTACACGATCCCCGAGTTTCTTGAACGGCGGTACACAGCGTCAACGCGTGGTGTGTTTGCGGCACTGTCGCTGTTGCATATGGTGCTGGGAGTGCTTGCGCCGGCCTTGTACGCGGGCGGACGGATCGTCTATGAAATGACGCTGCAGCAGCCGATACAGTCCTTCAACTGGGGCTTTATGGGCTGTGTGTTGATTATTGCCGGCGTCACGGCTGCGTACTGCATATACGGCGGTTTGTTGTCCGTGGTCTGGACGGATGTGCTGCAGGTGGCGGTGCTGGTGGTCGGAGGGGTACTGCTGGTTCTCATCGGCATAAACAACGTGGGCGGGATCAGCGAGGTCATCAATAAGAACCTTGCGGCTGACGCCACACGTTTCAGCCTGATTCAGCGGGCCTCGCATCCTGTCTCGCCCTGGCCGGGGGTTGCAACCTTCTGGCTGACACTCTCATTGTGGTACGTTGGTACCAATCAGTTTTACATCCAGAGGTGCCTGGGCGCCAGGAGCGAATGGGACGCCAGGATGGGAGTAATCGGCTGTGCGTTTATCAAGTTCTTTCTGCCTTTTATAATTGTGTTTCCGGGGCTGATTGCGTTTGCGATGTTTGGCCCGGGTCTGAAGGAGGATTCGGTATATATAAAGATGGTCAACGAGCTGCTGCCGCCTTTCGGCAGGGGTGTTCTGTTAGCGGCGCTGATAGCTGCGATAATGAGCACGGTATCGAGCGTTCTGAACTCGGCCTCGACGATATGGTCGATAGATGTTCACAAACGGCTGATTCACAAATCGGCGGGCGAGCAGGAGCTTGTCAGGGTCGGGCGGTGGTCAACGTTTCTGATAATTGTTGTCGGCACGGCCCTTGCGCCGCTTCTGTTGTGGTGGAAGGGCGGGATTTTCATTTACATACAGGATATGGCGGCGTTTTTTGCACCGCCTATTACGGTGATATTTTTGGCGGCGTTTCTGTGGCCTCGCGCACATGGACGAGCTGCGACTTTTACTTTGGTATTTGGCATTATGAGTGGTATTGTATTGAAGGTTGTCGCTGAGCGTTACGGGTCTGAAGGGATAGCACAGCTGAAACCGCTGCTGAATCGTGCAGCGGCTAACTGGGCGATATGCTTTGCTGCGATGATTATTGCAACGTTCGGGATTCGGCGCAGCAAAGAGGAATCCTATGACCCGGATGCGATATGGAATTTGCGGTGGGCCCGGCTGCCGGAAATCGAGAAGCCGCTGAATCGGGGCCTGCGGAACCTTATGTTCTGGTGGATAGTTATGACAAGCATTTCAGTTGGTCTGTTCGTTTTTTTCCGCTAACCCTACCCTTAAGGGTAATAAATGCCCGCGAATAAAACCGTAACTGCTTGTTTTTAAGTTGCTTACCCGCGGATAAACGGGAAAATCTAATCGAGACCGGTACATATTAGGAGGAATTTGAAATGAAGGCACTGCACAACACATTTACACTGCTTGTATTGCTTGGTGTAATTACATCGCCCTGTGATGCAGCAAAGGCAAAGGCGCCTGTGATTTGGCCTTCACAGCCGCCGGCGGACTGTCCGTTCGAGCAATCGAGCGACATTGTGGGTATCGCTTTTACAGGCGTGCACAGCAACTACTACGTCGCTGATACGTGGTATCCTTCATGGGCGGCGGACGGCAATTTGTATTCGCCGTGGACGGACGGGTCGTGTCCGCGGGCCGACGGCGGCAGGGACAGTTCTTCTTCGGACGGCTATGAAAGCGACCACAGGCGGCTTCGCCGTGCCACGACGGGCCAGGGAATCCTGATTGGACAGGACCCGCTGCGTTTGAAGATAGTAAGCGTTGGGGTGACACATGGCAGCCCATACCCTTACGGCGGGCGGTATCCGTGCGGGTCTCTGGTTTACAATGGCGTGTGGTATTACGGCACTTACTGTTTGGCTCCGCACGGGATCACGGAATACGGGGACTTCTCCTACAACTGGCCCTGGCTTGGGCCGCTTGTGGGTTTTCGCGTCTCAACGGATTTCGGCAAGACGTGGACGGATACGCCTCACACGCCGAAAGAACCGCTTTTCGGCGAAACCGGTATGTGGGGATACCCGGTTAAAATCGGAGCGCCGCACTTTGCGGACTTCGGCAAGAATATGGAACATTCACCGGACGGCAAGGCATATCTGGTCGGTATGGGTGCAGAAGTCAACGACCCCAAGGGCCGATTTGCAAACTTGAGCTGGATAAGCGGGGACCAGATTTACCTGATTCGCGTAACTGCGAGCATCGAAAACATCAACGATGCTTCGAAGTACGAGTTTTTCGCAGGCCATGACGGCAGGGGTGAGCCAATCTGGACTGAAGACTATTCAAAAATAAGTGCGCTTCTCGACTGGAACAACAATATGGGTTGCGTCACGGTAACATATAATGCACCGCTGAAGAAGTATTTGATGTGCGTGACGGACGGCTGGCCCACGTGCGCGAAGATGAACTCATATATTCTCGAAGCGGACAAAATCACGGGGCCTTGGAAGCTGGTGAGCTATATGAAAGAATTTGGCGAGCAGGGATACTTTCTGAACTTCCCAAGCAAGTTTATCAGCGCCGACGGCAAGACGGCCTGGCTGTGCTATTCGGGCAACTTTGCCAAAAACTGGAACAATATGCAGATAAAGGAAAACCCGCCGGGCAGCCATTACGGGCTGGTGCTGCAGGAAATGAAGCTGCTGGATGAAAAGGCGTACCGTGAACTCGGCGGAAAATAACAGAGGAGAGGATAATGTCGATGGTGCGCAAATTTATCTTCGTATTCGGTTTGGGTGGTTTGCTCATAGCGGCGGCAGGTTGTGCGACAACCGAGCTGCGGGGAGGCAAGGCGGATACGGCTATTGTCATTACACCCGATGCCACTGAGCTCGAGCAATTGGCGGCGAAGGAAATCAGGCGGTATCTGTATCTGCGGACTGGGGAGCTACCAACAATATCGCAGGGACCGACACAGGGTGACGCGATTGTCCTGCAGACCAACAACACCGATTTGCAGCCGCAGCAGTACCGAATTGCCACGGTGAACAGTGACGGTAAACGAACGGTAGCGATTACAGGCGGTGATGAGATTGGGACGCTGTACGGGGCGTATCGGTTTATCGAGCATTTCGGGGTGCGGTTCTATCTGCACGGGGACACGATACCTGACGGACCGGCGCCGCTGGAGCTGCCGGCTGTCGATGAGGTCGGCAAACCGTTGTTCGAGCTGCGAGGTATTCATCCGTTTCACGATTTTCCGGAAGGGCCTGACTGGTGGAATGAGAACGACTACAAGGCCATAATAGGCCAGCTACCGAAGCTTGGCATGAATTTCTTTGCACTGCATACGTATCCGGAGAAAAGACCAAACGCAGAGCCAACTGTCTGGATAGGGCTCTCTGAAGATGTCGGGCCGGACGGCAAGGTTGCATTCAGCTATCCGTCGAGTTATCAAAACACACTGCGGGGCAACTGGGGATATGCGCCGAAAAGGACAAGTGAGTTCAATTTCGCAGCGGCGCAGCTTTTCGAGCGAGACGACTACGGTGCAGAAGTGATGTCCGGGATGATGCCGGAGCCAAAGACGCCCGAACAGTACAACGAGCTGTTCAACCGCGTCGGGGACATGCTCGGTTCAGTGTTCGAGTACGCACACAAGCTGGGAGTAAGGACGTGCGTGGGGACAGAAACGCCTTTGGTTATACCCGAACTGGTTAAGAAGCGACTGAAGGATATGGGCAAAGAGCCAAATGACCCGGCGGTCGTTCGCGACCTTTATGCGGGGATGTTCGAGAGGATAAAGAGGGCATATCCTCTGGACTACTACTGGCTTTGGACACCGGAGGGCTGGACCTGGTCTGATGTCAAGGATGAACAGGTCGCGGCGACACAAGCGGATTTGCTCCTGGCAGTTGAGGCGGCGGAGAATGTGGGCGCGCCTTTTACCTTAGCGACGTGCGGCTGGGTGCTGGGGCCACCTAATGACAGGGCGCAGTTCGACCGTGTGCTGCCTAAGGAGATGCCGTTTAGCTGTATCAATCGCGAGGTGGGTTTTAGTCCGGTTGACGCCAATTTCGCGAAGGTGACAGACCGGCCCAAGTGGGCGATACCGTGGCTGGAGGATGACCCGGCGATTATTTCGCCGCAGTTGTGGGTCGGGCGAATGCGAAGAGATGCGGTCGATGCGCTGAGATATGGCTGTACCGGCCTGATGGGGATTCACTGGCGAACACGCTCACTTGCGCCCAACGTCTCGGCACTTGCAAAGGCGGGCTGGGAGCAGGGAAGCTGGGCCGAAGCGGCGCACTCAGAGCCGGCTTCAAGACTACGAGATTTGCCAACCGAAGATTTCTACCTCGACTGGGCAAGGACACAATTCGGTCCTGAGGCGGCGGAACAGATTGCGCATATATTCGTCGGAGTTGACGGGGCAGGACGCCTCGCCGGCAGAGACAACAGAAGGGCGGGACTGCCACGAACCTCAGAATGGGTTGACGGACCGGGGGCAATAAGGGTCGAGCCGACGGCGTGGAGCAGGCAATCGCCGCAATTTGATTTCGTCGAGAAGTTTGCAAAGCTCAGAGGCAAAATCAAGGGGGCGGGCAATCGTGAGCGGTTCGATTACTGGCTCAATACGTTTCGTTATGCAAGGTCAATAGGCCAGGTCGGATGCATTGTAGGCCGGCTCGATGAGACTATGAAGAGAATAAACGCAGAGCAGAACAGCAAAATCAAGAAACGCATGGCCAGGAACGAGGCCCTTGGGCTGCGACGGCAACTGGCGAAGGAATGGGCAGAGATGGTAACATACCTTTTAGCGGTGGTATCGAACGCCGGCGAGATGGGGACAGTTGCCAACCTCGAACAGCACTCGATGAAACGGCTACGGCTGCTGAACAAGCACGATAGTGCCCTTGAGAAAATCCTCGCCAAACCCCTGCCCACAGATGCAATGCCCTGGAAGGACTATCGAGGCAAGGCACGAATCATCGTGCCGACGGTGCGGGGTAATTTGGCGGTAAGCGAGGATTTGAAGCTAAAAGTCATCATTCTAAGCAAGAACAGCCCTGCGAAAGCAGCACTTTACTGGAGGCAGATGGGCAACGGCGCAGAGCAGATGATACCACTGGAGCACGCGGCCTGCGGGGTTTATATGGTAACGATACCGAAAGCAGATATTGGCGGAAAGGATTTTGAATACCATATCAAGGCGGAGTTCGGCTGGGGCAGGAAGATTTATTTCCCTGCGACCGCACCGGACAGAAATCAAACGGTGGTTGTAAATTAGTTGCCTTAAGAGACGGCTCTTTGTATACTGCGACTGATGGACAGAGATGCAGAGGTGAAGTTTCCGGAGCGGACAACCGTTCACAGCCATACGATAACCATAACGCCGCGGTATTCGGAGACCGACCAGGGCGGCGTGGTGCATCACAGCGTTTTTGCCGTCTATTTCGAGATGGGCAGGACCGAGCTTTTGCGCGCAAACGGCTTAGCATATAAGGACCTGGAGCAGGCGGGGGTGTTCTTCGTCATTGTCGAGTTTTACATAAAATACCGCAGGCCCGCCTATTACGACGAGCAGCTCGAATTAGAGACGCGGTGCTCGAAGGTAACGGCCAGCAAGGTCGAGCACGGCTACCGGCTGACGCGAAAGAGCGACGGGACGGTCATCGCCGAAAGCACGAGCGTTTTGGCGTGCGTAAGCAAAGACGGCGGCGTCCGCCGAATGCCGGAATTTATGTATCCGGGCTCGTAAAAAACAACACCGAACAGCCGGGGGCTTGACTGTGCCCGGCATAATACGTATTGTGTACCGCGTACTGCGTACCGCGGTCTATGCACTTATGCTCTTTTGGCCTTTTACACTATGCAGGGGTGGAACCGGATGCCTAACGAAAGCGAAGTGTCGGACAAGAAGGAAAACTGTGGTCTGTTCGGTATCTTCGGAGACCCGCAGGCCATTCAGAAAACATACTTAGGGATATTCAGTCTTCAGCACAGGGGCCAGGAATCCGCCGGCATCGCATCGAGCGACGGCGAGTTTATCCGGTGCTATACGGGGATGGGGACGGTGCAGCGGGTCTTCCGGGCCGGGTCGAGAATTCTGGACAAGCTCACAAATCCTATAGCCATTGGGCACGTGCGATATTCGACAATGGGCTCGTCCAAGGCGGTCAACAGCCAGCCGTTCTTTGTCGAGTACTCGCGAGGTCAGGCGGCGATAGCACACAACGGCAACATTATCAATGCGTCTCTGCTTCGCGACGAATACGAGGCGTACGGCAGCATATTCAAATCCACGACCGATACCGAGGTTATCGCGCATCTTCTTGCCAAACCGACGCACGTCAGCAAGCCCGACCCGCTGACGCACGTTCTCAACCACCTGCAGGGTGCGTATTGTCTTTTGATTCTCTTCGCCGACCGGATTGAAGCGGCTCGTGACCCATACGGGATAAGGCCTTTGTGTATCGGCCAAACCGCCCAGGGCAGTTTTGTCGTCGCCAGCGAGAGTTGTGCGCTCGATGCCGTTGACGCTAAGTTTATACGCGAGGTCGAGCCGGGGGAAATCGTAACAATCAGCAAGGACGGGCTGTCGAGCAATTTTTTCGTCAGGCCCGGCTCGGTTACGCCGGCACACTGTCTGTTCGAGCACATATACTTTGCCAAGCAGAACAGTACGATTTTCGGCGAGAACGTCCACGAGTTCAGAAGAAAGCTCGGCAGGCAGCTTGCCATCGAGCATCCGGTCGATGCGGACGTCGTGATACCGATACCGGATTCGGGGACATCGGCGGCCATCGGATACGCCGAGCAGAGCGGCCTGGGTTTCGACATGGGAATGGTCAGAAGCCACTACGTGGGCAGGACGTTTATCTCGCCGGACCAGGAGACGAGGGAGCTTGCGGTCAAGATTAAGTTAGCCGTCGTCAAAGAGGTGGTGCACGGCAAGAGGATTGTCGTCGTTGACGACTCAATCGTTCGGGGCACCACGACCAGGGGCAAAATCAGGGCGCTGAGACAGGCCGGCGCTCAGGAAATACACATGCGGGTGAGTTGTCCGCCGATTCGTTTCCCGTGTTACTACGGCGTGGATTTCCCCACCACAGAGGAGCTGCTGGCGAACAATCGCGACCTCGAGCAGATTCGGGACTTTCTCGAGGTCGATAGCATCGGCTATATGTCGCTTGAGGGGCTGCTGTCGTGTGTAAAGCAGCCGGCCGAGCACTACTGCACCGCCTGCTGGAACGGCAAATACCGGATTCCCGTCAATACCGCCGTCACAAAATTCGCGATGGAGCATTACCAGATGAGAATGTTCGAGGAGCTGGAGTGAAGTGTTGGAATTTTGAAAAGTTCCTTGTCTGTTGGAACAGCGAATAATGAAAGATGCGCAGCGACCAATCACGTACAGGCAGTCGGGGGTGAGTATCGGCGCCAACGACGAGATGGTCGAACGGATATACTCGCACGCGGCGAGCACGTTCGGGCCACGGGTGATGCAGCTCAGGGGTGGCTTTGCGGGCCTGTTCCGGCTGGACTATGACGAGCGGCTGTTCAAGAAAAACTACAAAAACCCGGTGCTTGTCGCCTGCACGGACGGCGTGGGCAGCAAGGTGCAATTAGCCGGGCGAATACAAAAATACGACACCGTCGGAATCGACCTTGTCGCTATGAACGTCAACGACATGCTCGTTCTCGGCGCCGAGCCGTTGTTCTTCCTGGACTATGCGGCGGTCAATAAGCTCGAACCGGCAATAATGGAGCAGATTGTCGCCGGCATCGCCGCGGGCTGCCGAATGGCCGACTGCGCCCTCATCGGCGGAGAAACCGCCGAGATGCCCGATACATATAAAAAGGGCGATTTCGACTTGGCCGGCTTCGCGGTCGGTGTCATCGAGCGGCACAGGATAATCAAAGGCGACCTCGTCCGCAGAGGCGACGTTATCCTGGGCCTAGCATCGAGCGGGCTGCACAGCAACGGATATACATTAGTGCGCAATATCTGCTTCAAACGGTTAGGGCTGAAAATGACCGATACGCCCGATGAGCTTGACGGAGCCGTACTCGGCGATGTCCTCCTGGAGCCGACGCGGATTTACGTTCGCCCGGTCGTCCGGCTGTTAGGCGGCTACAGGGTCAAGCGCATCGTGCACGCAATGGCACATATCACCGGCGGCGGGCTTGTCGGCAATATCCCGCGGGTGCTGCCGAGAAACTGTGACACCGTCATAAAAAAATCGAGCTGGCCCGTGCCGAAGATATTTTCCTTCCTGAAGGCAAAAGGCCCGGTCGAAGAGAGTGAGATGTTCCGGGTATTCAATATGGGTATCGGCTTTGTGCTCATTGTCGCCGAGGACTTCGCCAATTCGCTCAGCAAAAAACTTACCCGTTCCGGCGAGACGGTCTATCGGCTCGGCAGAATAACAACCGGCACCGGAAAAGTGGTCATCAAATAATCAAACGCAGGATGTGAATTCCTGCCGTTGCTCCGAACGGCTGATGAGCAAAGGCATAGTCAAATTATTGGCGGCAGCGGCTGTTTACGCCGGCTTCGCCGTCTATCTGTATCAGCCGTATTTCGGCAGGTTTGCTGGGCGCCAATTTCTCATCGGCGCCAACGCTACCTTGGCTGCGCTGGGTTGCTTCGTCCTCAGCAGGCGGTGGGTCGGCTCGTTTGCCGGCTCGTTCTTTGCCGGGGCGATTTACGGCTTCGGGCCTTTGATGCTGTGGCTGAACGGCTTTCATTTTTCAATCGGCTCACTCGCCGCCGCCATCGGCTGGCTGTTCTGTCCGGCGGCCTTTGTTCCGAGAAAGGGGCGATGGAATTGGCCGGGCCGGCTGCTCTGCGCACCGCCCTTTGCCGCAATCGTACTTTTCTTCGAGCTATCCGCCGGAATTCGGCTGTTTGCAATGCCGATACAGCCCCAGCTACATCCGGCTGCTCTGCTCGGGCTGGTCGCCCCGCTGGTCGTGGCGCAAAAGGCCGGGCTGACTATCGGCTTCTACCACGTCCCCGTAGCCGCCGTGCTTATGGGTATGGCGATGCTCATCTCGGCAAGACGGTTCGGGATAATGCTGATATTCCTCCTCGGCACAATCGGCGCGTTCTGCCCGGCTTTTCTGAACGTAAGTCCCCTGATTTGGCTGACAATCCCGACACTGTGCTGCGCCTGCCTTGCCGGGGCGGGACTACAGGGACTCATCTCCGCCGGCGCCGCCGACAAAAAAATAATACTTGCAATAACACTCGTTATGGCGGGACTTTCGATTGTGATGCTGCTTTCGGCAGCGGGCTGTTTTCAGCTCTTTGCCGGGCCGGCGGGCAATTATGACAAGCTGTTGACGCTGACCGCCGGGATGTATATCCTCGCCGCGGTCGTCGTTGCGTTCGTCTTTTTTCTCGCATCGGCAAAGCTGCGGGCACACCCGCTGCGACTGGCGATACTGTGCTCGGCGATGGCCCTCGACATATTCCTCAGCGCAAGGTTCATCGTCGATAAGGTCTTCTGAGCAAATGCAATAATCGATATTCTTACGGGCCGGGATACTTCTCCGGCCGGTACATCAGGCGCTGAAGGTTTCGCGTTCGATTTGGCCAAGGTAAAATCGCCCGTCGCGGCGCATAAATGCGATGACCGCGTCGAGCCGGCTGTTGATAAACGCACCGTCGTTGCCGGCAATCGAGATGCCAATCATAGCGCTCTGCTTACTGTCGTTGTGGTCAACCTCAGCGACAGAGGCATTGAACCGGCCCCTCAGCCGGGCCGTTAAGCTCTTGACGATGCCGCGTTTTTCCTTCAGCGAGCCGACACCCTGCAAGTTCAGTTTGGCTGTCATCACACCGACTATCATACCCGGCTCGAATATAGTACCTTTCGGCTCCGATTGCAACCGTTGCGAGCGCACCGCCGGCCGAACTAAAAGGGCTTGCCAATTATAATCAGCGATGCTATGCTGAGTTTTGCAGGTAAGTCAAATATCGCAGGAGACAAGAACAATGAGAGACATCCGCATTGCCACCGTTCAATTCGAGCATAAATCGGCGGATAAACGAGCGAACTTGGCTAAGATAAGTCATTTCGTCGAGCAGGCGGCGAAGCAGAAGGTTGAAATTATCGCATTTCCCGAGTGCTGCATTACGGGCTACTGGTTTCTGCGAAAGCTCTCCCGCGACGAGTTGCTGGCGCTGGCTGAACCGGTCTTCGACGGGCCTTCGTCACAGCAGCTTATGTCACTGGCGAAAAAGCACAACATAACCATCGCCGCAGGGCTTGTCGAAAAGACCGGCGACGGGCAAATGTTCAATACTTATGTTGTGGCGATGCCGGACGGCAAATTTGCCCGCCATCGCAAGATTCACTGCTTTATAAGTGAGCACTTATCGTCCGGCTCGGAGTTCACGGTTTTCGATGCCCCCTGCGGCTGCCGGCTCGGCGTGCTGACCTGCTACGACAACAACCTCGGCGAGAACGTTCGCATCACCGCATTGAAGGGTGCCGAGATTCTGCTGGCGCCGCACCAGACCGGCGGATGCGATTCGCCAAGCCCGTTCTGTATGGGCCTGGTCGATAAATCCCTATGGGAACATCGCAAAGAAAATCCCGCCGCGATAGAGGCCGAGTTCAAAGGGCCCAAGGGACGGCAGTGGCTCCTGACCTGGCTGCCCGCACGCGCCCACGACAACGGGCTGTTCCTAGTCTTCAGCAACGGAGTAGGAGTAGATGACGATGAAATCAGAACCGGCAACGCTATGGTCCTGGACCCTTACGGGCGTCTGCTGGCAGAGACGTTCAAGGCCGAGGATTGTATGGTCGTCGCCGATTTGGACGCCTCGCTGCGGGACAACTGCACGGGCGCCAGGTGGATTAAGACGCGCCGGCCCGAATTGTACAGCCGGTTGACCATTCCCACCGGCAGAGAACGCGATACGCGCTCGGTTCGCTTCGAGGGCAAGCGGCTGTAAAAACTAGCCCGCTCGGCAAGCACCGCCGACGCCTGCCCCCCGGCAGGCAAAGGCGAAAGCGGTGCCTTAGTCGCTCTGTTAGTTTCTCTATTAGTCTTGTTATTAGTAGTTAGGCATTTTTGCCTAAGTCGAAACGCAGATTTGCCGAAGTCACTTCCGCAATTTTGCCTAAGTGGACAGGACAACACTTGTCCGGATTAAGCGCAGCCGCCTGCCCGATGTCCGGGTGCGACTTTGCCCACATCGTCCGGTAGTAGCCCTTCGGATTTTTGATGTTCAGGTAGCCGGTAAGACTGCCAAGCCAACGCGAAATCGTGTCGCCCGAGACCATAAAAATCTCCGCTAACGTCTCGTTGCTCTGCCAGCAGCCCCTCGCACCGAAACTGTAGATATGCGAAAGCAGCACCTCCTGCGTCAGAGCGATTCCGCGAATGTTCAGGATATGATAAGGTATCGCCAGATACCGCTCTTTCGCTTTCGCTTTTGTCTTTGCCGCTGTTTTGCCTTTATCTGCCATACCTGTATTTCGTGTTGCGTCGTGCGTACCTCGTTCGGCAACAATCGGCAATCGATAATCCTGCTGCCCGCTACCCCTTCATCTCCGCGACAAGCCGGCGGGTAACCGACGACTGATTTCTGTGCGCATCCTTGAACGGCTGTGCCGCATCGGCGTTTGTCTTTTTGAAAAGCTCATTGCCCAGGACAACCTCCTTCAGGGCGTTTGATTTCGCCTTCGCCTCGCGCAAAAACCGCACCGCACGTGTCCCGTAAGCCCCGCCCAGAAGCGCAAAGACGCCTATCCCCAAATCAATCGCGGCATTCGCCGCCTGCCAACCGTCAGGCCTGTCGCCGGCGTCGCTTATCGCCCTGCCGGCAAGCTCGACATTCGATTCGCTCAACACATCCTCGGCCGTCCGGGCGTT
>CAZPDW010000056.1:0-13048 GCA_964585535.1 uncultured Pirellulales bacterium
GGCGTAGCCGGTGGGGCTGTTTGTCGTGCCGTAAACGCCGTAATTTGTTCCGCTGCTCGCGGTCGCCTCACCATAGACCCCGACGCCGGAAGCGCCGAGAGCTTTGCCGTAAATGCCCTTGCCGCCCGATGTATTCGAGGCAACGCCCATAACGGCAGGGTTGATGTCCCCATCTGTCTCGCCGTAAACTCCGATACCGGCATCTCCTGTGGCCTTGCCCCATACGCCTTTGCCGCCGTAGCTGTTTGTCGCCAGGCCATAAACGCCGCCCCCAAATTTGCTCGGCGACTCGAAATACCCTCCGTAGTTCGTTACGTCCCCACCGGCTGTCGCCGCACCATACACACCGTAGCCGGAGGCATCGCTGTTGGTGGCGGCAACAGTCCCGCCGGCGCTTGACCCACTAACTTTAACATCGCCCGCAACATCCAGCTTCGCAATCGGACTTGTAGTCCCGATACCAACCTTGCCGCTCGGCAGTGAATACATATCAATACCGGAAATCATCCAGTCGCTGTCACCGGCGGCAGAAACCGCCTGCCAGCTTGCCAGGCCGACAGCGTCCGATGTCAGTACCTTACCCGCTCCGGGAGAGCCGCCGGTAACCTTGACCTGGCCATCTACTTCCAGCTTTGCACCCGGACTGGACGTGCCGATACCGACATCGCCGTTTGAATTCATTCGAACCTTCTCTGTATTATTAACGTTAAATGTAATCGCATTTGCACCCCCCAACACGTTAAGTCTCATACTGCCGGAACCTGTTGGTTCGGCCTGAATATCTACATTGCTGTTTGCGCTTTCCGTGGATAATTTTAATGTCTGGTTGGTAGGCGCCTTAACTTCCAATCTGTAGTTCGGACTCTCCGTACCGATACCAACGTTGCCGCCGGCATAGACCCTGCCCTCGAAGTACCCTGCATAGCCGGCTGCACTTTCCGTCCTGCCCCGGACGCCGTAGTTCGTACCACCGCCGGACGTTGCCCAACCGAAGATGCCGCTGCCCGTGCTATTGGTTCTGCCTTCCAGCGCAGCATTACTATTGCCCATGCTGACAATCTGGAATAATCCAGCAACGCCAGTGCCCGATGTGAAACCTTTAACCCCGGTTCCATTGTCACTCCATCCGAACACGCCATAGCCACCCACTGCATTGTTGATACCAAAAACGCCGCTGGTGCCCGCAGCGGCGGATTCTCCCTGCAGCCCATAGCCGTTTTGGCCGCTGCCTTTTATCGCCGCACCTGTACCGGTATTGGTAATCGAAAAAAGCGCCTCTCCGCTGCCGGCGGCGCCGCCGGAATACGGCAAAGCCAGAGCCGCGCTATTTAGAGCGTACGGTGTTGGCATAACTGCCTGAAGAGGATTAAGGATTGTATATACATTCGGGTCGTTCATATCCCCCGGCCGAACGCCAACCTCGAGCCACCTCGCCTGACCGTTGAACACGCACGGGTCGTTGAAGTCCAAAACTACCGTAAAGTACCCGTCAATCGCATCCACATCAGGTGTATTGACGTCGATACCTGTCTGGTTGCCGTCACTATTGGCATCGTACAGCTTAAACTGAAAATCATACAGCCCATCCGCCGCCTCATTCGCATCAATCAGCCGTCCCTGATACGTAAACCCAGTCCCCAGCACCGCCGCCTCCGCAGTCTGCACCGAGCAGACCACCAGGCCAAAGCACAAAACCAAAATCACCAGAGTCTTTCTCTTTTCCATTTTCCGGTCCTCACAAAAAACTGCCTGTTTTTGGCATATTGTTGCGGCGTGCACTGCACACACCGACACCTTCCGTCTTGAGTCTGGTTCAGCAAACCCTTTTATCCTCTCATTTCAGCCGCCAGCCGTCCGGGCAGTAGTCTCGCCACCACCAGGCAAACATACCGTAGTCCTCGAAGTCAACGTCGCTGTCGCCGCTCAAATCAGCCGGTATCCCGCCGCCGCTGACGAGCCAGTCATCGACAAAATTGGCCAAATCGTCGAGCGCGACCACGCAAACCCGAACCCCGTAAGCGACCGGCCCGGCCGAGCGAAAATGTATCCAGCCGATATTCTCGCCGTATGCCCAGCCGTCAAAATTGCCGTCCTCATCGATTGTAACACCATAGTGATTTGCATCTCCCGGCACGTTCGGGTCAAAGTTAATCCACCCGACGTTCTCCGCCCAGGCATAACCCGATAGGTTACCTGTCCCGTCATTGACCACGCCGTAATCGACCGCCCCGCAGCTATTGGTATTCTCGCACGATAAGCTAATCCAGCCGATATTCTCCGCCCAGACAAATCCCGTTACCTTGTCGCCGGCCACCTGGGCGCCAACGCTCGGCGCCGGAACGTTCGGCTCGAAATTCACCCACCCGATATTCTCGCCGTAAGCATACTGGCTGCCGTCATTGTATGGGTCGATATTCTCCGCCAGACTAAATGAGACAGACAACAGCATCAGTATTGCGCCAACACATGCTATATTTGCAGCTTTCATTTGGTACACCTCATAACAATTCAAAACTTACCCTGTTACATATCCGGATAAAAATTATAATCTTCCGAAATATGGTTCAAATTAAATCTAATCTGTCAGGCCTTACTAATGCGTTGGAAGGTAAGCTCCCTGGAATAACTGACCTTGTGCATCAGTATATTCCCACTGAATCTGTCCAAAACTGAGGCTTACCTGCTCCATTGGCAGCGGGTCACTTGCTTTCGTATATGTGTGAACACCCGTGATTGTCACGTCTGTAAGCATGTATTTCATAGAAGTCTGGTTACCCGATGTGGAAGGGCAAATATCCAGTTCGACCGAGGTGATGTGGTTGCCGTTGGGGCAGAATTGAGCCAGCTTCGGACTTGCCTTGTCAAGGGGCTTAACGAGCGATAGCTCGAGCAGGTTTGGTTCGCTGGCCTCGCGGATACGGTCCGCAGTGAAAGTATAACTCACTACGTCGATCCAATTGTTATGATTAGGGTCAGTACTACCGCCTGGAATCCCGTCAATCTGAAGAAACATATCGTAAGCAAAACAACTCGGCGGTTGTTGTGAAGCAACCTCATTGTAGATATCATCAAGGGTATGCATCGTCGGTCCGGGTGGAGAATTCGGCTCCAGGCTCCCGGCCAAGACGAACACTGAAAACACGCACAGAGCAGCTAAGGCCATTAAACTAATCACAACTTTTGATTTTTTCTGTTTCGTTCCCATTTCTTTTACCTCCATTTCTTTTATCCTTGACTCAATTTAACATTTTTCTTTTAGAAACCGTAATTGCCGTTATCTCCGGTGGTGGGCATATAGTTATTGTTGCCGGAATCATCCTGGAAGTTTCCGGAAGGATTGGCCGAATCAATAGTAACACCGTAGTGATTTGGGTCGGTGGCCACTGTCGGGTCAAAGTTAATCCACCCGACGTTCTCCGCCCAGACAAATCCCGTCACCTTATCGCCGGCCACCTGGGCGCAAACGCTCGGCGCCGGAACGTTCGGCTCGAAATTCACCCACCCGATATTCTCGCCATAAGCATACTGGCTGCCGTCATTGTATGGGTCGATATTTTCCGCAAACAGATTAAGGCAGCAAAACACCAAAAGCCCCGCCGCCAACGCTGTACCATACAAATATCTGGTTTTCATAATCAAATCCGCCTTTCGTGTTAATACTGAAAGTTTGCCCATGGGTTGCTTTGTGCATTCGGGTCGCTGCTGATAGGCCCGACCTTGTTGCCCGCTGCAATATCGTAGTTGTTGGCATTGGCCGAGGCGCTGTTCTTGACGATAAAATTGTTCGCAGCATCCACGTCAATCCCGCGGTCGTTGTGCATAACGTTATTCGCCTCTATCCGGCTGTCGCCACCCGCAGCGTGAATGCCTGCCCCCTCGCTCGGGCCCTGGCCGTTGTAAGAACAGCTATTACCGATGATTCTGCAGCAGGAAGTAATCTTGATACCGTCGTACGTGTTGCCGAAAACCTCACAGGATTCAATCGTATTCGACATTTCAACGTCGATTCCGGTGCCGTTACTGCCGATAGCGCAATTCCTGATAAGACAGCCCGAAGAGGCGCTAATTCCGTTGGCATCATAGAAGAAGCTACAGCCCTCAGCCGTACCGTGCGCGCCCAGAACCAGGCCGTCGCCGGCATTGGAGCTTCCAACGCAGTTGCTGACTACACTGCCCATCAGTACAACCGAACCGCCTTTGCAATAGAAACCAACGCCGCCGTTATTATATGACGAACAGCTGCTCACCGTACTTCCAAAACCGGCGCTGATACCCCTGCCGCCGTTGCCTGACGCTGCGCACCCGACAATGCTTGACTCGTTACCGGCCGCGATACCACAGTCCGTGTTGCCTTTTGCCGTAGAGTTCTTAATGCTCGAGCCGCCCCCGGCCAATATGCCGTCATCTGAATTTGTCGAACCGATACAGCCGCTAATGACACTGCCTCCGTCGGTATGAATACCTGTTTTGCCGTTCAGACGCGCAGCACAATCGGCAATCATGCAGTTGGCGCCCACCCGGATGCCGTCTTCACCGTTTCCGCTGACCTTGATTTGGCGAAGCTCGTTTGAATTGCCGGCAAGATAGACGCCGTTCTCCGCCCAGCCGACGACAGAGCCGTTTGATACGGATATTCGCATCCGGCTGGGGTCTGCAAAAACGCCTGAACCGTTAATACCGTCGCCGACGGGACCGAATAAGCTAAACGCCAGGCAAAAACCCCTCAGGTCGATGCTCACATCATTGCATTCGATGCCGATACCGTTACCGTTTCCGTTGAAATGGATGGATTCGGTCAGGTAGTACGAGCCGCTCTGCGTAATCGTCATAGGCAAATCACTGTGGTGAATCGCAATCCTCGGCTCGACCTCATCTAAGCTCTTCATCGTCGGCCCCGGCGGAGAGCTCGGCTCCAGACTGCCCGCCTGCACATACAACGTAAAAACCGCTCCTATCAATATCATCGACAGGCAGAACAACGCCTTGCTTGATTTCATTTTCACTTTCATTTTTGTTTCTCCTGAAAAGAGATTTGACGTTTTAATCGCGCACCGATAGCCCCTGTAACAAGCCCCCCAGCAAAAATGTAAGGTATGAATGCACATCGGCTCCTCCTTTCCACGTGCGCAAACAAATTCCTCAATCCCACATTATATCATTATGCCGATAAAAAATCAACTCAAGAGTTCTAAGTGCTTATGGCGAAAGCAGATAAAGCGCTAAAAAACCGTCCTCGCCCGTGGCCGTACCAAAGGCCGTTCCAAACGTCAGACCGCTGACCACAGACCACAGACTACAGACATAAATCAAAACTCGGCAATCGAAAATCGAAAATGATGGGCGGATGGCGGTGCCGCCCCGGGCAAACAAGGGGATTGACAGCGTCTGCCGAGCTTTGTACGCTGAGCGATGGATGTCGAACATTATTGAATACTGGCCGGAAAATGAAACGTGATGGGCAAGTTGGCGGAGAAATCAGGCCCCGGGGGTTCCGTGCGGGGACTCAGCAGTCGGCAGTCGGCAGGTAAGCCGGGGGCCGTGCCACTCAGGGGCGAGCCCCTCAGGGGCGAGCTGGTTGGTCGCAGTATGCCCGAGTCACTGGCGGCCGAGGCGGCGGTCCTGGGCTCGATGATAATCGACCCCGTGTGTATCGGCCAGGTGGTGGAGCTGCTCAGCCGTGATTCGTTTTACCGCGTTGAGAACCAGGTTATTTTCGATGCGATTGTGGTCCTTTACGAGCGGAACCGCGCCGAAGGGATAGACGGCGTACTGCTGCGTGAAGAGTTGGAGAGCCGCCGAACGTTAGAGCAGGCAGGCGGCGTGGAATATCTCGGACGGCTGATGGACTCGGTCCCGAGCTCGGCGAATGTGACGTATTATGCGCATATCGTCAGAGACAAGCAGCTTCTGCGTGAACTGATAGCTGCGGTGACCGAGATATTGAACGATGGGTACGAGCCGCAGGGCGATGTGAGCGAGGTGCTGGACGAGGCGGAACGGAAAATATTCGCGGTGGCGGACCGCAAAATCAGCGGCAAAGCGGCTTCCCTGAAAGAGCTGGTGACGGGCGCATACGAGCTGATTGAAAAGCGCGACGGAAAACATGTGACCGGGCTGGCGACGGGATACTTCAAGCTTGACGAGTTGACTTGCGGACTGCAGAACGGCGAGATGGTCATCGTAGCGGGCCGGCCGAGTATAGGAAAAACGTCACTTGCGCTGAATATAGCCGAGCATATAGGCGTCGTTGAGAAGATACCCATCGCGATATTTTCATTGGAGATGGGTCAGCAGCAATTAGCCGAGCGGTTTTTGTGCAGCGCCGGCGACGTCGAGACACAGCGTGTTCGCAAGGGAATGCTGAGCACAGCCGACCACAGGCGGCTTGTTGAGGCGTGCGGCCTTTTGTCGGAGACGCCGATTTATATTGACGATACGTCGTCGCTTACCCCGCTGGAGCTGCGAGCCAAGGCCAGGCGCCTGCGCAGCCGGCACGGCATACGCTGCATTATCGTAGATTATTTGCAGTTGATGCATCTCGGCGGCAGGGTCGAATCTCGTCAGCAGGAAATAACGACGATATCGCGATACCTCAAAGGGCTGGCAAGGGAGTTGAGTATTCCGGTGGTGGTGCTGAGCCAGTTGAACCGCTCGCCAGAGGGCAGGGAGGGTCATCGGCCGAGGATGAGCGACCTGCGTGAGAGCGGCAGTATCGAACAGGACGCCGACGTTGTGATGCTGCTGCATCGAGATGACTATTATCATCACGGCGAGGAGGGTTACGAACCGAACAACACGGCGGAGGTGATAATAGCAAAGCAGCGTAACGGCCCGACGGGGACGGTTGATTTGATATTTCGTGAGAAGCTTACGCGGTTCGAGAACGCATCGTACGCCGGCGGGGTCCCGGCGCAGGGCGCATCGGACGGCGGTTTTGCCGAGCCGGCCGGGGCCGAGCCGCTGGATTCGGAGCCGGCGCCTTTTTAGCCGTCTCGGCGCGTATTGCGTATAGCGTATTGCGCATCGCAGGCAGAAGACAACAATCGGCAATGAACAATGAAGCATAAACCAGGATTTTTCTGTTACGTCTGCATTGCGGGATTTTGCTTGTGTCTGTATTGCACAAATGCGGACGGGCAGAATGTGCCCGGGGCCGGGTCGGCAAAGATAGTCGGCATCAGCGTGGCCGGTAACGTGCGCGTTGAGACGAGCGAGGTTTTGTCGAGGGTACGCAGCCGGGCAGGCGAGCCGTTCGATGCAGCCGTTGCCGCCGAGGATGCCAAGCGTATAGCGAAGTTAGAGCCGGTCGAGTACAGCTATTACAGTACAAAGCCGGCGGAAGGGGGCATTCAATTGACTTTTGTTGTCGCCGAGCGCGAGGTGATTCGTTCGATTGAGTTTGTGCACAACAAGGCATACAGCAGCAAGAAGCTGCTGAAGAAATTAGGATTCAAGGTCGGCGATTATCTTGACCCGGTGCTGGCCGAGACCTATTCGGGTACGATAGTGGAGTTTTATCGCAAGAAGGGATATGCCTTTGCCGAGGTCTCGCTCGACCGGTCGCAGTTGTCCTTCGGTAAGGTTATTTACGAAATCGAGGAAGGGCATCGCGTTAAGATAACTTCGGTGAAGTTCAGGGGCAACAGCCGGCTCAAAACGAGTGCCCTGAAAAAGGTAACAAAAAGCAGGGCGCGGAGCTGGCTTTTGTTCCCGAAGTATTACATAGAAGAGCGGGTTGCCGCCGACGTTGCAAAGCTTCAGTGGGCCTACCAGAGGAAAGGATTCTTGAACTTGAATGTCCAGGCCAAGCGGCAATATAACGCCGACAAAAGCAGGGTCCGCATCATTTTTGATATTGAAGAGGGCTCGGTTTACACGGTTGAAGACATAGTCTTTATGGGTAGTGAGCAGTTTGACAGAGAGACGCTCCTGTCCGAGCTGAAATTACGGCAGGGCGAGATTTACAGCGATCCGACGGCGGGGCTTGACGTGATGTCGCTTTTGAAACTGTACCGCCGGAGCGGTTTTATCGATGCCGATATTGAGCAGGGCATACGGTTTGTTTCCGAAAAGAGCGTCTCTGTCGAGTTCGCGATTAAGCAGGGTCGGCGCTTCAGGATAGGCCGGGTAATCATAACCGGCAACGAGCAGACGCAGGACAAGGTGGTTCGCAGAATACTGGACGAATATGATTTCCAGCCGGGCAGGTGGTACAATGCCGATATTGCTCGCGGCGACGGCAGGGGTATGCTCGAAAGGCGGCTTCAAAGGATGCTGCTGACCGAGCGTGGAGGCGCAACGATTACCCCCGTGGGGGATGTCCCGGGACAGAAGGATGCACGGGTCGGCCTGACGGAAGGCAAGACCGGGATGGTGATGTTAGGCGCCGGCGTGACCAGCGACAGCGGCGTTATCGGCCAGCTTGTGTTTGAGCAGCGCAACTTTGACATCCACGACAAGCCGAAGGGCTTTATGGATTTTATCACCGGCAATGCCTACAAGGGCGCCGGCCAGAGCTTGCGTATTTCGCTGGCGCCCGGAACGGAGATTAGCGAGTATTCGGTAACGTTCAGTGAGCCGTATCTTAACGACAAGCCAATCGGGCTTGATTTGTCCGGCTCGAGCTGGATGCGCTGGCGCGAAAGTTACGACGAGCAGCGGACGAAGGGATACGTAGCCCTTGAGAAGCGCTATAAAAACAAATGGCGAAGGAGCATCGGCTTCAGGGCGGAGAACGTCTCGGTTGAACGTCTGGATTTGGATGCGCCCCAGGAGATTATCGATGTGCAGGGCGACAATCTTCTCGCCGGGGTCCGGCTCGGCGTCGGCAGAGAGCTTATCGACGACGTGTACAGTCCGAGCACGGGACACAGTTTCAATCTCAGCTGCGAACAGGTCAGCGGCGACCATACGTTCGGCATTGTCAGCGGCGTTTACCGCAGGTACAAGACGCTTTATGAAGATTTGGCCGAGCGAAAGACGGTTTTTTCGACAAAGCTCCTGGCGGCGATGGTCGTCGGCAGCGCCCCGCCTTTTGAGAAGTTTTATGCCGGCGGCACGGGCACCTACGGGATACGCGGCTTTGAGTATCGCGGCGTCAGCACACGCGGTCTTCGGACTAATGTTGACCCTAACTCAACCCCGGAGCGCAAAGACCCGATAGGCAGCGACTGGATATTTTTAGCCGGCGCCCAGGTAACGGTGCCGCTGATGAGTAATACTATTTCGTGGCTTGTATTTGCCGACAGCGGTGTGATAGATTCGGGCGGTTTTCGAGCGGCGGTGGGAACGGGCGTTCAGATACTTATCCCGCAGTGGTTCGGGCCGGTGCCGATGCGGTTCGAGCTGTCGGCGCCGTTTATGAAAGAAGAGCAGGACGACATACAGGTATTCAGTTTTTCCGTCGGAAGACTGTTTTGATTGATGATTGATAAATGGTAAATTGTGAATTTAGTGATAATGACAGAAAGGACAAATTATGAAAACAACTGCGAGCGTTGTGGCGGTTGCTATATTGACGGCGGTCCTGGCCGGGGTGTGTCTCGAGCAAAGCCGGGCCAACTCGCCTGAGCAAACCAACTGTCCGAAAATAGGCATAGTGAGTGTTCGCAAAATATTCCAGGAGTGCAGGCGTACCATCAAGCACCGCCAGCAGTCGCTTGCCGAGCAGAACAAGGTGCAGGCCGAGCTGGATAAGCTCTCGAAAGGGGTTGACCTCGACAAGGCCGGGTTGAAAACGCTCAAGCCGGGCAGCGATGATTACTCGGCCCTGATGAAGGAGCTTTTCGACAAGCAGGCGAAATTCCAGGCCAGACAGGAATACTTCAAACAGCAGATGCAGTTGAAGGAGCAGGCCGCCATAGAGAAGCTTTTTAACGACCTTCTCACGGCTACCGCCCAGGTTGCGAAAGAAAAGGGGCTGGATATGGTACTGGAACGCAGCGAGCCGGAGTTTCCTGCGAGTAACAACAACGACCTTACGCTGACCATAAGTACGCATAAGGTACTTTACAGCGGCGGCTGTGAGGACATAACGGATGCGGTGATGGCCCGGCTGGATGCCGCGGAATGAACCAGTGGATAGCCGCAGCGCCAATCCCCTGAGACGGCGAGGTCATAAAATGATACTTACGGTTGCACAATTAGCACAACACCTTGAGGCGGAGCTTGTCGGTAAAGGCGATGCTGAGATTACCGGCATCGGCCCGATAGTTTTAGCCGACGGCGACACCGTGACGTTTGCCTCCGATAAGAGGCGCCGGCTGCAAGCGAAGAAATGTGCGGCGGCGGCGGTGATTGTGGACGGCAGAATTGAGGATTTGGATAAGCCGCAGCTTGTGGTCAAGGACGTCAACGCGGCCTTGATAGAAGCTTTGAATATATTTGCGCCGCCGCTCAGGGCGCCGGTCGAGGGTATTGATGCCAGCGCTAAGGTTGCAGAGCGTGTTGAAATCGGAAAAGGAGTATCTGTCGGCGCCAACGTGGTGATTGATGAGGCAGTGGTAATAGCAGACAATACGGTAATATCAAGCGGGTGCAGGATAGGGCAGAATTCAACCATAGGCAGCAACAGCCGGCTTGACTGCAACGTCGTTGTCTATCATAACTGCACCATCGGCAATAACGTTATAATTCAGGCGAACAGCACCATCGGCTCGACCGGTTTCGGCTATGCCTTTATCGACGGGCAGCATCGGCTGATTCCTCACAACGGGACGGTGGTGATAGAGGATTTTGTGGAGATTGGCGCAAACTGCTGCGTTGACCGCGCCAAGTTCGGGCAGACGCGAATAGGGGCGGGTACAAAGATAGACAATCTCGTTCAGATAGCCCACAATGTGGTTATCGGCAAATGTTGTCTGATAGTCAGCCAGGTCGGCATCTCAGGTAGTTGCGTGCTCGGCGACGGTGTGGTGCTGGGCGGGCAGGTCGGACTGGCGGATAACATTGAGATAGGCGACGGGGCGATGGTGGCTGCCCAATCGGGGCTGTTCAGAGACGTCGAGCCGGGAAAACAGATGCTTGGGTCGCCGGCCTTTGAGAAGCGTGAGGCGTTTCGAAACGTAGCTGCAGTTTCACACCTGCCGAAGTTGGTTGAACAGTTAAAGCGTCTTGTCAAGAGGGTTGATAATCTTGAAGCTGCAAAAGACGATACAAAATGAGTGCAGGATAAGCGGCAAGGGTTTGTTCGGCAGCAAGGATGCCCAGGCGGTGTTTAAGCCGGGCCCCGCCGATTCGGGAGTGGTGTTTGTCCGAACGGATGTGCCGGAGCGGGTGCGGATAAGGGCCATTGCCCCGAACATCGCTGAGCGCAGCAGGCGCACGACGATAAAAAAGGGCTCTGTCAGCGTAGAGACGGTCGAGCACTGCCTGGCGGCCATAAACGCCCTGGAGATTGACAATATCCTCGTAGAGGTCAACGGCCCGGAGCTGCCAAGTCTGGACTGCAGCAGCAGCGAGTATTTCAAGGCGCTCAAGGCCGCCGGCGCCGTCGAGCAGCAGGCGGCCCGAAAGTGCTTTGTGATGAAGGAGCCGATAACGGTCAGTGCCGGCCAGTCGTGTATATACGCACTCGCCTACGCCGACGACCGGCTCAATATCACCTTTGACTTAGACTACGGCGGGCACACCGGCATAGGCAGGCAGATAGCAAGCTATCGGCTGACACCCGAGGTCTTCGAGAAAAACCTCGCCCGGGCGCGAACCTTCCTGCTGGAGCCGGAGGCCCGGCAGTTCCAGGCACGCGGTATGGGCACGCATCTTGGCCCGCGAGACATCCTGGTCATCGACTCGGACGGGCCTATCAAGAACAGCTTCAGATTTCCAGACGAGTGTGTAAGACACAAAATCGTCGATTTAATCGGCGATATGGTGCTTGTCGGCAGGCCAATCAGCGGCAGAATTGTCTCGTACAAGAGCGGCCACTCCCTCAATCAGCAGCTTGCCAAAAAGCTCTACGAGGCGGCTGAGCGCCGGGAACGAATGGCCAAATCCGGTACGGACGCCCTCCTGGACATTCGACATATTGCCAGGATTCTGCCGCACCGGTACCCGTTTTTGCTGGTGGACAAGGTAATTGAGATTGAAGGCGACAGGTTTATCAGAGGTCTAAAGAACGTAACCTACAACGAGCAGTTTTTCCAGGGACATTTCCCCGGCACGCCGATTATGCCCGGTGTCCTCATAGTCGAGGCGATGGCACAGCTTTCGGGCCTGTTGTTCGCACAGGCGCTTGAGCACACGGGCCAATTAGCGGTCCTGCTGAGCATGGACGGTGTGAAGCTGCGAAAGGCCGTAGTGCCGGGCGACCAGCTTATCCTTACCGCCGAGGCGGTCCGGTCGAGGAAACGCACCGCTCAGTGCCGCTGCAAGGCCTTTGTCGCCGATTCGGTGGTTGCCGAGTGTGAGATAAAGTTTATGCTCGTTGATAATGAAAAGATTTAGACCTGCAGTTGCAGACCGGTCAATTGGATTTGGGAATGGAAAATGGCTGAGATACACCCGAGTGCGGTGGTAGGCACGGACGCTGAGTTAGCCGATGACGTCGTTGTCGGACCCAACTGCTGTATCGACAGCGGGGCCACAATCGGCGAAGGCACCGTCCTTGAGGCCAACGTTGTCATCACTGGGGCGGTGAATATAGGTAAAGGCAATCGGTTTTATCCCAACAGCACCGTCGGGAGCAGGCCGCAAATGCTTGCTCTGTGCCCGGACGACGCAATCGGCGGCATCTCGATAGGAGACAACAATACCATTCGCGAGCAGGTTACAATCCACCCGAGCATGCACCCCGGCGAATTTACAAAACTGGGCGACGACAATTTGCTTATGGTAGGCGTACATATCGGGCATGACTGCACGCTCGAAGATAAAATTGTGCTGACCAACCTCTGCCAGATAAGCGGACACTGCAAAATGGAGACCGGCGTCTGGTTCGGTGGAGTGGCTTGTGTGCATCAGTTTGTGACGATAGGGGCGTGGTCTTACGCGGCGGGCCTGGCCGGGATTAACCGCGACGTGCCGCCCTTTATGATAGTCAGCGGCCATT
>CAZPDW010000057.1:0-12967 GCA_964585535.1 uncultured Pirellulales bacterium
TTTCCGTATTTCTCCAGTCGTAGTCCATCACGATTTCTGCTCGCGGGTCGCTGGCTATGGTCGCATCTTCCATTGAGCCGATGCCGTAGGCCGTTATCCAGCCCTCGTCAATATAGTGCTGAATCGTATCGCGGGCATCCCACTGAATCATCATCAATCCGCCTGTGATATCCATGTAGCCCTTGCTGGTCGGCCATTCTTCCGAGGGGTCATCGCCGCAGGCCGGGTAGCCCCTTCGCATTGTGAAGAAGCCCTGAATGTCAATCACGCCGCCGTCGAGATGCACGTAGCCGTTGCCGGGTGTAACCTTGCCCCCCATACAGTCGTCGCCTCGGGCAATCTCGAAGCCGCCCCCGCCGTCGTCGTCTGTCGAGGCAATTAAGGTGCCGCCGGTCATATTGATCCAGCCGGAGCCGTTGGCTACTTGCTGGCTGTTGTAGCCGACCCATACTCGCCTTGTAAGGACGTCACCGGCAAGGTTCAAAATGCCGTTACCGCCGTCCACCCAGCCGCTGCCAAGCATAAGTATTGGGCTGTCGCCGGTATCGGGGGGGGGCAACAACAAGGTAAGCGAGCCGCCGCTTTCGATGGTAAGGGCAGCGTCGTCAAGGGTCCCTATTACCGAGAATGAATCAGCATTGGAGCCGGCGTTGGCGTCGCACCCGGCCGGTATGACGGGCTGGTTGGCCTCGGGATTTCCTGAGCCAATTGTAACATCGTCGCCGAATACCGGCACACCGTTGGGGTCCCAGTTGTTCGGCGAGTCCCAGTAGTGGTCAACGGAATTGCCGTCATCCCAGGTGTAGACTACGGCCCAAGCGCTGCTCGACAGAGCCAGCACCACAATAACAGAGGTAAAACAAATAAGTTTTCTAAACATAATACTCCTCCTTAATACCAAATTAATTCAAACAACTTTTAACAATCGCCAAATTCTGTCCTGTTCGAGAACCATTGGACAGCCGCAAGGGCCCTTCGCATACCCCTGCAGGTTGCAGGGACTGCATTCGCGCCTGTCCGTCACTTGTTCCGGCGTACGAAAGGATACTCCGGGCAAAAAGAAATGTATAAAAAATCTGTGTTTGCCCAACACGGCTTCTACGCTATGCGGCTACACTCCCCCTTTCTGCTGAAACATCAGCATTGACTTTTCATTACCATTTGCTCTTTTCTACACTTGATAAGTAAGAACAAACAACCCAGTGTAGATAATATCATAACAGATTTGTTTGCTCCTGTCAAGAAAATGTTCGCTGCCGGCTGGGAGAATTCTTATTGGCCAGACCCGCGAACTGTCCCTACTTAAGTCTTTTGTTTATATGACCTTGCGCACATTTCAATCACAGCTTGGCCTGCCCTCGGGCCGGCGCCTTTCAAAAATTTTTCGCTCTGCAGAGCTGCTCAATACCGTGCATCCGGTCTGTGTTACAAGGATGTCGTCTTCAATCCGGACGCCTAACTTTGCCGGTATATACACGCCCGGCTCAATCGTCAGGACCTGCCCGGCTCGCAGGACGCCTTTTGTTTTGCCCGATATTATCGGCAGTTCGTGCACCTCCAGCCCTAAGCCGTGCCCTGTCCCGTGCCCGTAAACCGGCAGGCCGTAATCGCGTATGACCGCCCTGGCCACCGCGTCCACTTCGCTTATCGCTGCACCTGCCCTGACCTTGGCTATAGCGGCTTGCTGTGCCTGCTCGACCGCTTTATAAACCCTGTTAAACAAGGCGTTTGACCTGCCCACACCGAAGCACCGCGTCAAATCGCAGCAGTAGCCCCCGTATCGCACGCCGAAGTCGATTAGAACCGTGTCGTTTTTCCTGAGCCGGCGGCTGGTCGGCCGATGATGCGGTCGAGATGCATTCGCTCCGAAGGCGACAATTGCCTCAAAAGCCGCCTGGCCACCCAATCTGCGAATCTCAAAATCCAAAGCACCTGCCAATTCGTTCTCGGTTAGGCCCCTGTGTATGTTGGCCCGGGCCCGCCCCAGCGCCCTGGCTGCAATTGCCACCGCCGAACTGATTGCCGCGACCTCGCCGGCGTCCTTGATAGTCCTGATTGATTCGACAACATTCGAGACGGCCCTGACCCTGCGCCCGGCATTCCTGCGAAGCTGCTCGAATTCGGCCACCGAAGTGCTGCTCTCGAGGAGTATCGTCCCTGTCGGCTTTCCGGCCCCCAACAGCCGGGCCACCTGCCCGGGCATCGAGTCTTTGCGCTCGATGATTCTACAGCCGACGCACTCGTTTTTCGCCTGTTCGGTATATCTGCTATCGGTCACCAGATAGACCATCCGCGGCATCAGAACCGCCCAACTGTCGCCGCCGGTAAAACCCGTTACGTAAGTAACGTTCGCTTTTTTGGTCACGACCAAGCGGTGCGCACCCTTCGATTTCAGCTCAAGGCGAATTGCTCTGATGCGTTTTCTTGCTGCCGTATCCTTCATAGTCTGCTTTCCATACCGGTTAGCTCGTTTTGATTATTGACAGCCCAATTCATTAGCACCGACGGGCAAAAAAATAAAGTTTTTTTTGTCCGGCCGTTTGGCTGTGCAAGCTTTGTTTCCTATATTTTCAATAGTTAAGCTGGTTCGGCTGGGGGGCAAAACCGGTTAATAGATATTCGTTCGGCCTCGCGATTCGGCGAGGGGGGAAAAACTTCTTGACAACAGTCCATCTCACCAAATGGGACGACGCCCGTCGTCCTTTTTTTTATCTCTTGTTCAATTCCCGGCGTGCCATTAGAATAGCTTTCTTTGAATCGAACGTACTCTTTTTTGTATTGCCGAGCAGGTTATGTTGCCCATTCGCACCAGTATCAGGCCGTATAAAACTCCCTACGCCAACTATGCGCTCATAGTCGCCAACGTCATCGTTTTTCTATTAACCTATTTGCCGCACAGAAATCCATACACCGGCACGGCTGAAATTCTCCGCCCCTGGGCCGAGCAGTTTATGCTCACCCCTGTCCGGCCGCTGCTGTGGCAGTTCGTTACCTACGCCTTCCTGCACGCCGGGCTGCTGCACATCGGGGGTAATATGTTTTTTCTTTACATGTTCGGCAACAACGTCAATGACCGGCTCGGCCATATCGGATATACCTGCTTTTATTTAGCGGGCGCCGTCTTCAGCGCAGCAGGACACACCCTTATCAGCAGCAATCCCGTACTCGGTGCAAGCGGCGCCGTCGCCGCCGTCACCGGCGCCTATCTCGTCCTTTTTCCGAAGACGCTCATCACCGTATTGTACTGGTTCTTCATCATCGGGACCATAGACATCCCGGCAATATGGTTCATCGCCCTCAAGCTCATCATCATCGACAACGTCATTACCCGATATACACCCCAGGTCGCCCACGGCGCCCACTTAGCCGGCTACGCCTTCGGCATCACGGCTACGCTGCTGTTACTCTCGACGGGTCTGCTCCCAGGCACTTCCACCGACCTCTGGGCGATGATAAAACAATGGAACCGGCGCCGCCAATACCGCGACGTCGTCTCAACCGGTTACGACCCCTACACCGGCCTCGGTCCGACAAAGCGAATCAAAGCAAGGCAAATCGAAAAAAGCGGCGCCGAACTGCAAAAGCAGCAGCAGGTCGAGCGGTTCAGGGCCGACATCGCGGCTCAAATAGCCCAGCGAAATCTGCCCGCCGCCGCAGCGCAGTATCTCGAGCTTGCCGCCATCGACCCCGACCAGGTTCTGCCCAGTCAGTACCTGCTCGACATCGCCAATCAGCTCGCCGGCGAGGGCCGCTACGAGCAGGCCGCTGCCGCATACGAGAAGTTCATCGCACATTACCCCAACTACGAATACATCGAGCAGGTCCGGCTTATGCTCGGCATAATATACGCAAGGTATCTCGAAAAACCCGATGCTGCGCGTGAGCTCCTGCAAGAGGCCGCCAAACGTTTATCCGACCCGGGCCAGGTCGAATTGTGTCAACAGGAGCTCAAAAAGCTTGCCCGGAAGTAGCGGGCCTGCCTCCGGCTTCGGAGGAACCCGTTGGATAGCCCCTTATGGCAAAACCCCGAAGTTCGAGCCGCTTTCAACTTGACAAATCGCCGCAAATTTGCAATAATACTGTCTATGGGTACTCAGCCGTCGCTCTGCAAAATTGTTCAATCTGATGTGCTGTGGTTTGGGGGTTATTACTCGTTGACAGGTGTAACGTGAAAGCGCGTTTTTTTATCCTTTTGTGTCTTGTGCTCCTTTTTGTCACTGCGCTCGGGGCCCGTGGGGACATAGTCATCCAGCAGCCCGGCAGCTCGCCGACGGTGAGCGAACGGTACGCAACCTCGGACCAATATACAATCTCACTGACTCCGGCTCCCGGTTCGGCGGTTACCGTCTATGCCGAGGCGCTCGAGCCGAATCAGGTTGACGTTACCTCTTCGGTTACATTTACACCCGGCGACTGGACGCCGAAGATTGTTACTGTCACCGCAATCGACGATAACGACATAGAAACCCAGCCGCACTACGTTTTGATTCGCCACACCGTCGGCAGCGCCGACCCGGCCTATAATGGTTTTGAGCTGCCCGACATACTTGTCACCGTCAACGATAACGACTGCGGCTCGCTTGGCTATTTCAGCGAAGACTTCAACGCCGATTGCAACGTCGATTTTCTCGATTATGCCATTGTCGCCGTCAACTGGCTCAGCGAGACCGACCCCGGTTTTGACATCGACGGCAATAATTTTGTGGATATGAATGATTTAGTGCATCTTGCCGCAAACTGGTTGAGCTGCACCTGGCCCGACCGGCCAAACTGCATAGGACCGCTCGGCTTCAAGCTGTTCTGCGAATACCGCAGCAACCCCTTGGGTGTTGACGAACCTAAGGCGAGACTTTCATGGGTAATCGATACCGAGACACGCAATTTCCATCAGAGCGCCTATCAGGTTCTTGTTGCAACCAGCCCCGACAAGCTGACAGAGCAAAAGGCCGATTTATGGAACTCCGGCAAGGTCATCTCGAACAGGTCAATTAACATTACGTACGCAGGTGCGGCTCTCGGCTCGCAGATGCACTGTTACTGGAAGGTAAGAATATGGGACGACACCGGGCAGGTTCCTGATTTCAGCCGGCCATCATACTGGCAGATGGGGCTTTTGAACTCATCGGACTGGACGGGTATCTGGATAAACGACGGAAAACCCACACTGGCAACCTATGCGGATTTCTTCGAAGACAACCCGGCGCCGCTGTTTAGAAAGGAATTTACAGTTCCCAAACCCATTAAACGAGCGACGCTTTACATAAGCGGGCTTGGCTACTACAAGGCCCTGCTGAACGGCTCGCAAATCGGTGACGCCGTTCTGGACCCCGCCTGGACGACGTATTCGCGGCGCGTGTATTATTCGACCTACGACGTGACCGGTATGCTCGGTGCGGGTCAAAACTGCATTCTCGCAGAGCTTGGCAACGGCTGGTACAACCCGCTGCCGATGGAGCTTTTCTGCAGTTTCAACTTCCGTGATTATCTTACCGTCGGCAGGCCCCGGCTTATGTCCCGGCTTGATATGGAATACACCGACGGCACGAGCGGCAGTGTTGTTACCGACACAAGCTGGAAAGTCGCCGAAGGCCCGCTGCTGCGCAACAACGTCTATACCGGAACGAAATACGATGCCCGGCTTGAAATCCCCGGCGCCGGGCTGCCGGGCTTTGACGACTCGGGCTGGGCGGACGCCAACCAATCGCTCGAGCCGATAGGGCTATTGCGCTCGCAACTCACAGCACCTGTGAGAGTGACTAAAACCATCAAACCCGTTTCGCTCACCCAGCCCCAGGCGGGCGTTTATATCTTCGATATGGGCCGAAACTTTGCCGGCGTGGCCCGGCTGAGGGTAAGCGGCGCCGCCGCGGGCACCCGCATTCGAATGCGCTACGGCGAGCTGCTCCACGGCGACGGCACGCTCGACGTATCCACAACGTTAGCCGGCTACATCGGCTCATCGTGGTGCCACCCCGACCCGCCGGGTATGGCCGACGCCAACGACGTCTATATCTGTAAAGGCGCCGGCGCCGAAACCTATACACCGGCCTTTACCTTCCACGGCTTCAGGTACGTCGAGCTTACCGGCTATCCCGGAACGCCGACGCTCGATACAATCGAGGGGCTGCGAATGAACTCGGACGTCAATGTCGTCGGCACGTTCGCCTGCTCGAACCCGATGTTCAATCGTTTATGGGATATATTCGACCGGGCAATTCGCAGCAACCTTTTCTCAATCCAGTCGGACTGCCCGGGCAGGGAAAAGCTCGGCTACGGCGGCGACATTGTTTCGTCGAGCGAGGCCGTGATGCTCGACCTTGATATGTCGAATTTCTACCAAAAGGTCGTACGCGACTTCAACGATGCCGTTCGGCCAAACGGCGGCCTGCCCGAAACGGCGCCGTACGTCGGTATCGACAGCGCCGGCTTCGGCGACGGCTCCGGTCCAATCGGCTGGGGTACGGCGCACCCGATGCTGCTGGCCCAGTTGTATCAATACTACGGCAACAGGGACCTGTTAGCAGAGCAGTTCGATGTGATGAAAAACTTTGTTGACCTGCTCAGCGCAAACGCCGTCAATTACATAATCTCAAACGGTATCGGCGACCACGCCTCAATCGACCCGAAACCGGTCGCGCTTACCAGCACCGCCTTTTACTACTATAACGCGAAGCTCTGTTCCGACATCGCCGCCGTTCTCGGCCGAAGCTCGGACTCGGCTGCATACGCAACACTTGCCGAAAACATTAAAACCGCCTTCAACAGCCAGTTCTTCAACTCCGCAACGGGCGTCTATGACAGCGGTACGCAGTGCTGCCAGGCCTTCCCGTTATACTTCGACCTTGTGCCCGACGGCTACCGCGACGCTGTAACAAATGTTTTAATCGACAACATAACAGACCACTCGGGCCATCTGACGACAGGAATCTTCGCCACGAAGTATATGCTCGATGAGCTTACGGAAACAGGCAACGCCTACGCCGCATACGCAATTGCAAACCAGCGAACCTGCCCCGGCTACGGCTATATGCTCGCCAACGGCGCGACGACAATGTGGGAACAATGGGACGGCGGCGGCTCGCGAAATCACCCGATGTTCGGCTCGGTCTGCGAATGGTTCGTAAAGGGCCTGGCCGGCATAAGCCCCGACCCGAACGCCGTCGGCTTCGACAAAATAATCATAAGGCCGAACATTATTGCGGATTTGTCCTGGGCGCGCGGCTCATACAATTCGGTGCGAGGTCAAATCGAATCCTACTGGCGGGTCATCGACGGCATATTCTATCTGGATGTCACCATCCCCGCCAACAGCACAGCCGGAATCTATGTCCCGGCCGGTGACGTAAACGACGTCACCGAGTCCGGCATTGCCGCCCTTTCGGTTGGCGACATAAGTTACATTGGTATGCAGACCGGCTGGGCCGTCTTCGCAACCGGCTCGGGAAGGTATCATTTTGTATCGACTTCGCTGGTCATTGCCGACGACAACGAGCCGCCGATGCCCGCAACCGCCGCCTGGGCCACCGCCCCTTACCCTGTAAGCGGCAGTTCGATAGCTATGGCGGTGAACCCCGAGAAGGATATCAGCGGCGTAGAATACCTCTTCGAGTGCACAACGCCCGGCGGGCACAACTCGCCCTGGCAGGACTCCACCTCATATACAGATACAGGCCTTAGCCCCGGCACCCAATATACATACCGCGTCAAGGCCCGCGACAAATCCTCAAGTCACAATGAGACGGGCTATTCAGCCGGCGCTTCGGCTACCACCTTTGCCTCAGGTACGGAGCCCATCGCTTTTGACAACGCCTCCTCCGCACAAAACTCATCGGGCACTTCGACATTATTCTTTTCGCACACCATCGGCTCCGACCCGAACCGGCTGCTTGTCGTAGGCCTGGCCAGCGAAGACCAAAGCGTTACCGACCTTGTAGTAAGCAGTGTAACGTATAACGCAGTACCGACGAACCTTGTACCCGGCTCCGGCTCGACCGCCGGTACCGATTACAGGATAAAAACCGACCTGTACTATCTCCTTGATACGGCCCTGCCGCCCGCCGGCACATATACTGTCGCCGTCAGCTATGCAGGCCCGATTGACAACATCAACGCCGGCGCAATCTCCCTTGGCTGCGTCGCCCAGCAAGCCCCTGAGGCCGTCAATACAAACAGCAACACCGGCTCGACCGCCATATCGACCGGCATCACCACGCTGACCGACGGCGCCTGGGCCGTCGATGTCGTCGGCTGCGGCAACGGCGGCAGTTTTACGACAAACGACCCCGGTATGACGGAGCGATGGCAGATCCAGGCGTCCAGCTCATCCGCCGCCGCCGCAACAAAACCCGTCGCCACCGCCGGGGCGGTTACGATGTCCTGGCAGCAGTCCGGCGCCAACCGGCTGAGTCATTCCGCGGCCGCCTTTGCTCCTGCAAACGCAGATTAAACCTTTTAACCGCTGCTTGCAGCGACAAGTTTATCCTGTGGAAACCAGTTTCTGGTACGCAGGCAGATTTTGACCAACATCAGCATCACCGGCACCTCGATAAGAACGCCGACCACGGTGGCAAGCGCCGCACCGGACGACAGCCCGAAAAGCATCGTAGCGGTGGCGATGGCAACCTCGAAGTGGTTTGACGCCCCAATCATAGCCGCCGGTGCCGCATCTCTGTATTCAAGTTTCAGCAGTTTTGCCAGGCCATAACCCAACCAGAAGATAAGGTTGGTCTGAATGAACAGCGGTATCGCAATCCAGAGAATCGTTAATGGGTTCGAAAGGATAATCTCTCCCTTAAAACTAAACAGCAGCACTAACGTTACCAGCAATGCAATAATTGTTATGGGCGTCAGCACATGCAGAAACTTCTCTTCAAACCACTGCCTGCCTTTGGCGGCAATGAGCCACTTTCGCGATAAAAATCCCGCCGCTAAAGGCAGGGCGACGTATATCAAAATCGACAGAAGCAGCGCCTGCCAGGGCACCGGCAGCCGACCGACACCTAATAAAAATCCTCCAAGAACTCCGTAAAGTAAAAGCATTGTCAGTGAGTTTATCGCAACCATAACCAATGTAAGGCCGTCATTACCTTTTGCCAGATAGCCCCAGAGGAGAACCATAGCCGTGCAGGGTGCAATACCCAGCAGTATGCAGCCGGCTAAGTAGCTGCGCCAGAGGGGGACCTGCAGCATCTTGACGCCGTCGATAAGAACGACCCGGCCTGCGCCGTGCATTGCCCCTACCGGCAAATCAAGGCCGAAGGGCATCTTGACGTTATCCAGAGCATCGGGGCCGATGAATCCGTAAAACAGAGTGCCTAAAAAGAAAAGTGCAATAGCATACATCGTAAATGGCTTTACGGCCCAGTTCACAAAAAGCGTAAGGCCCACCGGCCTGCCGTTTTTGCCCGCCTTGACAACCTCCGCAAAATCGATTTTTACCATAATCGGGTACATCATAAAAAACAAACACACCGCAATCGGGATGGACACTACGGGCGCCTTGTTGACATATATCGCCATCCCGTCCAGCGCTTTGGCGAACCCGGGAGCAACTTTGCCAAGAACAATTCCACCGGCAATACAGAGGATTACCCACAGGGTAAGATACCTCTCGAAAACATTAAGCCCTTTGCCTTTCCCGGCAGGCGGGTGAGTTCTCTGGTTATCCTTGTGCTTTTTTGATTCGGCCGGGCCGCCCGGCTCAATACCGGCCGAGTACGCCTCTATCGAATCGGCTCTTAAATTCTTTGCCCAGCTCTCGGCCATCGGGCTGCGGCAGGAATTACCGGTACACAAAAAAGGAATTTTTATTTTTTTCTTTGTTTTTTGCATAAGGTATCCCTGCCGATTTTCAGCAATTTTTCCAGTTGTTTGTTGTCTTTTATGATTCTCTCGGCGTCTGAAAGATTTGTTATTACCCACCTGATTGCCTGCTTTGCCCGTTTCGGGGCGTTTTTGCCGGCCAGCCGGTAGTACATCCACCTGCCCTGTTTGTGTGCCTCGACAAGCCGGGCCCCGAGCAAAATTGACATATGCTTCGATACCGTCGATGGCGCCAGGCCAAGCATCTCGATAATCTGACAGACACATAACTGCTGATTTCTCAGCATCATCAGCGCCCTGAGCCGGTTTTCGTCCGAAAGCGCCCGGGCAATTGCGATAAAACTACGCATATCAATATCTCCTACAATTCGCCACATAACGAATTATACGATAAAAAATGGATTCGGCCGGTAAAAAACATTTTTTTTCTCAACTTGACTGACTTTTGCATTAGAGACCTTTCGCACTTTTTAGGCGGCTGATTTAGTTGAATTATTATCATAAACATACCAACCTTCCGCTCACGATGCCCGATGCGTTGGGCTGCCTTCGCCGGGAGCGTTAGCAAGAAAGAATAAAATGTATGTTCGGAGTTTGTGCCGTACATAATAAAAAATTAGAGTTTCTGCTGGAAGCATTAGCCCCGGCCGGAACCATTTTCAACTGCAGAGCTTTTTGGAATATCCTCTGCCGCAACTTCGATGTCGCTATTCGCACAAGCTATTCGCTATCATCAATAACTGAACCAGCTTTTGCTGTACTGACCGCTTCGGTAACTTCAGTGATGCACTCTTCAAAATCCTTTTTCAATGATTCTTTTAACTTTTCCACTTCGATTCCCGGCAATTTTTTTTCGTCTATGACTGGCTGCTGTAAAATGTGGTTATCCGAACAGAAACAGAACTTACCCGTACTTTACAGATTGCCTGTTTCTCGCGTCAGAAAAATTTGTCACACACCCTTTACATACGGCCCTCGGCCTGTTATAATCATTAGCTTTGTTGGATGATAGGACAGTTAAACCTGGAGTAATTGAAATGTATGCAATAATTGAACAGGGCTCGAAACAATACAGGGTAAGCGAAGGCGATTTGGTGGATATCGACCTGGCCGACGTTGCCAGCGAGGCCGAGAAGCTGACTCTCGAAAAGGTTCTACTCGTCAGCGACGGCAAGGATGTAAAGATTGGCACGCCATACGTCGAAGGGGCCGGCGTCGTCGCCTCATTCCAGCCCACTGCGGCAGAGTCGATTGTAAAAGGCGAAAAGCTCTATCCGACGCATCTCCGCAGACGCAAGAACAGCAGAAGGCGCATCGGCCATCGTCAAAGGTATATGCGTGTGTTGATAGAAAAGATTAACGGCTGAGCATCTCATTGTGCATCGGCTTTATAGTCGGCGATGATTTGCGCGGCCCGGTCTCGCCAGGCGTCAGGGCCGGCTTTTTTGAACAGTTCAAACGATTCGTCATCGACCAGTCGGCCGAGCAGCGCTTTTCTGCTTTGCGGCTCATCGAACTGCGCAAAGATCTTTTTCCTCACTGTTTCCAGCTCCGCCAAGAACCGCCCATGCTCAGCGGTGAAGATTTTCTCGAGTTTTTTTCTTATATGACCGGCATAAGCCGGATACGTTCCCTCGGTGCCGACCGCTATCTGGAGAGCGCCTCTGCTAACGACCGCGGGGACAAAAAAGTCGCAAAGCTCGGGACTATCCACCACGTTGCACAAAATCTGCAACTGCTGACAATCGGTGTAGATTTGCTTATTCAGTTTGTGGTTGTCCGTTGCGGCGATGACCAGGACCGCCTGTGTAAGGTATGCCTTCGAGTATTTCGCTTCAATCGGCTCGGCGGCGGCAGTGAGGCAGAGTGTTTTCAGCGCCCCGTCTATGTGCTCCGCCACCACGACAAGCCGGGCGCCGGCGTCGAGCAGCGCCTGTGCCTTTCTGGCTGCTACGGCCCCGCCGCCGACAACGACCACCCGCCGGCCGGCCAACTCCAGGAATATCGGATACTTGGACATATCTTATATTGTACTACCCGGTCGTAATAACAACAGCGAATTAAAATTAAGAGGATATTCGAATATTATTTGGGCAAGGATTGTTGAGTCGATTATGGAAATGTGTGTTAGATGGCTGATTTTCGATGGTTAAATTGTTGTCTCCAGCGAAAAAATGTACCTCCTATGGGGCAGGCGGACACCTTTAATTTCCCGCTTGCGAAGGGGGAGACCATAGCTATAATGGGGGCAATGTAGTCTCAACAACATTCGGGTCAGGAGTATATTAAGTTATGGAGAAGACTTAGCACTTAAATTGAAAACCAATCTGTAGGAGAAAATGTGATATGAGCAATATTGCCAGGAAAAAGACGTCACGCCGTGAGTTCCTGCAGGACACCGGTCGGGTCGCCGCAGCATCGGCTTTAATCACTACGGTCGGTCCGCGGGTGTACGCAGGGCAGAACAATACTATCAATGTGGCTTTGATCGGTTGCGGCGGCAGGGGTTCGGGGGCGGCCTCGGATGCCCTGTCCGTCAGGAACGGGCCTCTCAAGCTCGTTGCGATGGCCGACGTCTTCGAGCGTCGTCTCAGAAAGAGCTACGATAATCTGAAGGAGGCGCACGGTGACAAGGTGGATGTGCCTAAGGACCGCAAGTTCATCGGCTTTGACGGTTACAAGAATGCGATGGACTGCCTGAGTCCGGGTGATATTGCCATCTTTGCGACGCCGCCGGCATTTCGATGGGTACATTTTACATACGCGGTAAAGAAGGGGCTTAATGTTTTTATGGAAAAGCCGGTGACTGTTGACGGGCCGACGAGCCGGCGGATGTTCAAACTTGCCGACGAGTCTATGGCTAAGAATCTCAAGGTGGGCGTCGGATTGATGAGCCGCCACAGCCGGGCGTTCGAGCAACTTTATAAGCGGATACGGGACGGCGAAATGGGCGATATCATTTTGCAGCGCGGCTACCGGATGCACGGGCCGATCGGATTCTTCGCCTCGCTGCCGAAGCCGGCTGGTATCAGTGAGATGCTCTACCAGGTGCAGCGATTCCACAGCTTCATCTGGGCCAGCGGCGGCAACTACAGCGACTTCTATATCCACCTCGTTGATCATCAGTGCTGGATGAAGAACGCCT
>CAZPDW010000058.1:0-7902 GCA_964585535.1 uncultured Pirellulales bacterium
GTTGTCTTTTTCGCCCGCGGCGCCGACGATAAACTGTGTGGTCTGCTTTACTTTTTCATACCTGTTGCCGCGACCGGTAAGTTTGCTGATTAGTTTTATAGGCCTGATGATATCTCTCAGGTAATCCTTTTTGCTCGATACCTTTGCCAGGTTTTTTTCGCCGGGTGTTTCAATATTAACTGAAACGGTACTCGATAAACTGACCGCTTCCTCAATCGCCGCATCGCAGGCGCCGGGTATAATTTTCAGGTGGATGTATCCCCTGAAGCCGTGTTTAGACCGTAGCAGCCGGGCCACCCGATTGAGCCGTTCCATCGTCGCATCCGGTGTACCCACCACGCCGGAGCTAAGGAAAAGGCCGAACACCTTACGCCGTCGCAGGTAATCCAGAAAAACCCTCGCCGTCTCTTCGGCGCTCAAGCTGCACCGGCGAATGTCCTGCTGTTCCCTGAGTGGGCAGTATTTGCAGTCGCTCGTGCATACGTTCGACATCAGGGTCTTGAAAAGCACGCTTGTTCCGCCGTTTGGAAGTGTTACCGGATATACCCAGCTCCCATCGGCGCCGCGCAGACGGCGCTGGTCCTGATTGGAGCTGCACGCGCAGGCCAAATCGTACTGGGCATCGGTGCTCAGTATTTCCAGCTTTTCCTGGGTTGCCGGCCTGGTTATTATCGCAGTCATACCGCCACCATCCGTGGATTCTCCCGTCCACCGGCAATTATATACCGCCCCAGCCGGACGCTCAACCGAAAAATCGGGATTTTGTCCGGCAATTGCAGCCGAATCCCGGCACGCTAAAAGGCCTGTTTTTTTTTCAAACGTCCGAGAAAATCCTTGACTGCCGGCCGGCGAGTGTGTATATTGGAAAGCGAAGAAGGTGGTGAGAAGGGTGGTGTATTCCCCTCCGCTCCTCAATACATTGTCCCTTTTGCCGCTTCTGCGCGGCTTTGTTGCGCGCAGAAAGTGACTAACTCTTTAATGGCTCAGGCCAGAAAGAGGAGGTGAGAATGAGAAGAGTACTTCTGATTTTTACTTTATTTGGTTTATTTGTCACACCGGTGAGTGCTGCGCTTGTAGCGTACGAGGGCAACAATGCGGCTCCAGGGCCACTGAATGGTGTTAGTACCGGCTCTGGTATGAATCCGTGGGATGTCCAGAATCCCGATTACTATGCAGTTGCTGCGCCGGGCCTTAGCTTTGGCTCACTTGCGGTCAGCGGCAATACGGCTACCGGCGGCGGAGCGTGGACCTCTGCGGGAATGACTATCCAAATGCCCGCTACGTGGGAGCCGGACAACGGCTGGGAAGCATGGCGCAAGCAGGGTCCCGGAGATATCCGCTATCGAGCGGGTAAGGAAGGCACCACGCTTTGGGCAAGTTTCCTTATCGAGGACTGGCTTGCCAATGACGGTGAGCGTATCCGATTCACCGAAAGTCACATTGGCTGGAACCCCGGCGCATACGGCATTGGCGTCGAGGTCCAGGGTGGCAACTGGCAGCTCCAGGATATTGCTTCAGGAGCTTTCGTTGATACGGGCATCAGTCGCAATGTGAATGAGACGTATCTGATGGTCCTGAAGATGGAGTTCCTGACCGGCGGTGAAGGCGAGACGGCCTTGTGGGCTGACGGCAGCGATAGGGTTACGCTGTACGTGGATCCGACACCGGGTCTTGCTCTGCCTGATGCTGCGGGTACGGTTTTGAACACGAGCGCCGACCTATCGATTTTGAACGTGCATTTTTATCCGGGCAACGATGTGGATGTAGGCGCGTTCGATGAGCTTCGCTTCGGTGCTTCGTATGCGGATGTAACGCCAATTCCTGAGCCGGTAACGATTGCGTTGCTTGGTCTCGGCGGATTGGCCCTTTTGCGAAGACGCAGCTAATCGGTTGTGACAACAGGTAAAACCAGAACGGGCGGGCTTTTGGGTCCGCCCGTTTTATACTCATAAGGGGTTGTGATAATGATGTCGATGTCCTATGGCTGCTTATCTGCTTTTCTTTGCATAATAATTTGCGTTTGCACACCTGCGTCGGCTGAGACGTTCAGCGTTTATTTCGTCGGCAACAGTGTTACCGACCAGATTAACTACGGCGGTCTCGATGCTATGGCCGAAGCCCAGGGCCATACGCACCTCTGGGGAAGGGATATGATTCCCGGCGCTCCCCTGGAGTGGCTATGGAATCATCCGACCGACGGTTTCCAGGAGCCGCCTTACGGACTTTACCCGAACGCACTGCCCAACTACGAATGGGACGCCATAAGCTTGCAGCCCTTTGACCGGCTGCTGGACAACGACGTCAACTATGCAGGCAGATTCATCGACCTGGCATTGAGTAACCCCGCCAATGCTGATTGTCAGTTCTATATTTATTCGCGCTGGCCCCGAAAAAACAACGACGGCTCATTAGATTACGATGCCCTGTGGCTGCGGGAATATACCGGCGGCTGGGACAACACTAACGAGACAAGGGATTATTTTGAGACGCTTACATACGCCCTGCGGGATAAATACCCGGCACTTGCCAAACCCATACTAATGGTGCCGGCAGGTGATGTGCTGTACGAGTTAAATCAGCGAATGAAGGCGGGCCAGGTGCCCGGCTTTACCGACGTATGCGACGTTTATGCCGACGGCATTCACTTCAACAACATCGGTCAGTATGTCGTCGGCACAACGTATTATGCGACGCTCTACAAAGAAGACCCCGCCGGTTTGGCTGTGCCTCCCGATTACGGCACAATCGCTCCCGCCGTGGTTGCACAGATTCAGGATGCGGTATGGGACGTTGTCAATGGCCATGCCCTGTCAGGAGTTGTCCGAAAGGGCGACTTCGAGCCGGATGGCGACGTAGATTTGACTGACCTGGTTTTTTTCACCGACCGTTGGCCGTTCAGCGACTGCAACGATGCCAACGATTTCTGCGGCGGGGCCGACCTTAACAAAGACAGCCGGGTTTTTTTCGACGACTTTGCATTGCTCGCACAAAACTGGCGTTTGGTCCCTTACAGCCCTTGAAACGCCCCGGCGGAGGGGAGTATCAAATGAGTCCTGAACGCTCGGCCTCTTCATAAAGCCCGTACTTTTTCATTTTCTTGAAAAGCGTTGTGCGGTTAATCTCAAGGGCTTCTGCGGTCTGCCGCCTGCTCCAGTGGTGGGCCTCGAGCGCCCGGCGAATGATGTTTTTCTCGGGTTCGGCCAGGGCCTTTTTCAAGCTCATTGGCCGGTATTCTGCCTGCAGCCGGCCTGCATCCTGCCTGACGGAGCTCGGCAAATCGTCCGGCCCTATGAAGCTGTTCTTGCTCAGCAGGACCGCCCGCTCGATAACGTTTTCCAGTTGGCGGATGTTGCCGGGCCAACTGTAGTGCTGCAGGTACTCCATTGCCTCGTCGGTTATGCCCGCCTTCTTCCTGTTGTGCTGTGTGCAGTACATTCGCAGGAAATGCCCCGCCAGCAGAGGGATATCCCCAATCCTATCACACAAAGGCGGCAGGTTTATGGCAACTACATTTATTCGGTAATAGAGGTCTTCCCGGAACCTGCCGCCGGCTACCTCCTCGGCAAGGTTCTTGTTCGAGGCGAGTATTATCCTTGTATCTACGGTAACCATTTTGTTGCTGCCGACCGGGTCAAACCGCCTGTCTTCAATAACCCGCAGGAGCTTTACCTGAAGGGCCGGCGATGCGTTGGCTATCTCATCGAGAAAGATTGTGCCCTTGTCCGCCGCTAAAAACTTGCCCTTCTTGTTGCTGACGGCCCCGGTGAATGCGCCTTTGACGTGGCCGAACAGCTCACTTTCGAGCAGCGTCTCCGGCAGCGCCCCGCAGCTCACTTCCACGAACGGCTTGTCGGCCCGGCTGGAGCGATGGTGGATTGCGCGGGCCAGTATGGTTTTACCCGTGCCCGACGGGCCGGTCATCAGCACGGTCGTCTTCGTATCCGCCACCGCCTCGACAAGGTCGAAGATTTTAGCCATTTTGTAGTCGTGACTGAGAATACTCTCCAAGCTGTATCTCTGCACAAGCTGCGAGCGCAGAGTTACGTTCTCGCTGATAAGCGCCTGCTGCTTTATCGCCCGCTCCACGGCTAATCTGAGGTCGTCGTCGTTGATTGGCTTGGTCAGGTAGTCGTAAGCGCCCCGCTTGATTGCCTTGACGGCGCTTTCTATCGTGCCGTAGCCGGTTATCACGATTACTACGGTCCGGGGATAATCGGCCCTGACGGCGTCGAGCAGGTCAAAGCCGTCCCCGTCAGGCAGGCTGAGCTCTGTGATAACCAGATTGTAACTCCGGCTGTCCAGCTCCGGCAGCGCATCCTTGAGCGTTCTTACTCCTCTGGCTGAAAAACCTTCCGCCGTGAGAAAGCCGGTCAGCGATTCGAGGATGATACTGTCGTCGTCAATGACAAGAATGCTCTTTTTTCTCATAACGTCATTTTATGCGATTTGTGTTTATATTGCCAATCGCCGGTGTTGAAAAAAGACAACACACTCTGTTTTTCGGCCTGAAATCGCTGTCTGTTTAGTCAAAATCCCCGCTGCTCAGCCCAAAACCAATCTTAGGGCCGGCGATTTTACAGCAAGGTTCCTGTGCAGAGGTGGTTAGCTTTAGCCGTCAGGCCAGGTTCCCTCGAATACCTCCACCGCCTCGCCGGTCATATAGAGACAGTTGTCCTTCGCCGAGAAGTTCAACTCAAGGTTCCCCCCCGGCAGATGCGCCGTACACCGCCGCCGGCACCGGCCTGTCAGCACGGCGGCCACACAGCAGGCACAGGCCCCCGTTCCGCACGCCAGGGTAATGCCGCTGCCGCGCTCCCACGTCCTCATCGTAAATTCGCCCTGCCCATCGACCCTTACGAAGTGCACATTTGTTCGGTTGGGAAAAAGCCGGTGCCTTTCAATGGCCGGGCCGATTGTTTCCAGTTCAATCTGTTCCAAATCCTCAGTGAAGAAAACCGCGTGCGGATTACCCATCGACACGCAGCTCATCAGCAGCTTTTGTCCCTCGATTTCCACCGGCTGAGCGATAACCTGCTCGCCGGGCAGTTCGACCGGTATATCTTTCGGCCTCAGGATTGGTTCGCCCATATTGACGCAGACGCTGTGCACCCTGTCGTTGTCGTCGGTTCTCAGGCCGACTGTGAGGACTGCGCTTGCGGTTTCTATGCGAAGTGAAGCGGGACAGTCGGGCCGGCCGGGCACTGGAAACGAAGGCCCCGCCTCCGCCAGCCGGCGCTCATAGGCATATTTAGCGACGCACCGGATGCCGTTTCCGCACATCTCGGCCTCGGAGCCGTCGGCATTGAAAATCTGCATTCGTACGTCTGCCTGCTGCGACGGGCATATCAAAATCAGCCCGTCCGAGCCGATGCCGAAGTGCCTGTCGCTGACGGCCTTAGCCAGTTTCGCCGCCTCGGCCACCTGTTCTTCGAGGCAATTGACATATACATAATCATTGCCCAGGCCGTGCATCTTTGTAAATCTCATCGTCCGTCCTTTCAAATACGGCGATAGTATAAGGACACAGCCGGGCAAAATCAAACCTGTTCGTTCAATCTCCTGTTTTGGCCGCAAGAGAACTCAAACTATATCGCTTGATTGACGTCGCAGGATGCGGGATAATCAACATTGTTCGTCGAGCTGTATATTGGAATGGGTTTATGGACAGGTCGTATCAGGTCTTGAAATTAACTATGCACGGTTGTCGGGTGGTGTTTGCTATTTTGATATGCACACTATTGGTCCGGCCCGCTGCGTTATCGGCCGAATCCGCTTCAAAGCACCTGCGTATGAACAAATACTATATTTTTCAGCCCCAGCCGGGCCAGCAGCGGCAACTTTATCTTAATATGCTAAGGCAGTATCGCCGCAAATTCGCCAGCGGCGGCGCTTCACTCGACCGCAGTATCTACGAGCGGGCCGACCTGTCCTGGGCCGCCGGAGCATACTGCTGCCACTTCACTTTTATGTTCGACCGCTCGCTCTATGACCCCGACAAAGGCGAGTACACGCTCGACGCATTTCTTGACGATGGTATCCGCGAGTTCGGCGGCTACGATATGATACTGCTCTGGCAGGGCTATCCGCGGCTTGGCGTGGACCAGCGAAATCAGTTCGATTTCTACAGGGATATGCCCGGCGGTCTTGCCGGCTTGCGTGACCTTGTTCGACGCGCGCATCAACGCGGCGTAAAGGTATCCATCGACTACAACCCCTGGGACATCGGCACCCGTCGCGAGGGCAAATCCGACGAGCAGGCCCTGGCCGAGCTGGTACAGGCCATCGAAGCCGACGCCGTTTTTCTCGATACGATGCCGGCCGGCTCATCTGTTTTGCGAGAAGCCATCGACAAGGTGCGGCCCGGCGTCGTCTTTGTGCCTGAAGGGCATCCGCCGGTAAGCCAGTTGGCTCTTTGCAGCGGCTCCTGGGCACAGGGATTCGAGCAGCCCGACCCGCCGGGCCTGTTACGCCTCAAGTGGATAGAACCGCGCCATATACAGTACCAGATAAAACGCTGGAGCCGAAGCCACGCGGAGGAAATTGAAAGCGCGTTTTTTAACGGCAGCGCAATGCTTATCTGGGAGAATATCTTCGGCAGCTATAATCCCTGGCCTGCTCGGGACAGGCAAACCTTCAAGCGGGTTGTGGGCATACTGCGATGCTTTGCCGAGAACTTCAAGAGCACTCGATGGGACCCGTTCTACCCGACGCTCCGGGAGAAACTCTTTGCAAATCGCTGGCCGGGTGAGAAAACGATGGTTTTTACCATCCTCAACTACGGCAGACCAATCACCGATGCTGCTCTGCTCGATATGCCGAACACCGAGAAAACGCTGTACTTCGATTTGTGGAATGGCCGGGCCCTGCGGGTTCGGACCGGGCAGGGCAGGGCTACTGTCATCGGCTCTGTCGAGCGGTTTGGTTGCGTGGCGGCCGTCGAGCAATCAGCCGTTGATAAGCCGTTCAGAGATTTGCTTGCTCGGCAAAGCCGCCTTGCAGAGCGACAAACACCGCCGGTTGATATAAGGAATTTTGCTCACTCGCTTGTTAATCCCGCTCCTGTTGTGCCAACTGCTCTAAGAGATAGAAACAATCCGCCGGCCGGAATGGTTTTTGTCCCCGGCGGCAATGTCCGAATGCTCATAAAACACAGAAAGCGAGAATGCGGCTGTTATCCCGACCCGGGCACAGGGCCCGGGCAGTGGCACAAATTCATATTCGGCCCGGATATGGACGGCATACACGATTACAGCGTCGAGGTTCATCCCTTTTTTATCGATGAAGCGGAGGTTTCAAACGCTCAGTTCAAGGGGTTCCTCGATGCCACCGGGTATAAACCGCAGCATCCCGAAAATTTCCTGAAACACTGGCCCAACGGCAAAATGCCCGAAGAATTAGCAGAGCATCCGGTAGTCTATATCGATATCGATGATGCGCGTGCTTATGCGAAATGGGCCGGCAAACGGCTGCCGAGCGAGCCGGAATGGCATTTGGCAGCGCAGGGGACCGACGGACGCATTTGGCCCTGGGGAAATGAATTTGACCCGGAAAAGTGCAATACAACCGGCGACAGGACGCTGCCGGTTCATTCCTGTCCGGAAGGCCGGAGCCCTTATGGCTGCTACAATATGTCCGGCAACGTCTGGGAGTGGACCGAGAGCTGCCGTGACGACGGGCATACGAGGTTCGTTATGATTCGAGGCGGCAGCTATTTCAACGCCTCCGGCAGCGACTGGTACGTTCAGGGAGGCCCCAAGCCCTGCAATCACCACACGAAATTTATCCGGATGTGGCCGGGGCTGGACAGATGCTCTACAATAGGTTTCCGTTGTGTAATCGATGCAGAGCAATAGCACGTCCGCAAATGCAGGACAAAGCCGGCGAGTCGGTTCGTTTCGGGGT
>CAZPDW010000058.1:7912-12935 GCA_964585535.1 uncultured Pirellulales bacterium
CTTTTGCCGGACATTCTATGTCAGGTCGAGAATTCCCTCTTGCGCCTTTCGAGCTGCGCCTTGAGCCGGGCCATAATCGACGAGTGCATCTGCGAGACGCGGGATTCGGATAAATCCAGCGTCGCCCCAATCTCCTTCATTGTCATCTCTTCGTAGTAGTACAGCACGATAATCAGCCGCTCAGCCCGCGTCAGCCCCTTCGTCAAAAGGTCTTTCAGGTCCCTCTTCTGGGCCTCGGTGGGGGGCGACTCGCTCTTTCTGTTGCTGATTATATCTATCTCCCGCATCTCCTTGTCGGTTTCGTCATCCCCGTACTGCGTATTCAGCGAGACCAGACCGGTGGCGTTTGCATCCCGCTGGAGCCGGTTAAATTCATCCATATCCATACCCAGCTCTTCAGCCAGCTCCTCTTTCAGGGGTTTGCGGCCGAGATGGGCCTCGAGCGATTGTTTTGCCTTTGCCAGTTGGTGGGCCCGCGCACGAACCAGGCGCGGGACCCAGTCCATACTCCGCAATTCGTCAAGAATCGAACCTCGAATCCGCGGCGAGCAGTAGGTCTCGAATTTGACACCTCTGGCAGGGTCGTAGGCGTCAATTGCGTCCTTCAGTCCGAAGAAGCCCGCGCTTATCAAATCGTCCAACTCCACCTTGTCCGGCAGCTTGCTGTGCAGCCGTTCAGCAGCATATCGCACAAGATAACTGTAGCGCTCCAGCAAAAGATTGCGGAAGCACTCATCGTGATTCTTGTGGAACTGCTCCCATGTTTTCTCGATGTCGAGCTGCTTCTGGTTGGTCTTCACAGTTTTCCTCCTTGAAATCTGGCCTTTATTCGGGCAAGGCCCGGTCAGTTCAAATCCAACTGGACCCCTTTTGCCTTGCCCTGTTTCTGTCGCAGAAGCTCCATTGCAATCCTTTGGTTCAGCGAGTTTTCCAGCAGCTTGTCTATCTGCAGTCTAAGATACTCATCACGGTTTCTTTGAAGGAGCCGTTTTGCATACTCGTCGATTACGGGCTTTGCCTCGAAACTGCCCATCGGGCCGAACTTGATGTTTTCGCTGTCTCGCAGCAGAAGTCTTTGATTGCAAATGTGTTCTTCAATTGCCTCGTACATCAGCTTTGAAAACTCGCCTACGGCCAGGTCCTTCGGAACATAATCCGGGCTGTGCACATTGTTTACGTTCTGCGTCAGGACCTTCTGCCGGCGCTGCGTGAACTCGATGATATTGATCAGCGCCTCCGAAACGTTATCCGCTACAATCACAGCAGAATTCATACACAACCCCCCTTGAAATATGTGCCCGTCGCTGTTGAGTCCGAACTGTTCATCCCTGTTCCTTCTGCTCCTTCCCTGCGTCTGCCGGTCGAAGAACGACAAAGAACAACGAACTTCTTAGTTTTCAGCTTTACGTTTCGACCTTGCGTTTTTGGCTTTAAGTTTTCAGGCCTTTTCCTTTTTCTGCCCGGCCTCTGAGAATCTGTCTTACTTGACAGAGACTCTTGGTCTTTCTGAGTTCGATAATCCTCGACAGCTCCTCGAAGACGGACTCGCCGTAGAGCCGGTGGCCGCCCTCGGTCCATTGCGCTTCGTGGATGAGCCCCATTATCGTATAGTTGTGGATTGTCTGTCTCGAGAAGGGGCTGTACCGTACCAGCTCGCCGATGCGATACAGCTTTGGCGGCGCCTGCAGTACGTTGTCTCTAACTTTCGATTGCATCACCAAAACCGATTCCTCTACATTCGGGCCATCAGAATCCGTAACTCAATAGGTCATCGGCAACTTCACATCGTCCGTAAATACGCCCCCGGGAGTTCCGAATCTTTTTGTCAACGGACCTTCCGGCGCCTGGCTTCCTTTCAAAGACCGCAATTGATTCCAGGGCAACGGCTCCCGAGAAAAACGGCAAAAAGCATTTTACGTTTTGCAAAACGTAAAGTGTATTTTGAGTGCTGTCAACTTTTTTTTGGATTTTTTTGAAAATTTGCATTTTTTTTTTTGACCTCGGCGGCGACGTTTTACCAAACAAGGCCCGCGAAATGTCCGATACAGGGACAATACAGAATGGTCGCGATTGCCGGGTAATGTGCCGGGATGAACTAATCGGCTGGATTGTTTGGAAATATGGGACGTACTCGCAAAAGCTCCGATAACAATGCTGACAGTTCCGTCGGCGGCGTCTCGATGCTGCAGCAGATTACGCCGCTGGCCAGGCAGATTAACTGCCTGGACATCGAGCGCATTGCAAATATATGCGTCATCCGGATTCCGAAGCTGCTCGGTGCGGGTTTTGCCTCGCTGTATGTGCTTGACGAGGCAAACAAAATGCTGCATCTGCAGAAATCCAATCATCCCTTTCTTATCAACAAGATAGTCTCGCTGAATCAGAACCCGCCGTCGCCGATGGGTATAGCGGTCAAAAGCGGCAAGCTGTTACAGGTTGATGACATCGACAGGCACAATAAGCCCGTGATAAAAAAATCACAGCGTCCGTTCGCCGGCAATTACAGGACAAAGGGCTGTATCATAGCCCCTCTGGTCTGCCAGGAGAGAGCGGTGGGCGTGCTTAACTTATCGGACAAGCAGAACGGCTCCGCATTCACCTCTGAAGATGTTGCGTTGGTGGATTTGGTCAGCCAGCTTGCGGGTGCATCAATCGGCAACATAAAGCTGTTCGAGAAGATACAGCGCCAGGCCAGAACCGACGGGCTTACCGGGCTGATAAACCACAAGACGTTTTATGAGATTCTGGAAGGCGAGCTTTTGCGCAGCCGGCGTTACGGCGGGCAGATATCGCTGATTATGGTGGATATCGACAATCTCAAGACGGTGAACGACCGGCACGGTCACAGGGCCGGCGATAAGGTGATTGTGGAAATCAGCAGTCGCATCAGACATTCGATAAGACAGATTGACGTGGCTGCACGCTACGGCGGCGATGAGTTCGCCGTGATACTGCCGAACACCTCGCTTGCAGACGCCGCCGTCGTTGCAGAACGTATGGTTAATGTGGTCGCCGGTACTCCTATACAGTGGGAAAAGGACGAAATACCGGTATCCATCAGCGTCGGCCTGGGCCAGTATGATGCGAACAGCAGCCCCGAAGATATAACCAGCAAATCCGACCAGGCGCTTTACACCGCCAAGCAGGCGGGCAAAAATACATTCAAAATCTTCCAGCAGACGAAGAAATAGCGTGACTTCGTTGACCGCCTGGGCCGACTCGGCGGCCGGCTCTTGGAATATCGGCGCTAAAGTCCCCCCACTTAGGATTTCCCTCAACCTGCCTGTTTACGCAGGTCGATACAATAGCTATCATACTCAATATTCGCCGATGTAGCTCAACGGTAGAGCACGGCTTTCGTAAAGCCGGGGTTGTGGGTCCGATTCCCACCATCGGCTCTATGATTCTTGATGTCCGGCAGGCGGCGCCGGACGATTACACAGAGCCGGCGATATTGAGAACATTAAAACGAATACCGGATTCCTCCGGCGAATAAGTTTTTCCGGCAAGAGATGGCAGGCAGATTTTCCAGTTTCAAAAAAGAGTACACCGTCGGCTTTTTGCTGCTCGCCGCTGCGGCTGTAATATGGCAATGGGGTTTTAATACTTCTTATTTTGCCAATCCCGACGCCTTCGATTACGCCCAGATGGGCAGGCAGCTAGCCGACGGAAAAGGTTTCTCGACCCTGCAGGTCTTCCCGAAACACATTCGTTATTTCCACCAAACGGGCTACCTCCAAAAAGAAAACTGCCCCAACCTTTACCGTGCCCCGCTGCCGGTGGTTCTTAACGCCTTCTTCTATAAACTGACCGGCAATATCGTTAAGGCAGCCGTGTTGAGTTCGGGAATATTTTATCTGTTGAGTGTCCTCGTGCTCTATATCCTGGCGATTAAGCTTACGAACTTCTGGACGGCCGTTGTCGCCGTCGTTGTCTATGTCTCCGACCGTTTTGTTTCCATAAGCAGTTACAACGGTATGACGGAGTCGCTGGCTGCTTTTCTTTTGCTCTGTCTGTTGCTGGTGTGTTTCTCAGGAAAGTTATCGATAGCAAAATGTTTTCTGGTGGGGATAATATGCGGCCTGGGCTACCTTGCGAGGAGTCAATTTGTTTCGGTGATACCGGCCGGTATTTTGCTTGTATGGCTGGGCCTTGAAAAAAAGAACGTAGCCCGCGGTCTTGTCCTGCTGCTTGTCGGCTTTTCGATTGCAGCGGGGCCTTGGTTTATTCGAAACGCCGCCCTGACCGGAAATCCCTGCTTTTCGTTTTTCAATTCCAGAAGGATAGTTCTCCAGACTCGGCCCGTGCATTCCGATATCGAGATGCAGCTTGACGGGCCCGTGGGGACTATCGATGCGTTCTCCGAATACGGAACCGCCGTAGCCAGGAAAGTATTGAGAAATGTTTCAAAAATTTTCAGCTTCACTTTTTGGGCTTCTAACTTCTCATCAGCGTCGCCCTTTTTGTTTCTGTTTTTCGCATCCTGCATCTACGACAGGAACCCCGCCGGCAAAAGCTACGCTCTTTTCAGGGGCGCTACGGCCCTGCTGATTCTTTGCAATTTCCTGCTGGTCTGCCTGGTCCTTCACGACATACGCTTCTGGGTCTATCTTCGGCCGCTGGTTTACATTATCGGGGTAAATGAGGCCCTGCGGCTGTTTGACAGCTTCCGGCTCAAATATGCACGACAACTCAATCTCATAGTCTTCTGCGGGCTGCTTTTGTTTGGAATATTCAGGTTTTATAGTGTGGCAGCCACTCATAAAAACCACCCATCACCGGTAAGTCCGCCCGAGAGCAGGTCGTACGCATTTATTAAGCAGGCCGTCCGGCCGGATACGCTTGTTGCCTGTGACGTTGCCTACAAGGTTGCTTTGTATGCGGACTGTCGGGCGCTTCGCCTGCCCGCTTTTCCGGGAGAGCTTTTGAAGATTAACGATGAGTATATTCCCATTGATTATGTCCTGATAAGCCCGAGGGTATTTACGCCGAGGCCGCCGAACACGCCGCCTCTTTACGAAAC
>CAZPDW010000059.1:0-1105 GCA_964585535.1 uncultured Pirellulales bacterium
CCTGGGCTGCGATGATTTTCTTTTGTTTGTCCTGCTCGGCGATACTGACGTCATACGTGGCGGTGGCGAGCCGTTTTTCCTCTTCGGCTTCCTGGGTGGTTTTCGTCAGGGCCTTTTTCTTTTCAGCGGCTCGCTGCTGTTCTTCGAAGGTAGCTTGTTCCTGGAGCGCGATTTCCCGGTCGGTCTGTGTTTTGAGCAGTGCGCCGAGACTCTTTTCGTCGCCGATGTCACCTATGCTGATTTCGAGTAGTGTGATGCCGTACTCGGCGAGGTCTTCTCTGAGCATACTGGCGCTTTGCTGTTCCTGTACGGAACGGTTCTGGACGTAGGCGAGGGCCTTGACCTTCTCGGCGTTGTTCCTGAAAGTCGCCCTGACTCTGGGTGTGACGAGCTTATCGAGAATCAAAGCATCGTCGCCTATCATGGCGACCACTCGCGGGGCGTCTTCGGGGTCTATCCGGTAGGTGATTCTGACATCAACGGGGAAGGTGAAGCCGTCGGCGCTTCGGACGGTGATGGGCTTGAGCGGCTGGGCGGCCCCGGCCTCGCCTCGCTCCACTTCCGCGGTGTAGCTTACCTTTGTCTGGCGGATGCTGATGAGTGTGACTTCGTAGGCGTTGGTGTTGAGGTAGTACTGGCCCTCGCCGAGGGGCTTGTTCCAGATACCTCTTTGGCCTTTTGCGACGAGGCGGTCTTCGGTCTCGACCGTCCGGCCGACATTGCTTTTTACAACAGCGACGGTACCGACCCTGACGTTTACAACAGTGACCTGCTTTATTTCGAAAAGGTCGGTGTTGAGACGGTATGCGCCGGGGTTAAGGACGCTGAGCTGAGGACCTTTGTAGCCATTGCCTTCGCTGAGGAAGTAGGCGGCGTCTATCATTCTGTCGGGGTCGGACCATTCGGGGGCATAGATAGTGTCGGGCGGGAGGGTCTGTCCGTCCTTTGCCGTGACAAGGCCGACCTGGCCCTCTTTGATTTGGGTCCACTGTACTTTCTTGATGCCGTACTGCCAGGGCCAGTAGAAGAAGTGCCAGCCCGGGGCAAGGACCTGGGCCTGGATACCGTTTTCGCCTTTTACGGCGATGACCCGGCCGGCCGGCAG
>CAZPDW010000059.1:1205-12842 GCA_964585535.1 uncultured Pirellulales bacterium
GGTCATTTACCCAACTGCTTCTTCGCCGCCGTTACGACCGCATCCGCCGTGAGCCCGAACTTCTCGAAGCAAACCCCGCCCGGCGCCGATGCACCGAATGAGGACATCCCGATAAAGGCGCCTTTTTCGCCCAACCACTTGCTCCAGCCCAATTCGACGCCCGCCTCGATGCCGACCCTTGCCGTCAGCTTAGCCGGGAACACCGAGCTGCGGTATTCTTTATTCTGCTGCTCGAAAAGTTCCCAGCAGGGCATACTTATTACACGTGCGCTTATCCTCTCAGCCAAGAGTTTATCGCAGGCCTGCAGCGCAACGGCAACCTCCGAGCCGGTCGCCAGAAGCAAAACATCAGGACTTTCGCCGTCGGCTAAAATGTAGGCGCCGCGCCTCAAGTTCTCAGCAGAAGCTAATTTGTTCCGGTCGAGCACGGGAAGCGCCTGCCTCGTCAGACAAAGAGCTACCGGCCCGGAGCGGTACTGAAGAGCAAACTTCCACGCCTGCGCCGTCTCGTTGGCATCCGCAGGTCTGAACACCAGCAGGTTCGGCATCGCCCGAAGCGCAGCCAAATGCTCCACCGGCTGATGCGTAGGCCCGTCCTCGCCTATCCCGATACTGTCGTGCGTATATACAAAAATGGTCGGATAGCCCGACATAGCCGCCACGCGAACCGCCCCGCGCATATAGTCACTGAACACCATAAACGTCCCCCCGTATGCACGCACCAGGCCGCTGACCGATATCCCGTTCATTATTGCGCCCATCGCATGCTCGCGTACACCGTACCGAATATATCTGCCGTCCCGGCTGGCCTTTTGAAAATCCTTTGCATCCTTGAACCTGGTATTGTTCGAGGGCGTCAAATCGGCACTTCCTCCAAGCACCATAGGACAGCCCGGCATAAGGGCATCCAGTACCTTGCCCGATGCCTTTCGTGTTGCAATCGACTCACCCGGCTCGAACCTGGGCAGCAGCTCATCGATGTTCACGCCTAATTTACCGTCGGCGGCATTGCGGAACTGCTCGGCCAAATCGGGGTACTCCCCGGCATACTCATCGAACATCTTGTTCCAGCCCGCCTCCGCCTCGGCGCCCGCCTCGACCTGTCTGCCCATATATTCTCTGACCTTTTGAGGTACATAAAATGTCTTTTCAGGGTCCCACCCGAAGTTTTGTTTCATCTGTTTTATCTCGTCGGCGCCCAGGGGTGCTCCGTGTGCTTTGGCGGTATCCTGCATATTCGGGGCCCCGTATGCGATGTGAGTGCGCAGCTTTATTATAGAAGGTCTGTCGCTTTGTGCCTTGGCATTGTCGAGCGCCCCGGCGAACGCCGCCATATCATTGCCGTCGCCGCCTACCTGCTGAACGTACCAGCCGTATGCCTCATAGCGCTTGGCCGTATCCTCGGTGAACGCCAGGGCCGTGTCGCCGTCAATCGTAATGTGATTGTCGTCGTAAATCACAATCAGATTATCAAGCCCCAAATGCCCCGCCAAAGATGACGCCTCCGATGAGACGCCCTCGGCCAAATCACCGTCACCTGCCAGTACGTAAATGTCGTAGTCTATGATTGGAAATCCCTCGCGGTTGAAATAGCCGGCAAGGTACTTTTCCGCAATCGCCATTCCTGCCGCATTGCTTATACCCTGTCCGAGGGGACCTGTTGTTACCTCGATACCAAGCTGCGGCTTATACTCGGGATGGCCGGGCGTCTTTGAGGCCCACTGCCGGAAGCTCTTCAAATCATCCAAACTCATATCGAAGCCGCACAGGTGCAGCAGCGAATACATAAGCATACTGCCGTGACCTGCCGACAGGACAAACCTGTCCCTGTTATGCCAGGTCGGGTTCGCCGGGTTGTACTTCATATAGCGCATCCACAGCACGTATGCCGCAGGCGCCATTGCTATTGGCATACCCGGATGGCCGCTGCCGGCCTTTTGAACACCGTCCGCAGAGAGGAATCGAATCGTGTCGATACAAAGTTCATCAAGTTCTGATAAACCCTTAATCCTCGCAGTTCCACTCATAAAACCACCCTGAAAATAAGGATTTACAAATATGGTTCCCATCTATGAAAAAGCCGCATTACGATAACCGCAGCCACCGGTTTTCGCAAGCGTTTTTATTTAGCCGATACGTTTGATTCGTTCAATTCGAGTATAAAATTTCTCTTTTTTCACAGACTCGTACCGAACCGTGCAAGCTGTTCGCACAGGAAGGTTCACCATTTGACAAAACCCGTCATCTCGGCCATAATGACAGGCAGTGATTTTTGAAAGGTTACGATATATCAACAGATGGGAAAAAATGCTCGAATCGATGAGTCAATAATCTATTAAGGAGTCCGAAAATGACAAAACAAATTACGACTGTTTTTACAGTGTTATTACTAACCTTCCTCGGCTGTTCAGGGCAGCATTTATCGACACCCCTGCCCAAAAGCGACATCCGCATTCAAAATCTGCGGTGCGAATATCTCAAAGACCCGCTCGCCATCGGAGTTACCGCACCCCGATTAAGCTGGACGCTCGACTGTGATACAAGGGCGCAGAAGCAGACCGCCTATCAAATCCTCGTCGCCAGCTCCGAAGAAAAGCTCCGGCAAAATGTTGCGGACCTCTGGAACAGCGGCAAAGTAGTCTCAGACCGGACAAATCAAATCGTTTATAAAGGCAAATCGCTCAAGAGCCGAATGAAATGCTGCTGGAAGGTCCGAATCTGGGACCAGGACGGCCGTGTTACCGACTACGGGCTGCCCGCCTTCTGGTCTATGGGCCTGCTGAAGAAATCCGATTTCAAGGCCCGGTGGGTCGGCTTTGACCTGCCCCGCCAAAACCTGCCGGAAGTTGAAGTCGGGTACATCAAAACACACAAGGTCAAACTGCCGCCCGCAGTGTATCTGAGAAAGACTCTCAACATCGAAAAGCCGGTCAGCCGGGCCGTCATCTACGCCTCCGCGCTCGGTATTTATGAGCTTCACATCAACGGCAAACGTGCAGGAAACGACTACTTCACGCCCGGCTGGACCAACTACAAAAAACGGCTTTACTACAATACTTACGACGTCACTGCTATGCTGCGCCCGGGCAAAAACGCCCTCGGCGCCGTCCTCGCCGACGGCTGGTACGCCGGCTACCTCGGCTGGAAACCGAAACGCGACAACTACGGAGACAAAACAAGATTCTTCGCGCAACTTTACGTCGAATACGAAGATGGGACGAACGATACGATTGTTACCGACGGCTCCTGGAAGGCAAACACCTCGCCCATTCGCGAAGCCGACTTATATATGGGTGAAACGTACGACGCTACAAAGGAACTGGCCGGCTGGGCGAACAGCGACTACGACGACACCTCCTGGAAACCGGTCGATGTTACGGCGCACATCGAAGCCGCTCTACAGCCGTATCCCGGCGCAGCCGTCCGGCAGTTCGACGAAATAAAACCGGTAAGCGTCAACGAGCCAAAACCGGGTGTCTTTGTATTCGATATGGCAAGAAACTTTGCCGGCTTTGCCCGGCTGAAAGTCAAAGGCCCGAAGGGTCGCAAAATCACCCTGCACTTCGGCGAGCGCCTCAATCCCGACGGCACCTGCTATCTTATAAACCTGCGAAATGCACGGGCCGCCGACACCTATATCTGCAAAGGAACAGGGACCGAAATCTATCAGCCCCGCTTCACCTTTCACGGCTTTCAATATGTCCAGGTTACCGGCTACCCCGGCACTCCAACAATCGATGACGTCACGGGCCTGGCCCTCAGCTCCGACACCCCGCTCGCCGGCGCCTTCGAATGCTCCGATGAAATGGCCAACAAGCTCTACGAAAATATTGTTACTACCCAGCGAGCCAACTTCATCGACATTCCCACCGACTGTCCCCAGAGGGATGAACGGCTCGGCTGGACCGGCGACGCACAGGTCTTCATCAGGGCCGCCACATACAACAACGACGTCGCCGCCTTTTTCACCAAGTGGCTCGCTGACCTCGCCGACGCCCAGAGGTCCGACGGCGCTTATCCGGATGTCGCTCCGCGGGTTATAGCCGACGGCTGCGGCACCGCCGCCTGGGCCGACGCCGGCATCATCTGCCCCTGGACAATCTACCAGGTCTATGGCGACAAACGAGTCCTCGAAAGATATTACGACAATATGGCCGACTGGATAGATTTTTGTAAAAAAAACAGCTATAGCCTCATCAGGCCCGCAAAGGGCTACGGCGACTGGCTCAGCATCGACGCCGAGACCGACAAGGCCGTTTTGGCAACCGCATACTTCGCCCACAGCACAAAACTGATGGCCCGAATCGCCCGGGCGCTCGGCAGAAAAACCGACGCAGAAAAATACAACCAACTCTTCGAGCAAATCAAAGAGCGTTTCAACGAAAAACTCGTCGCCGACGACGGCACTATCAAGTCAAACACACAGACCGTCTATGTTCTCGCCATAAAGTTCGGCCTGCTCGAACCAGACAAAAGTGCCATAGCGATAAGCCGGCTCATCGACCGCATAGAGAAGCAAAACCGGCGTCTCTCCACCGGCTTTATTGGCACAAAGGACCTTATGACGACGCTCACAGATATAGGCCGAACCGATGTTGCTTACAAGCTTTTCGGCAACGATACGTTCCCATCCTGGCGATTCTCAATCAAGCAGGGCGCCACCAGCATCTGGGAACGCTGGGACGGCTGGACTCCCGAAAAGGGCTTCCAGGACCCCGGGATGAACTCCTTTGCACATTACTCCTTCGGCGCCGTGGCGGAGTGGATGTTCGAGACCATCGGCGGTATCGACACCGACGGGCCCGGCTTTCGCAATATCATCATAAAGCCGCAGCCGGGCGGCAACCTCACCTGGGCAAAGGCCGCCTATAATTCAATTAACGGCCCCGTTGCCACAAGCTGGAAGCTCGACGGCGACAATCTTACCCTCGACGTGACCATCCCTGCAAATACTACCGCCACCGTCTATATACCCACTGTCGATGTGCTCTTGGTCACCGAGTCAGGCAAAGCCGTTGCCTTCGATCAGGTACCGGGCGTCGATTTCCTCCGCAGCGAAAACGGCACCGCCGTCTTCCACATCGGCTCCGGAAATTACGGTTTTTCTTCGGAAATCTGAGAACAACTGTGCTAAAATGCTTATACAAGTAAATAAATCCAAGAATTAGAGAGGGTTATGATGATGGGAAAAATGAAACGGCGTGAATTCCTTACAAAATCCGTTGCCGGCGCCGCCGGTTTGCTCGCCCCCTGGGGGCTCGCACACACACAGAGCCACGCCGCAGAACCGGCCGCCGACGCAAGAACTTTCGACCCTTATGAACTGGTCTCACTCGGCAAAACCGGCATCAAGGTCTCCCGGGTTGGATTCGGCACCGGTATGAGAGGCGGCAACCATTCCTCAAACCAGACACGACTCGGAAAGCAAAAATTCGAGGCGCTTCTCAAAGAGTCATACGACCGCGGCTGCCGATTCTTCGACTGTGCTGATATGTACGGCTCGCATCCGTACATCATCCCCGCCCTGAAGGGCATACCACGCGAAAACTACATCATCAGCACCAAGATACAACGATTCGACATCCTCGACGGCGAGCGCGAAAAACCATTGGTTACCTTCGATCGTTTCTTGAAGGAGCTCAACACTGATTACATCGATATGCTCCTGTTCCACTGCGTCTTCGAGCCCGACTGGAACACACGATACAAACCCTACATGGACGGTATGTACGAACTAAAGAACAAGCAGAAAGTCCGCGCCGTAGGTGTCTCCATTCATTCGCTGGGAGCACTCAGAACGGCAGCCGAAGAGCCCTGGGTCGATTCCGTCCACACACGCATAAACGCATACGGCGCCGAAATGGACGGCTCGCCCGAAGAGGTCGTCCCCATCATCAAAAAAATTCACGATGCCGGCAAGGGTGTTGTCGGTATGAAACTTATCGGCGAAGGCGCCTTCCGATACAGCCGTGAGCTTCGCGAAAAGAGCGCTGATTTTGTCCTTAATCTCGGCTGCGTCGATACCGTAATCGTCGGTTTCGAATCACTCGGGGAAATCAGCGATTACGAGGACGTTGTAAAAAAGACACCGGTGAAAAGTGCCTGAAAACATAGCAGTACTGTGGCACTGTTCAATACAAAAGCCCCCGAAATTCGCGGGGGCTTTTTCTCACTCGCTTCATAGATCTCGGACTATGGCAGGGCCTGCATCCACTCGTTCGCTAATATCGCATAATCCCTGAAGTTCACCGCCTTCAAGCCCTGCGGCTCCTCATCATATATGTTCGCAACGGAATCCAACGGAACGTATGTTGACGGGATACCGGCTAAATACTTTATCTCAAGTTCGTTCAACGCCCGCTCATACATCCTGACTTCACTCAGGTAGCCCTTAAAGAATCGCTCGGCGTATCCCGCCGCGTCACCACGAAGCGGGCAGCCGCCTATTTTATGCCGGTTCGGGTCCTCAAGATAACCCTCGCTCACCGTCGCACCGAGCAGCACGTTGCAGTCATTGTCGATGAAGACGCCGGCCCCCTCCGGATGCGCCGTACCGTAATCCATCGAGCCGTCGAGCGTACCGTCCAGGTAAACGTATGCCGACTCGTTATCCTCGTCCCAGAGCCCGGCAACGTGGTACCACTGGTTGTTCAATATCATAGCGCTGCCCCCTAAGCCGCCCGGCGTCCGCGGAAACGCAAAGTGCAATAGGTCAAGAAAAAGCAGGAACTGAAGCTTATACTGAATCTCACCCTTGCCGACGAACACGCCCCAGTCCGGGCTGTTGTTCTGGTTTATCCAGACCGATATTGTAAATGACGAATTTGCAAAATCAGCCCACGTACACGGGTCCGTCCACGTCCCCGGGTCGCACGGGTCGGCCCCTGCGTTTTTGCCGCCGCCGCACTGAATGTAATCGCCGCCGTCGAAATACAGACACCAGCCGCGCTCGGCGTCGTTAAACCACGTCGGGTCATTCGCATCGGCGCCGACCGCCGAACCCAACATCCCGTCTCTTACGTTGCCGGAGTCATCGACCGCCACATCACCAGATGAGTCGTCCAGCGGCCAGAAGGCAACAAGACCAACGTAGCCCGGGTCTTGCGAGCCCGTGAAACCATCCTGCAGCATCCAGTCGGTCGCCATCACATTGAAGTCCATAATATCTACAACGCCGCTGTTATCAAAATCCGCCGTCAACGTTTCATCGCCCAAAAGCTCACGCACCGCCTGAAATTTGTAATTCCTGTCCGGCTGCGCCACGTCGTCGGTCAGCCCCCAGGAGCCGTAACGCTGATATGGGCTTTGCAGCGTAAACTGCATCGCAAGGTTGGCGCCTAATGCGAAAAAGGCATCGTCAAGGTTATACTTGAACTCGTCTTTCATACGTTCGACACGGTTGGCCGTAATCCTGTTTGCGATATTGTTGGTCGAGCCGCCCCCGAAGTCGGGGCCGCCCTCGTACGAGCACGCTCCGCCGACCAGGCCCCACGTCGCCGCCTTTTGTACCCACTGAAGCCGGCCAGCTTCGTTGCCTCCCGTCTCGCTCATCTGGCCCGTGATATTGCTGTGGCATTCGTCCAGAATCTGTGTTACCGTTCCCGTGCCGCCGCCGGTCGCCAGCGAGCCACCGAAATACGTCTGCCGGGCGATTGCATAGATATAGTCGCTCGCCTGGCCGAGAAAATTGTTGTTGATATACGGTATCATATACGTCTGGACCCACCATTTCAGCATCGGTGCGTGACAGCACAGCATCACCCGGACACGATTGTTCAGAGAACCTGTGCCGAACACGCCCTCGAAAATTTGCGCCAGCTCAACCGTACGCCTCGCATAGTTCTCATGCTCGTTTATCCCCAGAGCGCCCGCCTGGGCCACGTTCCAGTCGTACTGGCTGAATATGTCGTTCCAGACCTCGTTGCTGCTCTCGACATAGACGTGCAGATTCGGGTCAAGATTATCCCTGAACATCGTCGCCAACTGCGTTATGTAGTCCGTATCCGCCGAGACCGGAACATTTATCCACGGGTCCATTTTCACCATATTCGACAGGTCAATCACGTATTCCCAGGCCGCCCCGCTGGGCTTGCCGATATCGGGAATAGACACCTGTGCCGCATCGGTCTCAAGCTTGCGCTGCGACCAGGTCGTCACTGCCGGGTATGTCGGCTCCTCGCCGTTGGCGCCCGTTACGTTCATAAACCGGATAGCGCTGAAGCTCGCACTCGTCAGGCAGTTAATAAAATTGTCCGTAAATACCTGGTTACTGTCCGCAGGATAACCCGGCCTTATCATTTTCAAATCCGTAAAGCCGGTATCCATACTGCTTACAGCCGTCCGCTTTGTGTTCGTAAACTCCAGATGGCAGTACGCCTGTTTCTGCGATATGATAAAATCGAACGTCGTCGTGTTCGTCCCTGAATTATAGCTGTTGTTCGCAATACTCGCACCTGAGGCGCTCAGTGCCGCCTGCCCGACAAACGAACACTTGTACGTCCCTGTGTTGTCATAGCGGTACTGCTCCGGGTCGTCAATCTCTCCAATCCATTCCGCCACTAAGCGAAAATCCATAACAAGCTGCGCATCACACGAAGGCCAACCCTCACTGTCGTACGCCATCGTCCCGCTCGGAAGCCGGCTGTACCGGTGATGCTCCTTCGCCATATCCACAAACATACCACCTGCCTCGCCGACGCCGCCAAGGTTCACACCAATCTGGCCGGGATACGTAACGCCGAACCCCACCGCCGATAGAACCATTAACGCAACGATACTTACTGATTTGCCTGACATCTCACTCCTCCTTTTCAGATTTGACTAAAAACATCGACATTTCACCTTCCATACACCCTCATATCCACCGAATTGCACACTATCGCCCAACCCGGCTGGTTTACTATTTTACCAGATTAGCCGGCGAATGTCAAATATCCCCTTCGCCGTAAAACCCGCCTGTTGCCCCGAAAATCCCAATCGAATAAACATTTCTCAGAAAAAGTACCGCCCCAATTGCCCCACAATCACGCGCCTGAGCTCCAGCGGGTTAATCATCCCCTCGTGCCGGTAGATAATTTCACCGCCCGGCTTAATCAGCAGCGTATGAGGAATTGCCCCGCGCCACTGTGCATCGAACGTCTCTATGAATCCCTGCCTGCTCCCGGCAAAGATACAGTTCCGCATCGATGCCTCTCGCTCCTTCAAAAAACCGAGCGCCCGCTCGGCCATACTTACCATATCGGTGCTGACAGTCACCATCTCGAAATCCCGCCCCCGGTACATCCGGTTCGTCCTCACTAATTCCGGAAATTCTATCACGCAGGGCCCGCACCAGCTCGCCCAGAGGTTCACTAACCGAAGCTTCTTCGTATCGTTGCTCAAAATATTCTTCAGGCCTGACGCATCAATCTCATTCAAAACAACCGGCTCGGCCGCCCACTCTTCGAACGCCTTGGCGACCCATTCGCGTTTGCTCGACCACTTAATTGAGCACCCGAACGTTTTCGTCTGCTTCACCGCTGCCTGGCGCCCGGCCAAAAGCGCATCTATCGCATCCCGCAAAAAATGCCTCTTCACTAACCTCGGGTCCTGCGAATTATCAATTCCGCCCTCGTAACGCAGTTTTCGTTTTTTGTCGAAGACAAACGCGTGCGGTGTCGTCACAGGCCCGTATGCCATCGATACCTTCTGCGTCTGCCCGTCGTAAAGATACGGAAAATTAAATCCCTTCTCCGCCGCCCGTATCTTCATCTCCGCAAGCGAATCGCTCAAATCCGTATAACCCAATTCATCCAACCGAATCGCCAGCGGGTCGTTGGGCGATATCGCAACTACCGCCACGCCCTTACCCCTGTAATCGGCCACTAACTTCGTTATCCGTCCTTCGTACGCCTGTGCGGTAGGGCAGTGGTTACACGTAAATATCACAACCAGCACCTGCGCATCCGCATAATCACCGAGCCGGTGCATCTTCCCGTCAACACCCGGCAGATTAAAATCCGGTGCGCTCGCCCCGCTCGACAATGTCTCTATTCGTTTGTCCTCTGCGAAACAGGCCACGCCCTTTACCATCACCAGCAAAACAGCCGCCAACATTAACGCACGCCCCAGCTTCATTTACACAAACCTCCATATAAAAAAACCTCCCGGTCGCCGCCGGGCTAATTTCAATCACCCAATACTAACCTGTCGATGACCAATAATCAATCCCTCCCTGCAATCCCAAATAGCCAATAGGCAATAGTCAATAGAAAATAGTCAATTTCCCCCCTCTCCCGCCGGGTCCTGGTGGTAAAAATTCTTCAGCTCACGATATAGTTCCGGATGCGTCCCGGCCAGCTCTCTCGGCTTCTCGAAAAACACCTCCGTCGCAACCGCAAAGAACTCCGCCGGGCTGACCGCACCATAAGCACGAAGAACCGTCGGCCTGTGCGCATCCACATCCCGGCGTAACTGTTCGTAATTCGCCCCGAGTACCCGCGCCCAGGCGATAAAACTCGACCGCCGTCGAAGAACCCTGCTGCTGTCGCCGCGGCCTGCCGAGCTGTCAAGCTGATGTGCGAACTCGTGAAACACCACGTTCTGCCCGTCGTGAATATCCGCCGCCCCGCGGCGAACGTCGTCCCAGCTAAGCACCACCGAGCCCCGCCGCCAGGATTCGCCCAATCGAACCTCCTCGCCCTCGGCTATCAGCCCGCCCTCGATGCGCCTTCTTGCCCTCGCCACGTACGCCTCAGGATATATCAGTATCGTCTTCAACCCCGGATAATAATCCGTCCGCCGGTGCAAAAGCAGAATGCACGCCTGCGCCGCCACGGTCAGGCGTATCTCATCGGTAATCTGAAGACCCCGGCAGCCCTCGAATCGCTTTTCAGAAAGGAATATAAGGATATGCCTCTGAAGTTCTGTCCTGTCGGTCAGTGTCAGCCGGTTGTAATAAGGCACATTCCTCTCGATAATCGAAAGCCATTCGCTCGGAAAAGCCCCGGCCGCCGTTTCTTCTCGCCGTCGTCGCTTGAACCAGCCCATTTACTCTCGCAAACTGTGACATTCTTAGTACCTATCCGAACAACCCTTCAGACGGATATGTCACAGCCGATTTCGCGCATCACGTCCCGGCCATTCTATTCAGGCACACAGCCGGGGTCATCCGGGTTCAGATAGCAGTTCACTAACCAGTTAGATGCGAATTCAGCCAAATCTGACATACTGTAAGTCCCCGGCCATTGCAATGCAAAACCGGAATAATCTATAAAATCTACCCGGCAGTCATTATTCATATCCCCGGCTAAAACAAAGTCACAAACGCCCCTCAGGGCAAGAGAGTGCCCCCCTGCGGCAATGGCGACAAAATCACTTCCGTCAGGAGGCGTTGCCTGACCAGAGTCATTGTTTCCCCAGCCGATAATAGTCCCGTCGGACTTAAGGGCAAGACTGTGCCAATATCCTGCGGCAATGGCTAAAAAACCATTTCCGTCAGGAGGCGTCGCCTGACCGTAATGATCTCTCCCCCAGCCGGCGATACTGCCGTCGGACTTAAGGGCAAGACTGTGTCCCCCTCCTGCGGCAATGGCTAAAAAAGAGTTTCCGTCAGGAGGCGTCGCCTGACCATAGTAATTGGTCCCCCAGCCGACGATA